>NZ_JAQWTM010000124.1 GCF_029242675.1 Flavobacterium sp.
ATAAAATATTTAATCCTTTAATTAAAAACTAATGAAATCACTCTTTTTAAACAACAGTAAAAAAGTATTTTTAACGCTGGCCTTTATCTTAATAGCCTCTCCCTTTTTCGCGCAATCTGCCTTTGAGAAATTTGAAGGTCAAGACGATGTGACTGCCTTAATAGTCAATAAAAAAATGTTCGAATTGATGAGTAAAGTAAAAGTAGATGTCTCTGATAAGCAGGCACAGCAATACATGAACCTTATTAAAAAATTAGACAACTTAAGAGTATTTACTACTACTAGTTCTAAAGCAACAACAGACTTAAAATCAACTGCCGATAAATATGTAAAATCTGTTGGACTAGAAGAATTGATGCGCGTAAATGACAGCGGCAAAAACATTAAAATTCTTGTGAAATCAGGCGGTTCTGATTCTCAAATAAAAGAATTACTAATGTTCATTGAAGGAGGTAGCAAAACAGACCAAACCGTTCTTATGTCCTTAACCGGAGATTTTGATTTGAATGAGATTGCTATTTTGACTGATAAAATGAAAATTCCTGGTGGTGATGAGCTAAAAAAAGCGAGCAAAAACAAAAAATAAAATGAAAACCACTCCTAGCTTTTTACTGATTATCCTTTTAGTGTTTGCCAGTTGCAGCAATAAACCTTCACTTCAGAAATATTTTGTCGAAAATACTGAAAACAAGAATTTCATAGCGCTTGACATCTCTCCATCGATCTTAAATATTGAAAAAGACAGTCTAACAGAGGAACAACAAACTGCGCTCGCTTCATTTGATAAAATGAATATACTAGCATTTAAACTGACTAAAGATTACAAAGAACTTTATGAAGTAGAAAACGCTAAGCTGAACGCGATCTTAAAAGAGGAGAAATACCAACAACTCATGAAATTAAGTATGGGTTCTAGCGCAGCATCTGTAAGTTTTATTGGTGATGATGATCATATCGACGAATTCATTTTATACACCAAACGCAAAGAGAATGGCTTTGCCGTAATTCGTGTTCTTGGAAAAGACATGAATGCAAACAACATAATGAGTTTGATACAAATTATCCAAAAATCTAATTTAGACATGGAACAACTCAAACCACTACAGCAGCTGATGAAGTAAGAATATAAAAAGGGTCTTGAAAATAATTCAAGACCCTTTATTATTTAGTAGACAAAACGATTATTGCAAAGCGGCTTTCAAGTTTTCAAAATCCACTGTAATTTGCTCACCTGTTACTAAGTTTTTAAGGCCATACGAATTAGTTTCCATCTCCTTTTCGCCAGCAATCACCGCAAAAGGAATAGTTCGTTTATCGGCATGCTGAAATTGTTTCGCCATTTTAGCATTATCTGGATACAATTCTACTTTTATACCTGCGGCACGCAATTTTTGGATGGCTTGCATAGCATAAAATGCCTCAGCATCACCATAATTAATAAACAAGGCTTTAGAGGTTGCTGTAACTGTTTCTGGAAATAAATTTAACTCCTCAACCACAAGATAAATTCGGTCTAAACCAAAAGAAATCCCTACTCCACTCATGTTTTTTAAGCCAAAAATACCCGCTAAATCATCGTAACGACCTCCACCGCCAATCGATCCCATAGCAACACCGGCAGGAGCCGAAACTTCAAATATGGCACCAGTATAATAATTTAAACCTCGAGCTAAAGTAACATCTAAATCTAATGTAGCAGTTGCAAGTCCTAATTTAGTAACCGATTCACAAATAAATTGCAACTCAGCTACTCCCTTCATTCCTTCTTCAGAGGAAGCCAATAGCAATCCTAACTTTTCTATTTTTTCGCTAATAGAACCTGTGAAGTTAAACAAGGGTTGCACTTTTGCAATAGCGTCCTCAGTAATGCCTTTTGAAATCATTTCAGTTTTTACGCCGTCCTCTCCTATCTTATCTAATTTATCTAAAGCAACCGTAAAATCAATTAATTTGTCTGACGCTCCAATCACCTCAGCAATACCCGAAAGAATTTTACGGTTATTAATTTTTACCGTTACTCCTTTTAATCCTAATTGCGTAAAAACCGTATCGTATAATTGTACTAACTCTACTTCTTGCCATAAAGACTTTGAACCTACCACATCAGCATCGCATTGAAAAAACTCTCTAAAACGTCCTTTTTGCGGTCGGTCAGCACGCCACACTGGTTGTATTTGGTACCTTTTGAACGGAAATTCGATTTCGTTTTGGTGCTGCACCACATAACGTGCAAAGGGTACCGTTAAATCGTAACGCAACGCTTTCTCAGATATGCTTGCAGTAAGCTTAGTGCTGTCCTTGCTTTCTAAATGAGTTGCATTGGCTTTCGCCAAATAATCACCCGAGTTTAAAATTTTAACAATTAAACGATCACCTTCTTCTCCATATTTCCCCATTAGGGTTTCTGAATTTTCAAAAGAAGGGGTTTCGATAGGTTGGAAACCAAATTTTTCAAAATTATTTTTAATCGTTTGAATAATATACTGTCGTTTTGCCACCTCAGTAGGTGAAAAATCTCTTGTTCCTTTTTGAATACTTGGTTTTGATGCCATTGTTGAAATATAGTTTTAGTACTAATTTTTGATTAAAAAAAGGACACTTCCTGATCTTAAAGTTCAATTAGAATGCAAATATCTAATTTTTAAAATAAATAATACTTCTTCCAAAACAAAGTTGTAACAAAAATTGTATTTTGGTGTCAAACTACCATGATGCTAAATTTACTAAAAGAAAATATCCGAATCGCGTTTGGCTCCATTAAGACCCAAATTCTACGAACCTCACTTACAGTGATTATTATCGCTATTGGAATAACTGCCTTGGTAGGGATTTTAACGGTGGTTTCAGCACTAGAAAACACTATTTCATCTGACTTTGCTTCGATGGGAGCGAATACTTTTAACATCAGTCAGTATGAAAATACGGCAAGGCGTCGAGGTGGTGAGGAGCGTACGATTATCAATCCTATAATATCTTATCCTGAGGCGGTAGCTTTTAAAAACAAATACAACTTTCCATTTACAGAGACTTCGGTTTCGTTCACGGCAACATCCATTGCAGAGGTAAAGTATGAAGGTGATAAAACAGATCCTGCCATTTCAGTAGTGGGTGTCGATGAATATTTCATTACCAATTCCGGTTTAGAAACCAGTTTGGGACGTAATTTTAATTCTTTTGATATTGCCAATAATAATTATGTATGTGTTGTAGGCTCTGATTTTGAAAAAGGCCTTTTTAAAAACATTAATCCTATCAATAAAATAATTTCTATCCGTGGTGCCCGCTTTAAAGTAATAGGAGTATTGAAAGAAAAAGGTTCTACTTTTGGCAATAGCCAAGATTTAAGAGTTTTAATACCCATTCAAGTCGCTCGTTCTTTGTTTACCGCACCACGAATAAACTACACGATGAGCGTGATGGTTTCTAAAAAAGAAATTTTAGATCAAGCAATTGACAACGCTACAAGCACCATGCGTAGGGTACGTAAACTAAGTCCCATGAAGGATAATAATTTTGGTGTAGTTCGATCTGATGATTTGATTAATAGAATCCTTGGCATTACGCAATATTTAGGTTTAGCCTCCTGGCTTATTGGGATCATTACTGTTTTAGGATCTTCAATCGCTTTAATGAATATCATGATTGTATCGGTAACCGAACGAACACGAGAAATTGGAGTTCGAAAAGCTTTGGGCGCCAAGCGCTCTACTGTTGCGATTCAATTTTTTATTGAAACGATGATTATTGGTCAACTTGGTGGATTGGTTGGGATTATTTTAGGAATTCTTATCGGTTTTGGTATTGCGACAGCCTTAGATTTTGCTTTTGTAATTCCGTGGGGAGCCATTTTTGCGGCCTTCACCACCAGTTTTATAGTTGCCTTAGTTTCTGGATTGTATCCTGCAATAAAAGCAGCTGTCCTAGACCCTATCGAAGCTTTGCGCTACGAATAAAGTAAGAAGTAGCAGTTGAAATAACTATTCCTATGGAACCTATAGCGTCGCTCGGGTCATGCGGTCGTTTCCATAAATATCTTTACGAAGCTCGTTGTTTTTGAAATATAAGCTTTCAAGTAAAGCGACCATTTCATTTCCTAAATACTGATTAATCTCAAAGTACAACTGACCTCCTACAACTAGGTTTTTCTGTGCCAAAGTGGCAATTTTACGATAAAAAATCAAAGCGTCTGTATCAGCCACAAAAAGGGCTAAGTGCGGCTCATTATCCAATACATTTTTTTTAATTTCTTGTTTTTCTAAATTTCGAACATAGGGCGGATTGGATACAATAATATCAAATTGTTGCTGTAAATCCGTGGTTTCTAGAATATTTTGAGAAATAAAATTAACAGCTACTTTGTTGGTTTCCGCATTTTTTTTGGCTGTAGCCAAAGCAGTATCGGACACATCAAGAGCAAAGACCGTTGCGTTTTTAATGTTTTTGGCCAAAGAGATTGCAATACATCCACTACCGGTACCAATATCTAAAATACGTAAGGGCGTATCTAGTTTCAAACTGTTGGCCGACGATATAATCCAATCTACCAACTCTTCTGTTTCTTGTCTTGGAATTAAAACCGCAGGATTTACTTCAAAATCCAATCCGTAGAAACTAGTTTTACCCAATATATACTGCACAGGAATTTCTAATTTCAATTGCGCTAGAATAGCATCCCAAATTAGAATATCAGCCTCCGAAAATACCACATCAGGAGTCAAAGCGAGGTCAATACGTCGCAATTGCTTTTTCTCTTCTAATACTAAATAGAAAAAACTTTCGGCTTCGGTTGCATCATATATGGGCGTAAGTGCTGCAATAAAATGACTTCTATATTCCCTAATTTTCATATTATGCCTTTTTTATTTTAACAGATTGAAACTACTATGCTATACCGCTACAATTTTTTAAGCATCCATACTGGACAAGAGGTATGCCCTGTGCTTCCCATAGGAGCATCGATATTTTTAAAACCTACTTTTTTGTATAATTTTTGAGCATCAAGCATAAAAGGCATGGTTTCTAAATAACAATGTTCAAATCCAAAATCTTTTGCCGCTTGCAAACAGGTGGTCATCATCGCACTGCCAATACCCAAACCTCGAGTTTCAGGAAGGAAATACATCTTTTGCAATTCGCAGATCGATGGTGCCTCATTTTCAAGCGGTGCTACACCTGCGGAACCTACAACCTTTCCCTCACTTTCTACAACAAAATACGCTGATTGCGGTTTACTATATTCCTCAAACATAAAATCTAAATACACATCTTCATAAGCGGTGCCCACCTTAGGGATATTCAACTCATCAAAAACGGCGCGAATTAATTGCGCAACAGCTTCATTATCTTTCTTTTCTATTTTTCTAATGATCCAATTTTCCATGTTGCAGTTCTACTTAAATTTTAGAGCACAAAAGTAACAATACTTTATGCTATTTTTAATAGAATCGAAACAAAATCGTCTAGCCAAAAATAACTACTTTTGCAGGGTGAATACTTATGAAAAATATATCAGTCGTTGCGTACAACTCGCCAAAAATGGTTTGGGAACTACTTACCCTAATCCCATGGTGGGCAGTGTCATCGTATGTGATGGGAAAATAATCGGGGAAGGTTGGCATAGAAAAGCCGGAGAACCCCATGCCGAAGTTAATGCCGTAAATTCCGTAAAGGACAAATCATTATTAAAAAGAGCAACGATTTACGTAAGTTTAGAACCTTGCAGTCATTTTGGAAAAACACCTCCTTGTAGTGACTTAATTATTCAATCAGGTATTCCTAATGTTGTTATTGGTACTGTTGACCCTAATATACAAGTCGCTGGTAAGGGCATAAAAAAACTTATTGCCGCTGGAATTCACATTACTGTAGGCGTACTTGAGCAAGAATGCTACCAACTTAACAAACGTTTTTTTACGTTTCACAACAAAAAAAGGCCTTTTGTAATTCTTAAATGGGCCCAAAGCCTCGATGGATTTATTGCCCCTGCGGCAAAAGCAGAAAAAAAGCCTGTTTGGATTACCAATCCCTATTCGAGACAACTCGTTCATAAATGGCGAAGTGAAGAGCAAGCCATTTTAGTAGGGACTCAAACCGCTGTAGATGATAATCCTAGATTAGATGTAAGAGATTGGACTGGAAGCAACCCTATCCGAATTGTGATTGATGCCAACAATAGAATTCCAAGAGAAAGTCACCTATTCGACAACCTTGTAAAAACCATCGTGATTGGTGAAAATTTCGATGCTATTTCTACCGAAAACTGTATCTTTGAGCGTATTGATTTTGAAGGCAACATAGCTGAACAGATTTTAGAAATAATATACAATCATCAAATACAATCCGTAATTATTGAAGGAGGACTTCGAACCTTACAAACCTTTATAGAGTCCGGACTTTGGGATGAAGCACGAATTTTTAAAAGCAATACCCTACTACATAATGGCGTAGTTGCTCCGAAACTCCTTTTACAGGAAAGTACAAAACAGTTTATTGATAATGATGAACTCATAATAAGTAGAAACCATGATTGACACTATCATTTTTGATTTTGGTGATGTATTTATCAATTTAGATAAGCAAGCGCCTATTGATAAAATGAAAAACTTAGGACTTGCGCAATGGAATGAAAATCTTGACGAGCTAAACGTACAGTTTGAAAAAGGTTTTATAGACCAAGAGACTTTTTTAAAAGGGCTACAACAATACATGCCAACAGCAAGCTTAGATGAAATACAAAAAGCATGGAATTCTGTTTTGCTAGACTTTCCATTGTATCGGCTGGAATTCCTGCAATTACTTTCAAAAAAATACCGACTTTTCCTTTTAAGTAATACCGATGCAATCCATATAGCTGAATTTGAAAAGCGTTTTGGCATATCGTTTTACAGTGATTTTTACCACTGTTTTGAAAAAGTCTACTTTTCTTTCGAAATGGGAATGCGTAAACCCGACACCCAAATCTACTCCACCGTTATCAATAATCATGAGTTAATACCCAAACATACCCTATTTGTAGATGATAAAAAAGAAAATACAGAGGCAGCACTTGCGGTAGGGCTACAAGTATGGCACCTTCAAGTAGGTCAAGAAGATGTGATTCAGTTATTCGACAACAAATAATAAGTTAAAATAGTATTGGAAATCCAAGACACGTATAAAACAATAGCACACCCCAGTGAAGAAATGCTCTTCAAAGAAAAAAACAGTAAATTCTTTGGCTACGCCTTTCCTATAGCATCTGAGGAAGAACTAAAACCCATCATAGATGACTTAAAAAAACAGCATCCTAACGCAGGTCACTTTTGCTATGCCTACCAAATTGGAGCTGAAAAAATCACTTACCGAGCCAATGATGATGGAGAACCAAGCAACAGTGCAGGAATGCCTATTTATGGCCAACTACAGTCGTTTGGAGTAACGAACACCTTAATAGTTGTGGTTAGAGTATTTGGAGGTGTGAAATTAGGTGTTGGAGGTCTAATTTCAGCATACAAAACCACTGCACAATTAACACTTGAAACTTGTACCATAATCGAAAAAACGATTGACGTTCAGTATCAAATTCTATTTGAATATAAAAACATGAATAAAGTCATGCGAATTATCAAAGAAAAAAATTTGGAAATAGAAAGTCAAAAAATGGAATTGAGTTGTGAAATCATCATTAAAACCAGAAAAAAAAATGCCGAAAAAATATTCGACATTTTTGATTCCTTATTTGAAATTGAGATAAAAATTATCGAATAATTAGTATCTGTTCCCTAAATTTTTAAATCGACAAAAGTTTTTCTTTTACATAGTCCGGTGGCGCCACAGGGCGACCCGTTTTCATGTCTACAAAAACAAGAATTGAGTTAGCAATTGTTAATAACTCCTGCTTTTCATTGAAGATTTCGTAATCAAATTCTATCTTGACAGTGCTTTGACTTTTGAAAATAGTTTTAACAGTTAACAAATCATCATACCTTGCTGGTTTTTTATAATTTATATTCAAAGAAACCACAGGTAACATTATACCACTATCTTCCATCCATTTATAGGAAATCCCCAGGTTTCTCAGCCACTCCACGCGTCCCATCTCAAAATATTGAGCATAATTACCGTGATAAACAACCCCCATTTGATCCGTTTCGGAGTATCTTACGCGGACTTTATATTCATGTTCTTTCATACAGCTATTTCTTATTTTCTATTTAATTTTAACATCTAATCTAACCTACTTACAATAATCTTTATTCAAAATCAACCCCTAATTATTTTTTTTTACAGAAAATTGTTCACATATTTGTTACCCCGAAAAAAAACAAGTGCTTTTGCTGTTTTTTTTACAAAAGCCACCATTTATAATTAGATAATTTAATAGAATTTATGAACAAAACTGCTCAATCAGTATGGGAAAACTGTTTGTCTTTTATAAAAGACAACATTCAAGATCAAGCCTACAAAACTTGGTTTGAACCGATCAAATCAGTTGAACTTACCGATAACGCGTTGTACATTCAAGTTCCTAGTAAATTTTTCTATGAATGGCTAGAAGAGCACTACGTAAAACTATTGAAAGTTGCCTTAACTAAAGAACTTGGTAAAAACGCAAAGTTACTTTATAAAATTAAGATGGAAAACACTTATGGCAATAAACAACCGTTTACGGAACAATTGCCAAGTGCCAATAGGGCTCCAATGAAACCACAAAATGTAGATGCTCCTTTTAAAAACTTAGATCCTGAATTAAAAAACCCGTTTGTAATTCCTGGTATCCGAAATTTAAAAATCGAATCTCAGCTGAACGCTAATTATAGTTTTGACAATTTCTTAGAAGGAGACTCGAATAGACTAGCGCGTTCTGCAGGTATGGCAGTTGCTAATAAGCCCGGTGGAACCTCTTTCAACCCCCTATTAATATTTGGTGGTGTAGGACTTGGTAAAACACACTTAGCCCATGCTATTGGTGTTGAGATTAAAGACAAATACCCAGACAAAACTGTTTTGTATATTTCTGCTGAAATATTCACACAACAATATATAGACTCTGTTAAGAAAAATAACAGAAATGACTTTATCCATTTTTACCAATTAATTGACGTACTTATCATTGATGACGTTCAATTCCTATCTGGTAAATCAGGAACGCAAGATGTGTTTTTCCATATTTTCAACTACTTGCATCAAAATGGCAAACAAGTAATCTTGACTTCGGACAAGGCTCCTGTTGACATGCAAGATATTGAACAACGTTTATTATCTCGTTTCAAATGGGGATTATCCGCTGAGTTACACCAACCCGATTACGAAACAAGAATCTCGATCTTGAAAAACATCTTGTATCGTGATGGTGTTGAAATACCTGAAGAAATAATCGAATACGTTGCTCGTAACATCAAGTCTAATGTTCGTGAGTTAGAAGGAGCCATTATCTCATTAATAGCACAATCATCGTTCAATAAGAAAGAAGTAACAATTGAACTAGCAAAAAGCGTCGTTGAGAAATTTGTTAAAAATGTAAAACGTGAAATCTCGATTGATTACATTCAGAAAATTGTATCTGACTATTTTCAACTGGATTTAGAAACTTTACAATCAAAAACAAGAAAAAGACACGTTGTGCAAGCGAGACAATTAGCCATGTTTTTTGCTAAGAAATTCACCAAAGCTTCTCTAGCTAATATTGGTTCCCAAATTGGAGATAGAGATCATGCTACGGTTTTACACGCTTGTAAAACTGTTGACAATCTTGTTGCTACTGATAAACAGTTCAAGAAGTTTGTAGATGACATTCACAAAAAACTAACGCTTTAGTCGTTTCATGCAAGTAAAAATACTAATGGTTTGCTTAGGCAATATTTGCAGGTCACCATTGGCCGAAGGGATTCTTGCATCAAAACTACCCAAAAAAAACTTTGTAGTAGATTCTGCTGGTACAGGTAGCTGGCACGTAGGTCGTTCACCTGATGCGCGTTCAATCGCTGTAGCAAAAAAAAACAATCTCGATATTTCCCAACAAAAAGGGCGACAATTTCAACAAGCCGATTTTGATAAATTCGATTACATCTATGTAATGGATCAGTCTAACTATGATGACGTCCTTGCATTAGCCACTTCCGATGAACAAAGACAAAAAGTAAAAATCATTTTAGACGAACTGTTTCCTAACGAAAACGTCGATGTGCCTGATCCTTATTATGGCATGTCCAATGGCTTTGAAATGGTGTACAACATGCTAGACGAAGCCTGTGACGTGATTGCTCAAAAATTAATAGCAAATCATTCTTGATCACGCTTTTTTAAATTTCTTTGCCTTCGTTAGTTCTTTCAAAATTCACGTTCTTTGTGCTAACATTAAGATTAAAAAAAACGTAGCACAATGAAACCAACCCCTCTTTTAGGAAAACTATACCTCATCCCTACTACTATGGGAGAATGTAACCCAATGGATGTTTTACCACAAACCGTAAAAAGAACAATTGATTTTATTGACCACTACATTGTTGAAAACGATAAAACTGCTCGGAAATCAATAAAAGAAGTACATCCTGAAAAAAAGCAATCGGACTTAGTCTTGTTTACCTTAAACAAACGCACCGAAACTAAAGAGCATTTGGATTTTATTAAACCTTTGCTCGAAGGTAAAAATATGGGTTTAATGAGTGAAGCCGGTTGTCCTGGTGTAGCTGATCCTGGCGCCGTTATCGTAAAATTGGCGCATGAAAAGGGCATCCAAGTCATTCCACTCGTTGGTCCATCTTCGATTTTGTTAGCTATGATGGCATCCGGAATGAACGGACAAAGTTTTACTTTCCATGGCTATTTACCTATTGAAAAAGACGAGAAAAAAGCCAGTTTTAAAAGCCTTGAAAGAATTTCTTTTGAAAAAAACCAATCTCAAATTTTCATCGAGACGCCGTATCGCAATAATAAATTATTGGAGGATTTGATACAGACATTAAATCCCGAAACCCATTTGTGTATCGCTACCGATATTACTTTACCTACTGAATACATCAAAACAAAAAAAATCGCCGCTTGGAAAAAGGAGACCATTGATCTCCACAAACGACCTACAATTTTTATCATTCATAAAATGTAAGCGTTAAAAACAAGACCATTAAAATCCATTTAAACAGTATTTAAACACTGATTGAATGGATTTTTTTTTAGTGGATCAAAAACTAATTTCAAGCCCTAAAATCACTACATTTAACTTAAAAATTAGAATATGTCCAAATTACCGAATATTGGCACTAGTATTTTTACTGTAATGTCAAAGATGGCATTAGAGCACAACGCTATTAATCTCTCTCAAGGGTTTCCGAATTTTCCCGTTGATGAAAGACTGACTAACATCCTAGCTAGGCTAACTTCAGAAAATGTGCATCAATATACGCCAATGGCAGGTCATCCGCCTTTGCTAGCAAAAATCGCTCATTTACTTAAATCTTCTCATCAACGCATTGTAAATCCCGAAACCGAGCTACTAATTACTGCAGGAGCAACTCAAGGTATATTCACCACTATAACGGCTTTAGTTGACAGTGAGGACGAAGTCATTATTGTAGACCCTAGCTACGATTGCTACGAAGCTCCTGTTTTACTTTGCAAAGCAAAAGCAGTACGTATTGCTTTAAATGATGACTACACCACCAATTGGAACCGAATTGAACAAGCTTGCTCATCAAAGACCAAAATGATAATCATTAATAATCCTCATAATCCAACAGGAAAGATTTTAAGCGAACCTGACTTTGTGGCTTTAGAGCAATTAATGGATAAATTCCCAAAGATGCTGCTACTATCAGACGAAGTGTATGAATACATCACTTTTGAAGAAAAACACATTTCAGCTCACAGCCGAAAAAACCTAATTGATCGATGCATAACCGTCGCTTCTTTTGGGAAATCTTTTCACATTACGGGTTGGAAAATTGGTTACCTCGTTGCACCCGAATATTTAATGAAAGAAATAAAAAAAGTACATCAATTTTTAGTCTTTAGCGTAAATAGTATTTCTCAATTTGCCATTAGCGAATACCTTGACAGTGTAGCTTTAGATGATATTAGCCACTTTTATAAAGAAAAAAGAGATTACTTCAGGTCCTTATTAAACGGAAGTAAATTCGAATTACTAAACTGTGAAGGAACCTATTTTCAAGTGGCTTCGTATGCCGCTATTTCCTCAGAACCTGATGTCGCTTTTTGCAAACGACTCATAGTGGAACATGGAGTAGCCGCTATTCCTATTTCTACTTTTTACGAAAACGGAAAGGATCATAAATTAATTCGCTTTTGCTTTGCGAAAGACAATCAAACATTAGCTGCAGCAACAGAAAGACTAAACCAAATTTAAAAATAAATTTATTATGCGTGCATAGTATAAATTTTACTATATTTACAATAAAAAAATTATGAGTTATACAGATAAAATGTTAAGAGACGATGCTTTAAAAGGTAAAGTAATTGTAGTTACCGGTGGTGGTAGCGGTTTAGGTAAAGCAATGACCAAATATTTCTTGGAGCTAGGTGCAAAAGTAGCTATCACCTCTAGAGATATTGAAAAACTTAAAAATACAGCTGCGGAACTCGAGGCTGAAACCGGTGGAACTTGTTTGCCTTTACAATGTGACGTACGTCATTATGAAGAGGTTGAAAACATGTTACAGGGTGTTTTAAAAGCTTTTGGTCAGGTTGATGTTTTACTAAACAATGCAGCTGGAAACTTTATTTCACCTACGGAGCGTTTATCTGCTAATGCATTTGATACTGTAATCGATATCGTTTTAAAAGGAACTAAAAACTGTACGTTAGCTTTTGGAAAACATTGGATAGACACGAAGCAAACTTCTGCATCGGTTTTAAATATTGTAACTACTTATGCATGGACTGGATCAGCTTATGTTGTACCAAGTGCTACTGCCAAAGCAGGTGTATTAGCCATGACAAGAAGCTTAGCTGTAGAATGGGCTAAATACGGTATTCGTACGAACGCAATTGCTCCTGGACCTTTCCCTACTAAAGGCGCATGGGACAGATTATTGCCTGGTGATCTAGCTGAAAAATTTGATATGGCTAAAAAAGTACCTTTACAACGTGTAGGTGATCATCAAGAATTAGCTAATTTAGCAGCTTATTTAGTATCTGATTTTTCAGCTTATGTAAATGGTGAAGTAGTTGTTATAGATGGAGGTGAATGGCTTAAAGGAGCCGGACAATTCAACCTGCTCGAAGCTATCCCGGAAGAATTATGGGATCAGTTAGAGATGATGATAAAAGCTAAAAAAAATAAATAAGATAAAAAGGAGAGTGCTACAAACACTCTCCTTTTTTATTATACTCCTCTAAGGCAGCGGTTAATTCGCTTGTTAGTAAACCACTTCCGCCGCCATAATGCTGAACAACAATAGCTCTTGGATTTGATTTATTGAAAAATTCTCGCAATTCATACTCTGATTCTTCTGAAATTCCTGATCCCAGCAATACAACTGCGATCGTATTGGTGTCAAAAACATGTTGCGCTTCGGCGTTTGTGTTTGCACCAAAAGCACACCAACCTGCATTAGCATTGATTAGCCTAATGACAGTATTCAAGATTTCTTCGTTTCTGCCTACATAAAGAATGTTGCTCTTTTCCATTTGCTGTTGCTAAATACCGTGCCTTATTTCAATACTTACTAAACGTTTTATAAACGCATTGGAACCTCCATTAACAAAATTTCAGACGCTTCATCATTTGCACTAATATCAAACAAATCTGTTGCCGTAATACCCATTCCGTCTCGTTCATTTAGAACAACCCCACCAATAGTAAAACTACCTTTTAAAATAAAAGCGTAAACACCATTATCCTTTTTTTTCAAAGTGTAGGTGATATCAAAATCGGCATCAAATTTCCCCATATGAAACCAAGCATCTTGGTAAATCCAAACGCCTTCCTCATCTTGATTTGGAGAAAGAATTTGCTGCAACTTATTCTGACGATCTTCTAAATCTAGTGTGATTTGATCGTATCTTGGACTAACATTTTTTTGATTTGGATATACCCAAATTTGCAAAAACTTAACTTGCTGATCTTTGTTTTTATTGTACTCACTGTGAAAAATCCCAGTACCTGCACTCATTACCTGAATATCCCCTTGCTTAATTACCGTGGTGTTTCCCATGCTATCTTGATGCTTCAAGTCTCCCTCAAGCGGAATAGAGATAATTTCCATATTGTCATGAGGATGTTTCCCAAAACCCATTCCTTGGCTAACGGTGTCATCGTTTAAAACACGCAACACTCCAAAGTTCATTCGCTCTGGATTTTGATACCCTGCAAAGCTAAAAGAGTGGTAAGACTCTAACCAACCATGATTGGCATGTCCTCGTGTATTTGCTTTGTGTAAAATATAATTAGTTAGGGTATTTTCTTGAATTACTTTAACGTTTTCCATTATAATTAGATTAAAAATGAAATACAAAATTGCAAACAAATAACAGCAATCACATTGAACTAGAACAAGAAACTATTAAGAACAGCGGCCTATTTGTGGGCGAGTTTCTTTCGGATCTTGCTCAAAAACTCGGGAGACATTCCTAAATAGGAAGCGATGTAATGTTGTGCAAAACGGTTTGGAAAAGTAGGATAGCGTTCTAAAAACTCCAAGTATTTATCCGTAGCAGTCTTAGCAATAGTGTCAAATAAGCGATTTTGAGTAACCGCCAAATGGCGTTCTTTCAAGATCCGAAAAGCACGCTCAAATCGAGGCGCTTTTTCAAATAGCATCTCCTTAGATTCAGGTGTAAACATATAAAAATCGCAATCTTCTAAGGTTTCAATGTATACATGACTTGGGGTTGTTTCATAGATACTAAATGAAATATCACTTAGCCAAGCATTCTCTACAGCTAACTGCAAAACTACTTCGGAGCCATTGGCATCAATATAATATTTGCGAGCACTTCCTTTGATTAAAAAGGCTTCAAAGTTACATTGCTCGCCTGCCTTTAGCAAAACAGTCTTTTTAGGTACTTGTTTGTACTCTAATAATTCATTGAAGATTGCTAATTCGCCCTCTTCAAAAACCACATAGCGGCTGATATTTTTATTAATTTGACTGTACAAAATAGTGTAGTTTTTAAAATTAAAGATAACAAAATAATATGGAGATATCAGGTTTTTTAATTAATGTAAGAGGACTGCTACATTGCGTCCATCGAGTCTTTTATAAAATAAGTAGTAGGCGATTAGTAAAGTCGTAAAAAAAACTAATTCTACTGGCGCAATACCCTAATATCACCTTTAAATTCCTATTTTTGCCCCATATTCAATATTTAAAATTATTTTATGCTGATCATAGGTATTGCAGGAGGAACAGGAAGCGGAAAAACAACAGTAGTTCATCAAATAATGAATGAGTTGCCGGATAAAGAAGTGGGTATTATATCACAAGATTCGTATTACAAAGAAAACAACAACCTCTCCTTTGATGAGCGCGCTTTAATAAATTTTGATCACCCACGTGCGATCGATTTTGATTTATTAGTAGCACATTTAAAGGAATTAAAAGCCGAAAAAACAATTCATCAGCCTGTATATTCTTTTGTAACTCACAATAGAACGGAGGATACCATTACAACACATCCCCGCAAAGTGATGATTGTTGAAGGAATATTAATTTTAGCAAATCCCGAATTAAGAGAATTATTCGATGTTAAAATTTTCGTACATGCCGACTCTGACGAGCGCTTAATTCGTCGTCTTAAAAGAGACATTGCTGAACGAGGCCGAGACATGGATGAAGTTCTTAATCGATACCAAAACACATTAAAACCAATGCATCAGCAATTTATTGAGCCTACAAAAGCTTTTGCTGACATCATTATACCTAATGACAAACACAATACTGTAGCAATTGATGTAGTCCGGGCGGTAATAAATCAACGAATTCTGTAAATTTTATTGTAATTTTATAACCACCTAGCAGTTTCGCATCAAGTGGATAGTTACTATTTGGAGCTACTTCCTGCTGTACACTATATCTTTTATAACTTGACTAAAAAAGTCAAGTTATAAAAGGATGCCGTTACCATCAGGGCTAAAAAAAATAAAATGAAAAACCCATATAAAGACAAATCTTGGTTTAAATTCCTAAGCAACAAATATGTTTGGGTACTTTTGTTTTTTATCATTTGGATGGTTTTTCTTGACAATTACTCTTATTTCGACCACCGGTTTCTTGACAACCAAATCACCGAACTAGAGGACAATGCAACCTACTACCAAGAAGAAATTAAAAAGGACGAACAGCAGATAAAACAGCTTAATAATCCTGACCAAATAGAAAAATATGCTCGCGAAAAATACTTTATGAAAAAGGATAGCGAAGATATTTATATTATCGAATTTGAAGGTGACAGCATTACGCAAAATTAAATCTAGAATTACTTAAAATCAATACCAAATGACTACTACTCTATTTGAATATTTTGATCCCATATCCTCCAAACAGTGGAAACAAAAAATCCAATTTGAACTGAAAGGAGCTGATTACAATGAAACCTTAATTTGGAATTCGCCTGAGGATATAAAAGTAAAACCATTTTACCACGCTGATGATTGCACTAAAACTTTTGCAATAAGTAAGCAAACCACTCCTTTTAAAATTTGCCAAAACATCTTTGTATTTGATGTCGAAAAATCCATTGAGAGAGCTTTGGACGCAGTAGCACGTGGAGCCGCAAGTCTTCGCTTTACAATCGAAGACAGCAACATCGATATGGAACGATTACTTGAAAAACTTCCTATCGAATCGATACCTGTTTATTTTCATTTTGATTTTATCTAAATCGATTTCGTCAAAAAAATTGATGCCATAGCCCAAAAACGAAAAGCCACTATCTATTGTAATCTTGATCCAATAGGACAATTGGCACAAGAGGGTAATTGGTTCAGTACAAATGAAAAAAGTAATTTCGAAACTTTACAAAAGCTTCAATCAACAACTAACTCTTCATTAATAAGCATCAATAGTGCACTGTATCAAAATGCGGGAGCAACAATTGTACAGCAAATCGCCTACACGCTAGCCCACGCAAACGAATATTTCAATAGACTTGATGCAATAAAAACGCCTATAGTTTTACAAGTTGCAGTAGGTACTAATTACTTTTTTGAAATTGCAAAGTTGAGAGCCATTCGAGTTTTATTTAATTTAATTGCAAAAGAATACAACCACAACCTAGATTGTCACCTCTTAGTTACACCTACTAAAAGAAACAAAACAATTTACGATTACAACGTAAACATGCTTCGAACCACAACGGAATGTATGAGTGCTATTTTAGGTGGTGCTGATGCAATCGCCAACCTTCCCTATGATGCTTTGTATCACAAAGACAATGAATTTGGAGATAGAATTGCACGCAATCAACTACTAATTCTTAAAAACGAAAGCTATTTTGATAAAGTAAATAATCCAGCTGATGGTAGTTATTACATCGAAAGTTTAACCAATCAATTAGCCGAGAAAGGATTAGCCTTATTTAAAACCATAGAGGAAAATGGTGGATTTTTAAAGCAGTTAAATGATGGAACCATCAAACGAAAAATTCAAGAAAGTGCTGAAGCAGAGCAAAAACTATTTGATTCTGGTAAAGAAATACTTTTAGGAACCAATAAATATCCTAATAAAAATGATAGAATGAAAAATGATCTTGAACTCTTTCCTTTTGTAAAAGTAAAGTCGAGAAAAACATTACTTTCTCCAATTATAGAAAAAAGATTGGCTGAAAAATCTGAGCAAGAACGACTTGAAACAGAATAATCACCAATCAATTTACTTACTAAGTGCAAAATAGAGGCTAAACATGATACGAAAAGACCTTAAACATATTCAATTACATCCTCAGCAAGAGGAAGCTAAAGCATCTCTTGAAGCAGGAGAAAATAACGCTCCAGGCTTCGCAACTGCTGAAGGAATTGAACTTAAACAAAACTATAGTGCAAAAGACATCGAGAATCTGGAACATCTGGATTTTGGAGCTGGATTTGCACCTAATTTACGTGGACCCTATGCGACTATGTACGTTCGCAGACCATGGACAATAAGACAATACGCAGGATTCTCAACCGCTGAGGAAAGCAATGCCTTCTATCGAAGAAATCTTGCTGCAGGACAAAAAGGACTGTCTATTGCCTTTGATTTACCTACCCATAGAGGGTACGATTCTGATCATGAGCGTGTGGTGGGAGACGTAGGTAAAGCAGGTGTCGCCATAGATTCAGTAGAAGATATGAAGGTACTGTTTGACCAAATTCCATTGGATGAAATGTCGGTATCGATGACCATGAATGGGGCTGTCTTACCCATAATGGCGTTTTATATCGTCGCTGCAGAAGAGCAAGGTGTAAAACCCGACTTACTTTCAGGTACTATTCAAAATGATATTTTGAAGGAGTTTATGGTTCGTAACACCTACATCTACCCTCCAACACCATCGATGAAAATCATTGCTGACATATTTGAATTCACCAGCAAAAAAATGCCTAAGTTCAACTCTATATCAATTTCAGGTTACCACATGCAAGAAGCCGGTGCTACTGCTGATATTGAACTTGCCTACACCCTAGCCGATGGATTAGAATACATTCGAACCGGACTAGCAACCGGAATGAAAATTGATGAATTTGCTCCTCGCCTTTCCTTTTTCTGGGCCATTGGAATGAACCATTTTATGGAAATTGCTAAAATGCGCGCCGGACGAATGATTTGGGCCAAACTATTAAAACAATTTAGCCCACAAGACGAAAAATCGTTAGCACTGAGAACTCACTGCCAAACGAGTGGTTGGAGCTTA
>NZ_JAQWTM010000214.1 GCF_029242675.1 Flavobacterium sp.
CCTTTGCACTCGCAAAATGGAAGGGGTGGTTTCCTTCCGATTTGATATAAATTTCATAATTTATAGTTTTTTGGTTAGTTAATAGCATAAAAACTCAGTCATTATTTGACTGAGTTTTTTTGTTTTAATATATTTGGAACAAAATTTGCAACTTCCATCAATAAATAGAAAAAGTAAGTTATGAAAAAGATAATACTGTTCTTGTTATTGATAGTAACCGTTAGTTTTGACTCACAAAATGATGATGCATACGACGCAGGTGAGTGGTTTAAATTTAGAATCCATTATGGCTTTGTAAATGCAGGCTATGCCACCCTTGAAGTTAAGGATGCGGTTGTAAATAATAAAAAAGCTTTTCACGTTATTGGTAAAGGATACACTACGGGTATGTCTCGTTTTTTCTTTAAAGTAGATGATCTCTATGAAAGTTATATCGAGAAAGAATCAGGGAACCCAGCTCAATTTGTCCGAAAAATAAATGAAGGTGGTTATACTAAAAATCAAGAAGGTTTTTTTAACCAGTCAGCTAATAAGATTGTAGTAAAGGATTATAAAAACAACTCTGAGAAAGCATTCGTTATTCCTAAAAACACCCAAGATATTTTATCGGCATTTTATTACCTCAGGAATTATCCTACTATCGATAAAATTAACCCTGGAGAGTCTATTGTTATCGACATGTTTTTTGATGATGAAACCACAAAATTTAAGTTAAAGTTTATAGGTAGAGAGAATATTACAACTAAATTTGGAGTTGTATCTGCTATGGTATTCCGACCACTAGTGCAATCAGGTCGTGTTTTTAAAGAGCAAGAGAGTTTAACCGTTTGGGTTTCAGATGATGATAATAGGTTGCCTATTCGAATCAAAGCAGAGCTGGCAGTTGGATCGATCAAAGCAGATTTAGATGGCTTTAAAGGATTGAAACATCCGTTTAAAATAAAAAAATAATGAACATTACCGAAAATGGAGCGGCTATTTTAAAAGAAATAGAACAAAAATACGAGGCAATAAACCAAAAAACGGACACACAGTTAGAAGGGTTGCTTTGGTCCAAACCAATCACGTATTGGGACTATATCCAAACTGACGCCCTCTTGAGTTTGCAAACCCAAAGAACGACCTTGCCTGACGAAATGGTTTTTATCATGTACCATCAGGTTAATGAGTTGATTTTTAAAATGATTCTTTGGGAAATCAATCAAATTTCACACGCTGCAGAATTAAAAGCGGATTTTTTTACCGAAAGGTTAATGCGCATTAGTCGATATTTCGATATGCTTACCACCTCCTTTAGTATTATGGAGAACGGCATGGAAGTAGAGCAGTACATGAAATTTAGGAATACCCTAACACCAGCCAGTGGTTTTCAAAGTGCGCAATACAGGTTAATTGAGTTTTGTTGTACTGATTTAATCAATCTAATTGATCACCGTTTTAGAGCCACCATCGATCGAACTACTCCATATGAACATGCTTTCGAACATCTATATTGGCAAGCAGCGGGCAAAGATTATACGACAGGAAAAAAATCCTATTTGCTAGCGCAATTTGAGCTAAAATATAAAGACTTGTTTTTGCGACAAATGAAAGAGTACAACACAATTAATATTTGGCAAAAATTCAAGCAGCTCCCGCTTAATGAGCAACAAAATGAATCCTTGCGTACTGCTATGCGTCATTTAGATCATACCATCAATATAACTTGGGTCATGCAACATCTAAACGTTGCTTTTAAATATATAGATCAAAGTGGTATGGGCGATGGCGAGGCAACTGGCGGAAGTGATTGGAAAAAATACATGCATCCTAAATACCAACGACGTATTTTTTTTCCTGACCTATGGACTGAGGAAGAACTGACAAATTGGGGAAAATAAAACAAAGTAAAATTCGAAAAAAAACAGCTAAGTTTTGAAACAATTATTTATAATCATCATTATCTTTTTTACTATAGTATCTTGTAATAAATCTAAAGAGGATTCTGAAAAAAAGGTGGCAGTAAAAGCGGTTAAAAAAATAGCTAAGGACTCTGATTTTGGTTTTAATTTCACCAATTTTAATGTGGTTCAAGATACTATTCAAAACGGAGATACCTTTGGTACTATAATCAGCAAACAAAATATTGGCGACAAAAGAGTATACGATATTGTCGAGCAAATAAAGGATACGTTTAATGTACGATCAATCCGCCCAAACAAGGCGTTTACCATGTTGCGCTCTAAGGATAAAAAAAACAAATTACAGTATTTGATTTATCAACCCAATTCTTTGAGTTATTATGTAATTGATTTTAGAGACTCGGTTGCAACCGCTTACGCAAAAGTACGTCCGGTAACAATTCGACGCCGAATGATTGGTGGTGTTTTAAAAGGATCTTTGTCTGAAACTCTAGTGAACGCGGGTGTTCAAGCTGCTTTGGCAAGTAAGATGACTAAAGTGTATTCCTGGTCCATTGACTTTTTTAAACTAAAAAAAGGAGACCGTTTTGGTCTTGTTTTTACGGAGCGTTATATAAATGACTCTATCTATGATGGGGTTGAGGATTTGGAAGCTTCCTTTTTTGAATACAAAGGTAAAATCATCTACGCTTTTCCTTTTGCTAAAAATCCTTCATCAGGAAAAGTAGAGTATTATGATGACGAAGGGAAAACACTTAAAAACTTCTTTCTCAAAACACCTATTAAGTTTAGTAGAATAACCTCTCGATTTACCATGCAGCGTTTTCATCCAGTACAACACAGATGGAAAGCACATAAGGGAACTGATTATGCAGCTCCAACAGGAACTCCTATAACCACTACAGCTTCAGGAGTCGTAGAAAGAACAGGCTACACTGCTGGAAACGGGAATTATGTTAAGGTAAAACACAATGGCACCTACTCAACTCAGTACCTTCATATGTCTAAAATTTTAGTGCGTCAAGGACAACGTGTGAATCAAGGGGATGTAATTGGTAGAGTAGGAAGTACAGGATTAGCAACTGGACCACATGTTTGCTATCGTTTTTGGAAAAATGGTGTTCAAGTAGATGCACTGCGGTTAAATTTACCTACGGGTGAGGCGATGCAAGGAAAAGACAAACAGCGATTTTTAACAGCAACAGCTCCTTTAAAAAGAGAGCTTGACAGCATAGGGAATTTGTAAATCGTCCTGATCAACTAATTAGTTTAATACGATCTTCAATAAAGGAGTTACTGCTTATAAAGTAGTAACTCCTTTTTATTTTGCAGCAAATAAATCTCCAAATAGTATATCTACACAATCCATTTACCATTTAAAAGTAATTTGAGTATTTTTGTGACGAACAAAACTAAAACAAAGAATTAGAAATAATGAGTTTAAATACAAACAATCCAACAGCGACTATTGCCTGGAAAAAATTAGAAGAACATTTCGCTTCAATGAAAAATGCATCTATGCAAGAAATGTTTAGTAATGACACAAATAGGACGGACAACTTTAATTTAAAATGGAATGATTTTTTAATAGATTATTCTAAAAATATAATAAGTCAAGAAACGATTGCTATTTTAGTTGAACTAGCAAACGAAATGGGACTAGAAGCAGCTATTAAAGACTATTTTGAAGGTGGGATAATTAACCAAACCGAAAATAGAGCAGTGCTTCATACGGCCTTAAGAGCGAAAGCCGATGCGGTGATAGCTGTAAATGGTCAAAATGTTATTCCTGAAATCTATGCCGTGAAAGAAAAGATGAAAGTATTTTCATCAGCAATTATTTCAGGAAGTAAAAAGGGATACACAGGCAAGTCCTTTACGGATGTTGTAAATATTGGTATTGGCGGATCCGATTTAGGGCCAGCAATGGCAGTAGAAGCTTTACAGTATTATAGTAACCATTTACAAGTACATTTTGTATCCAACGTTGATGGTGACCATGTAAATGAAGTAATTAAAAAATTAGATCCAGAGACGACATTATTCGTGATTGTATCTAAAACATTTACAACCCAAGAAACCTTAAGCAATTCAGAGACCATCAAAAAATGGTTTTTACAAACGGCAACGCAGCAAGATATTGCTAATCATTTTGTTGCTGTTTCTACTAATATCGAAAAAGTAACTGCTTTTGGAATTGATCCTTCAACTATTTTCCCAATGTGGGATTGGGTAGGCGGACGATTTTCTCTTTGGAGCGCCGTAGGTCTTACCATCAGCTTAGCGGTTGGCTATGACAAGTTCGAAGAGTTGTTAGCTGGTGCAAATGAAATGGATGAACATTTCAAAGCGACTGATTTTGATAAAAATATGCCTGTTATATTGGCTTTATTAAGTGTTTGGTATAATAATTTCTTTGGAGCCGAAAGTGAAGCCCTGATACCATATACACAGTACTTGCAAAAATTAGCTCCCTATTTGCAACAAGGAACTATGGAGAGCAACGGGAAAAGCGTTGGTCGAGATGGAAAACCTGTAAATTATGAAACCGGAACTATTATTTGGGGAGAGCCTGGAACTAATGCGCAGCATGCCTTTTTTCAATTGATTCATCAAGGAACTAAGTTGATTCCTGCTGATTTCATTGGGTTTGTTAAGCCACTACATGGCAACATAGAACAGCACAATAAGCTTATGTCTAACTTTTTTGCTCAAACCGAAGCACTTTTGCATGGTAAATCAGAAGAGAAAGTAGCAGCGGAATTTGAAAAGCAAGGAGTAGATGCTCAAAAGGCGAAGCAACTGCTACCTTTTAAAGTTTTTTCGGGAAACAAACCAACGAATACCATTTTGATTGACAAGTTAACTCCAAGTGCTTTAGGATCCTTAATTGCTTTATACGAACACAAGATTTTTGTTCAAGGAATTATTTGGAACATTTTTAGCTTTGATCAATGGGGAGTGGAGCTAGGCAAGCAATTGGCTAATTCAATTTTAGATGAAATAGATTCTAAAGTGATCAATCAGCACGATAGTTCTACCTCATTTCTTTTAGAGTATTATTTGAATAAAAAATAAATTCATTACTGAAAGTTGGAAAGAACTATTTCTTACTTTCTTAACTTTTGAGAATAAGCCCTTGCTGTAAAGCAAGGGCTTATTTTTTACAACACTGTTTTATCCCTAACCCAGTGCATAATTTTAAAGGATAATTAATCAATGAAGTGTACTGTTTTTTCGATTGCTATTATAGTCGTTTTGTAAGAAGTTTGTGTTCTGAAAAATAGATATTATTTAGGCAATTATTGGTTGTTTTAGACACTTTTTTAAGCCATAAAAACCAATATTTTAGGGAGCAATAACAAATTAGATTGTGTTTTTTATGTCGAAAAAGACCTTTTTTGTAAAAAATAGGCTTCTTAGTTGACCATGGATTGGTTACTAGGTCACTTTTGAGAGATTCTGCTTATTTTTGTATTTATTGATAAATATTAACAGTTATCCGTAAAAATGGCTGATAATTTGCTTTTTTTTAAGTAAATATTATTAATTATTCAAAATTTGATTCTAGGAGCCTGAGGGTTTCTTAACATTGCCTTAACATCCTTGGTCGATATTGTTATAATTTTGGCAAAAAACAATAAAAAACAAAAAATGAAGACAATGAAAAATTGGTTATTCTCTGGAGTACTTTTTTTAATGGTTGCAACAGCATTTTCTCAAGGGAAAATTGTAGGAACTATTAGCGACGGACAAGGATCGTTACCAGGTGCTAATGTTGCCATCAAAGGAGCGAAAATTAACGTTTCGACCGATATTGACGGTAAGTTCTCTATCAACACAGTAGGTGAAGCAGGAGAATTAGTTATTTCTTACATTGGTTTTGCATCTAAAACAGTAAGATTTACAGTAGCAAAAGGAACTACAAAGA
>NZ_JAQWTM010000125.1 GCF_029242675.1 Flavobacterium sp.
AACTCGAAAAACGCATTTGATTGCGTGCTATTCCTATGATATGTTGCATCTTTAAATATACAACTTTTCTGCCTTATATCTTAAAAAGATGTAGTATATTTGAAGGAAATAAACGGAAGTTTTTTCACAGACTGACGTTAGTGGTTTTTTTGATAACCTCAGGGGATTCAACACTTTTAAAGAAATAATGACATTTTAAAAATGGAAAAATCTATATTCGAAAAGCATCCATCGAAACTGCTTAATGAACTTTATTTAAAAAGAAATTATCAAGGAGCAAATCCTTTAGATGCACAAATTTTATTTGTAGGAAGAGATCCCAATTGGGCAATTGACGTTGAAACTAAAGAAATGTTTAATTACGTTTCTGAATATTTATCTGACGGAATAACTTTTTGGGAAACTTACAATATTCATCATCCATTTTTATTGCCGAATTATAAAGGAGATGGAAAACGTTATCATAAAATTTTCTCGAAACTAAACGTAGAAAGTAATTTGGCAAGCAAAATTTCATTTGTTGAACTTATTGGATTTCCGACAACTGGAATGGCAAAGTCGAACAACAAAATCTTTTTAGAATATTTAATTTCCGCAGAAAATGGAAAGCACTTAATCGAATTGGACAAATTTTTAAGTAACTCTGAAAAAACAATATTTGTAGCTTGGGGTTTACTTGAAGATTTTAAATTTTTAAATATAAAAACTGGATTATTCAGAAAATTAGCAGGAATAGACAAAAGCAAAATGAATATAAACGAGTTAAATCAACACGAAAACATTTATATTCATCGACATTTTTCTGATGCGATTAGTAATGCAACACTTGAAAAAATGAAAACAGAAATAAAGCGGAACATAAGATAAAACAACCGCTGACAGCGGTTTCAAGAGATTGCCAAATATGTGGTAATATCGCGTTTTTCTTTGGAAAGAACTTTGAACATAGGCGAAAATAATTGATGGCGATCTAACAGGCTACCACAACTAAACTCCTGCAATCGATTATAAATCTAGTTATTAAAAACTACCTTCTACTTTAAAAGTTTTAAATTAATAGTTCTATTTTTTATTACTGCCAAGCTTAGCAAGCTTATTTTTTAAGTAGAGATAGTTGCATTCAAGCAAAACAATTCTAAAAAACCTATAATTACGGATAAAGAAGCCAAAATCAACTGTACTAATCACCATAAAACAAACGCGATGACAGCTAAATTTCCGACGCTTAAGACAGAAAGACTTTTACTTCGACAATTTGTTGCCAGCGATATTGAAAATGTATTCAAAGGACTTTCTCACCCTGACATTATCCAGTATTACGGTGTTAGTTATCAAACAATGGAAGCAACCAAAGAGCAGATGGATTTTTTTGCAGACCTAGAAAAAGAAGAAACCGGAATTTGGTGGGCAATTTGTTCCTTAGACAATCAAATATTTTATGGTGCGGGTGGTTTAAACAACTTAAATAAAGAACATAAAAAAGCAGAAATTGGTTTTTGGCTACTACCTGATTTTTGGGGACAAGGAATAATGAACCAAGCTATGCCGCTCCTATGCGATTATGGATTTGACAAACTGGGTTTACATCGAATTGAAGGTATCGTAGAAACCAAAAACACAAATTGCAAAAAAGCAATGGCTAAACTAAACTTTAACCTTGAAGGCACAATGAGAGAATGTGAAATCAAAAACGGAAAATTTATCAGTTTAGACATTTATGCAAAACTGAAGAATAGTGACAGCACAATAAATTAACTGAAACTAGATTTACATGTTACCTTAGTCGATAAATAGTGTGAATTCTGTGAGTTGTAGCCAACCGACGGTAAAAAGCAGCTCAGTAGTACTACATTTGTTCTAATTTTCATAATTTAGAACCCACACTTGATCCATTTTAAAATTCAAATCCATGGAAGAAAGACCAAAATTGACCATAAAACGAACTCCAGTCGACCAAGCCGTTGAAATTGGCAGTTTGTTTTTGATTTTCGCCATTTGGATTTTCGTGTATAGCCACTATGACAACTTACCAAAAACCATTCACACACATTTTAATGGAGCTGGAGTTGCTGACGGTTTTGGGGATAAGTGGATGATTTTTACTCTTCCGTGCATTGCAACAGTTCTTTATATTGCATTAACAATACTAAATAGATTTCCTCATCTATTTAATTACTCGACCGTACTAACCGCCGAAAATGCAATGGATCAATATACAAATGCCACACGTTTGATGCGATATTTAAAGCTAATCGTTATTGTTATTTTTGGCCTGATTGCATTTCAAACAATTAGACACGCTAACGGTCAAACCGAAGGATTAGGAGCCTGGTTTCAGCCACTGACAATGGGTTTGATTTTTATTCCTATCCTGTATTTTGGAGCCAAATCATTGAAGTCAAAATAATAACAAAAGCAAAACGCAATATAATTTAACTTAATTCCGCGAGGTACAATTACTATGAAGTATTTAAATAAATTAGTATCCGTTAAAACAGAAAAAAGAACCTTCTTTCAAATAATTTTTTGGTGGGAAATCAGACGAATTTTATACAATATCATTGTTCTCATTGGCGGTATATTAAGTATAATTATTATGACAAAGGCAGCTTCGGGTCGAGTTCAATTAGAAGCAGGCGAAGATTTGTACGAACCAATAATGATTCCGATTTTTGCTATTTTATGTAACATAGGCTACACTTTGGGCTGGATTACAGAACTATTTGTAAAACGTACTGTTACCTACGGACCAAAAATGTTTAAAATCGGACTTTACTTCACTTTGTTCTGGGTTTTTCTACCTGCAGCAATTTGGGTACTAACTGCATTAACGGATGGCATAAAAAATATATTTTAGCAACCCTCCTACTTGTGCCCGCATGAATGACAATGTTTTTAAATTCCTTTTCCTCTATCGATTCAAATTACCAATTACGAGATTTAATTACTAAAATAAATCCTTAAATGTCTTCTTTTTACAACCTTCAAGAGGATAAAACTTTGTAACTTTGAATCTTCAAAACTTGAACTTCAAACAGCAATGGCATTTATAAAAACTACCGAGCAATCTTCTAAATATGAGCATCTTGAAAAAATGTCTATACAGGAATTGCTTTCCAATATCAATCAAGAAGATAAAACAGTACCGCTTGCCGTAGAAAAAGCATTACCTCAAATTGAAGTTTTAGTAGCACAAGTGGTTACAAAAATGAAAGAAGGTGGCCGCTTGTTTTATATTGGCGCAGGAACATCAGGCCGTTTAGGTGTTGTTGATGCTTCTGAATGTCCACCTACTTTTGGAGTGCCATTTGATTTAGTAAACGGTATTATTGCCGGTGGAGACGCTGCTATTCGTAAAGCGGTTGAAAATGCCGAGGACAATGCCACACAAGCTTGGTTAGACCTACATGAATACAACATAAATACAAACGATGTCGTTATAGGAATTGCTGCATCAGGAACTACGCCTTATGTAATTGGTGGGTTACAAGCATGTAACGACAATACTATCATTACCGGTAGTATTTCATGTAACGCTGCTAGTCCGCTGTCGCAAACGGCACAATTTCCCGTTGACGTGGTGGTAGGACCTGAATTTGTAACTGGAAGCTCTCGAATGAAAGCAGGAACAGCACAAAAACTGGTGTTAAATATGATTTCGACCGCTACGATGATTCAACTTGGAAAAGTAAAAGGCAATAAAATGGTCGATATGCAATTGAGCAACAGCAAACTAGTCGATCGTGGCATAAAAATGATCATGGGTGAGATTCCCGTGAATTACGACCAAGCGGCTGACTTACTCGCAACGCACGGCAGCGTGCGCAAAGCAGTCGATTTTTACCAACAACAATAAACCACTTTTCTAAATTTATAAAAAATGAAATCAAAATTAACCACCTTGTTCTTTCTATTTCTTTGCTCATTTGCTTTTAGTCAGCAACTAACTTATAAAAAAGGACGTGTTTTCAATGACAACAATGTTAAACTAACCAATTCTCAAGTTAAGGAGTTGCTTAGCGATAAACCAGAACTATTAGCGAGTTACAGTGCAGGTCAAACAAAGGCATCTGTAGGAGGTTTTCTATTAGGTTTTGGAACTGGTTTTGTTTTAGTTGACTTAGCTACTGGATTATCGCAAGATAAAGTATACCCATCGGCTTTAACCTTTATAGGATTAGCATCAGCGGCTATTTCGATTCCAGTAATCATAGGACATTCTAAAAAAATAAACAAAGCCATTGATGGATACAACGAAGCGATCTCACCCAATAAAGTAGGTTTCCACATAGAGAAAATCAATATTCTTTCCAACAAAAATGGAATAGGGATGCAATTATCATTTTAATTATGGGAACAAATAAACAATTACTATCGAAAGGTATTCAAAATTTAGCAGGCGCTTTGCCCCTACTATTTATTGGTCCGTCGTTGATTTATAATGCTTTTATGAATCGACAAAATGTGTGGCATTACCTTATTTTAGGAATTGGAATTGTTGCCTGTATAGCCGCCATGTACTTCATGTACAAAGGATTAAAAATAATAATGAAAAGTTTATTTAACGACTGATGGACGAACTGATTCATATTCAAAAAACGTTTGACAAAGTCGCTTTTATTGACAAAAAAGTCAGCAATCGAGAGTTTGAAGACTGTGTTTTTAAAAACTGCGATTTCTCGAATAGCAATTTCTCCAATAATAGTTTTATGGATTGTGAGTTCATCGACTGTAATCTCTCCATGACCCGTTTAGAAAACACGAGTTTGAAAACCGTTCATTTTTCGAATTGCAAGTTGTTAGGTATTGAGTTTTCCAACTGTGCTGATTTTATGTTTGGGGTAAGTTTTAACGATTGTATCTTAGATTATTCTTCTTTTGCCAATAAAAAAATGCCTAAAACAACTTTCGCCTCTTGTTCGCTGAAAGAAGTAAGTTTTATAGGTACTAATTTATCAAATTCTTCGTTTGAAAATTGCAATTTAGAAAACGCCATTTTTAACGATACGCAACTGAAAGAAGTCAATTTCTTGACGGCTTATAATTACAAAATTGATCCCGAATTTAACCCGATGCGTAAAGCAAAATTCTCTACAGAAGGAATTCCAGGATTGCTGGACAAATTTGATATAAAAATTCAATAGCCTTTAAAAACCGATTGTAAACTAGCCCTGATAGTAGTGAAAATCCTTTTTATCCTGATTTTTTTCAGGATAAAAAGATTGAAACGAATAGCAGGATTAAGCTCCAAAAACAAAATGAAAAAACTGATTGTACTGCCGCTTCTTCTACTTGTAGCTTCCTGCTATACCAAGGAACACAATTGTAAAGACTTTAAAACGGGAAAATTTAAATTTGAATATGAGGTCGATGGTGTGAAAAAAACCACACTTTTTGAGCGCAATGATAGCATTGAAATCGAGACGTTTGAAAGAAAAATTGACACTGCTTCGATACGGTGGATTAGCGATTGTGAATATGTTTTAAAGAAGCTTCACCCGAAAAACAAGGCCGAGGAGCAATCGATTGGGATGAAAATTCTTAGCACTTCAGGTGATACCTACACTTTTGAGTTTGGAATGATTGGATCCGACCAGAAACAAAGAGGAACTGTAACAAAAATAGATAACTAACTAAATTAATCGCGACTAAAAAAAACTGAATATGGAAGTATTTTTAAATATTGATGCTTGGATTGCACTGCTAACATTGACTTTTCTTGAAATTGTTTTAGGAATTGATAACATTATATTTATTTCTATCGCTACTGGGAAATTGCCCGTAGAAAGCCGCAAAAAAGCGACTAAAATAGGTATGTTTTTAGCCATGTTTATGCGAATCGCATTGTTGCTAGGAATTTCGTACTTGATTGCCATGAAAGAGCCTTGGTTTTCAATAAATTTTAGTTGGTTAAGTGCGCAGGTTACCGGACAGAGTATCATTTTATTATTAGGTGGCTTGTTTTTGATTTACAAAAGCACCAATGAAATCAGAGAGAAAGTAGATGAAAAAGGACATGAAGAGAAAGAACTAGGAAAAGCAGCAACTAAGTCATTTGGGAGCGTTATTTTGCAAATTATTCTAATTGACTTGGTATTTTCATTTGATAGTATTTTGACTGCAGTAGGAATGACAAATGGCGTTCCTGGCGCTTTATACATCATGATTACAGCTGTAGTAATTTCTGTTTTAATCATGATGCAATTTGCAGTTCCTGTGGGTAAATTTGTAAATACACATCCGTCAATTCAAATTTTAGGACTATCGTTTTTGATTTTGATTGGCTTTATGCTAATCACCGAGAGTGCGCATTTAGCTGATGCATTAGTATTTGGTAGTCATGTAACGCCGGTACCTAAAGGGTATTTGTATTTTGCCATATCCTTCTCACTATTGGTCGAGGTTTTAAATATGAAAGCTAATAAAAAGAAGAACTAAAGACAAAAAAAGCTCCCTGAGGGAGCTTTTTTTTATTTTAAAACAATACGACTTGACCATCTTCATCCAGTTGTATATCAGTATCATCTCCGTCAGGATTGCTGTTCTTTTCAGGAACAACCTCAACTGGGACTTCGTAAGGCAAAGGATCAAGCATATTTACTTGTTTGATCTTATCAGTAGTTACCTGGTTTCCTAAAGCTTTAAAACCTTTCACAGCAATAAAATCAGCAACATCAATGGTTATGCTTTCCTTTTGTACGCCTTTGATTTTTGGAAATATAATTTCGGCTACAGGTCGGTAATCAGTTGAAACGATTTCTAATTGTGAATTAGGGTGTTCCGTAATAAAAGATTCCTCTTTATTTTCTGTTTCTACTAAAAAGCGCTTTAAATAATAGCGTTCTTTTTCGCCATCGTAGTATATGGCCGAAATAGGTTTTTTAGGAACCCATTTCTCTAAAACTACCATATCAGACTCGAAATGCGTTGATAATTCGGGTATAACTACTTTCAATTTTCCGGATTGCTGGACAATTAAAATTTTATCACTTGGTCTAAACTCACCAAGCAATTCTCCTCTTCCGTCCACATTTAAGCGTTGCACGGTTTCGTCATACCATACTTTTCTTGGAAGTAAGGTCGAAATACCTTTCTCTTTAATTTCGATTTTCTTGATTGGATATTTAGAGGCTACATTCCCTTTAGAAGCGCGTCCTTTTATAGCTAATTTAGCAAAATCGATGTCGAATTTCAATTTCTTAATGCTTCCCACTTGGCGCAATAAAACGGTAATTACCTCTGCTTCTCCATTAGGATTGCAAGTGAAATAAAGTATTTGAGATCCCTTAGTCCCGTTCGTTAAATCATAGGGTTTGTCGCGCGTCACTCCTGAAACATTGAATCGTTTAATATAAGACGGACCTGATTTTCCATCGCGATAGATCATATTGTAAATCGTTCGCTTGTCGCTTTTATCAAAAATGGCAATATGAATAATGTCTTTTCCAACAAAGGTTTTGGCATCCACTTTTGTCACCATCATGCTACCATCACGCAGAAAAACAATGACATCATCAATATCCGAACAATCGGTAACGTACTCGTCTTTTTTCAAACTAGTACCTACGAATCCTTCTTCTCTATTGACATATAATTTGGTGTTACGCAACACCACTTTAGTAGCTTCGATGTCATCAAAGACACGAAGTTCGGTTTTTCGCTCGCGTCCTTTTCCGTATTTCTCTTTTAATTTTGCAAAATAAGCAATAGCAAAATCTGTCAAGTTTGCTAAATTATGCTCGACTTCGCGCATTTCCTCCTCTAACTTCGCAATCAAATCATCGGCTTTATCCGAGTCAAAACGAGTAATACGAATCATCGGGATTTGCGTTAATCGTTGCAAATCCTCATCTGTTATAGCACGTACAAATGATTTCGAGAAAGGCTCAAAACGATCGTACATGTATTTGTACAAGGCTTCTCTATCCGAATACAATTTGAAATCAATATACATTTCTTCACGAATGAATATTTTTTCGAGCGTAGAAAAATGCCATTTATTTTTTAACTCTTCTAACTGAATTTCGAGCTCTTGACGCAATAAATCTTGTGTTCTAGCTGTGGAAATTTTCAACATTTGAGAAACTCCAATAAACAACGGTTTATTGTCTTCAATCACACAGCCCAAAGGTGCAATAGAGGTTTCGCAAGCTGTAAAAGCATACAAAGCATCGATTGTTTTATCCGGTGAAATTCCAGGATACATATGAATCAAAATCTCTACATTGGCAGCCGTATTGTCCTCGATTTTCTTGACCTTGATTTTCCCTTTTTCATTGGCTTTCAAAATACTATCAATTAAGGTAGTCGTATTGGTTGAAAACGGAATTTGAGTAATCACCAGCGTATTTTTATCTAATTGGGCAATCTTTGCACGTACACGCACGCGACCACCACGCAAGCCATCATTGTAATTGGATACATCAGCAATTCCCTCAGTTAAGAAATCGGGATATAAAGTAAACGGTTTTCCTTTTAGTATTTTAATCGAAGCGTCAATTAACTCATTAAAGTTATGAGGCAAAACTTTAGTCGAAAGTCCTACTGCAATTCCTTCTGCTCCTTGTGCAAGCAATAGCGGGAATTTTACAGGCAGATTATTGGGTTCGGCACGACGACCGTCATAAGAAACACCCCAATCGGTAATCTTTGGAGAATACAATACTTCCAATCCAAATTTAGATAAACGAGCCTCAATATACCTTGATGCCGCAGCGCTATCTCCAGTTAAAATATTTCCCCAGTTTCCTTGGCAGTCAATCAACAAATCTTTTTGACCAATTTGCACCATGGCATCACCAATACTCGCATCTCCGTGAGGGTGATACTGCATGGTGTGTCCAACGACGTTGGCTACTTTATTGTAACGACCATCATCTAGTTCTTTA
>NZ_JAQWTM010000128.1 GCF_029242675.1 Flavobacterium sp.
TTGTGGTTATTGCGGAATTTAGTGGAATTATCGTTTTTTATTAGTATTTTCGTTACACCGAAAATACTCGTCTTCGATGTCCGCAACATCCACAAGCGCGGGGACGTTATGTGTGATATTAAAAGAACGACGAGAAACAAAAGATAACATCCAAAGAAATGATTTTAAGCGAAGCAATTATAAATTGTAGAAATTACGAAGACACAGAAGAAATGATGTATTCGATTTATGCGCAAAGAATTGACGGTAAATTTCAACCAAATTCTGAAGCTTTAGTTTTAGAATTAACAATTGAAGAGATGGAAATGAAATGGAACGAAATATCTCAAAAAAAATGTCCCGGATTTGATTATTTTTTAGAAATGTTTGTTTTAAAAGATTTATACGATGACCTACTAAGAATTAAAGAATACAAATCAGACATCAAAAAAGTAGAAAGAATTATATATTACGCAGAATTTGACGCTTAATAAAAATGAATACAGTCGAAAAACAAATAAATTTAATAGCTCAGGACAGAATTGAGTTTGAAAAGGGAGTAAAATTAGTTTTTGAAAATCCTGAATTCGATTTTAAGCAAAAAATTGAAATTCTAACAAGTTTAATTTTGAATTCTATTCCAAATAAATCAAATTATAATTCTGAATCATATCAAAAAGCAATCGTTAGTATTCCAATTAAACAATCTTTTACATCTGTAATCATTCTTAATAAATTTTCAATTAAAAATGCTTTCAAAAAATTAAGTGAATTACCCGAAAATGAATATGAAAAAACAATTATCTCATTGCTCTGGATTTTTAAAAGTACGGACACTCAACGGCGAAAAACTGAATGTAAAAATGGCTGTAAACATTATTGGCACAATATTGAGTGAAAAATACCACACATAACAGCTGTTTTGATATAGCTGGAATTTAGTGGAATTATCGTTTCGCATCAAGTTTTCGTTAAGCCGAAAATTGAGCGGTTACGAACTTCCAGCCATCTCAAAGCAGCAAAACGTTGTAGGCAATTATACAGAACGACCCGTCAATGAAGAAAATATCGACATTTATACTTTTAATTTTACTGATACAAACCACGTATTCTCAGAATTTTGGAGATTTTCCCAAAATTGCAAAGGAGAAACTTCATAGAGATTTAGATTTATTGTATCAAGGCTTGGACAAGTTTCATTCTGGAATGTACTGGTACACCCCAAAAGACAGCGTTGATTTTGCTTTCCAAACTGCGAAAAACAAAATCACAACCGACCTTAATGTTTATGAATTTCACAAATTAATCGCACCATTAGTAGCATTATCAAGAGAAGACCACACAGACATTTTTTTACCAAAAGAAGTTAAAGAACAGACCAATAAAAATGAAAATATTCGATTTTTACCTTTAACTGTGGTTTTCTTGGGCGAGAAGTTATATTGTGTCAAAAATGCTTCAAATAATTCTGCAAAAATTGAAAATCTTGAAATTGAAAAAATCAATGGAGAAACACCCAAAGAAATTGTCACAAAAATTGGAATTTTATTTGCATCAGATGGGTACATAAAATCTGTAAAATACAGTGATTTGGGTGGCTTTAATTTTTCTAAAAACTATTTTTACTACTATGGAATAATTGAGAAATATGAAGTGAAATTCAAAGAAATTACAGAGCCTATCACAATTAATTCATTGTCAATTAGTCAAATTAATGAAAACCTAAAAAAGAACAACAATATTGACAAAGAAAAAACTGAAAATGAACCTTTGCAATTCAAAATTATAAATGCAAAAACAGCTTATTTGGATATTCAAACATTCTCAAACGACATAATTAAAAGAGAAAGCAAATATAAAACATTAAAAAAGTTCTTGAAACAAAGTTTTTCCGAAATAAAAGAACATAATATTAAAAATGTGATTATTGACGTTAGTAAAAATGGCGGTGGAACTGAAGGAAATGAAGGTTTGTTATATTCTTATTTTGGCGATAATTACCAAAAATACTCTAAAGTAAGAGTCAAAACTCAAAAAGTAATCCTTAATAATGGAATTGACAAACCGATAAAACTTAAAGTATTCGGATTTTTAGAACGAATTTTTGTAAACAAAAAAATGAAAGATGGAAGTCTTGAAAGAAAAAATAATTTAGGTCTCGGACTTATGGCATACAAAAAAGCACCAAAAGACACCTTTAAAGGTAATGTGTATGTTCTCATTAGTCCAATAACATATTCTGGCGGTAGCGAATTTTCAAATATGATGTATTCGCAAGGATTAGCAACATTTATTGGACAAGAAACAGGCGGAGGTTATTATGGAAATACGAGTGGATATAGTCAAGATTTAACTTTGCCAAATTCCAAAATAACCATTGAAATCCCAGCATTACAATTTGTGATGAATGTTGAACCAAAATTACCATTTGGAAGTGGAGTAAAACCCAATTACGAAGTAATCCCAACAATAAATCAATATATTAATAATGA
>NZ_JAQWTM010000132.1 GCF_029242675.1 Flavobacterium sp.
CTCTGTATTTTTTTAATGAAGCTACATCCCCTTTTGACTTTTGCAAATCAGCCATTAAAACAACTACTTTGTCTCTTTCTTTAATCAATTCGTCAGACATGGACGTGTTTTCAGAGATTGCTGCATCATAAGTAGCTTTCAACTGCTCTAAATCCTTCATAACAGTTTCTTTCTCAGTTTCTGTAGTTTTCAATTCTGTTTTCACTACCTCAGCATCTGACGACATTTTAAATATGTACACTAAACTACCTACTAATAATACAGCTAAGATCGCGATTACCGCTTTTAAACTTGAACTACTTTTTTGATTTTCCATTTTTTATTATTTTTTTTTCAAATTTAACAATATATATTTAAGTTATAACGATTGTTATTGCAATTATATTATTTTTGGGAAAAATATTTTTTTCATGGAAAAATTACTGCCATTTACAAAGTACGACCTCGCAAAAATCACCAATCATAGAAGTGGGGAAATTAAATTTGGCGAAAAAATGCATACGGTACCTAAAGATGCTGACCCTATCACATTTTTAAGCACTTGTGAGGCACAGTATGTAATAATAGGAATTCCAGAAGATATAGGAATCAGAGCAAATTATGGCAGACCTGGTGCCGCTTCAGCCTGGGAAAGCGCCATCCGAAGTGTTGCTAACATCCAGCACAATCGTTTTTGTAAAGGAAGTAATCTAGTTGTTTTAGGACAAATTAATGTCTCAGAAGAAATGAAGGAGGTCGAGCATCTTGACTTTAATTCTATCGACGATCGTTCAAAACTAAGTAAACTCGTAGAAAAAATAGATAAAGATGTTTCACATATCATTTGTAGCATCATACAATTAGGAAAAACACCTATTATTATTGGAGGTGGTCATAATAACGCATACGGTAATATAAAAGGAACTGCACTTGCTAAGGGAAAACCAATTAATGCTATCAATTTTGACGCGCATTCTGATTTCCGAATTTTAGAAGGTAGACACAGCGGTAACGGATTCTCCTATGCTTTTGAAGAAGGCTTTCTGAAGAAATATTTTGTTTTTGGTTTGCATGAAAATTACACTTCAAAAAGTGTTTTAGATATCATCAAAAAAACAGAAGATCGCGTTCGTTACATTACCTACGATAGTCTTAAAATTCGCAAAGAAAAAGATTTCAATTTAGAAATGTTTAATGCGTTTGAATTTATAAAAAACGATTGTTTTGGAATTGAAATTGATCTCGATGCTATACCAAATATAGCTAGTAGTGCAATGACCATAAGCGGATTTTCTGTTGAGGAACTGCGACAGTTTATTTCGTTTTTTGGTAAACATTCGAACGCAGCTTATTTACACATTTGCGAAGGTGCACCCGATTTAGGTGAAGAAAAAAACAACCATTTGATTGGTAAATTAATTGGCTATTTGATTACTGATTTTGTTAAAGCAAATACAGTAGATGTGTAATACCATACGTCCTATAAAACAGTCAAGTTAGCAACCTTAAATAATAATACTATCTTTGCAAAACTATCATTGTACTTCCTACATGATATTTAATTTCAAAAATATGTTATTCGAAGATTTATCACTTTCTAAAAGTATTCAAAAAGCCGTTTACGAACAAGGCTATATCAATCCTACACCTATTCAAGAAAAATCGATCCCTTCTATTCTAGCTGGAAACGATTTAATTGGGTGTGCACAAACAGGTACAGGAAAAACCGCTGCATTTGCAATTCCAATTATTCATCAATTACACCGAATTGTAGGGTCATCTAAAAAAGCGAAAGTTATCCGTTCTTTAGTAGTAACACCTACTAGAGAATTAGCTGTACAAATAGGTCAAAGTTTTGATACGTATGCAAAATATACTAATCTAACTCAACTAACCATTTTTGGAGGTGTTTCACAAAATCCACAAGTGGATACACTAAAGGCTGGAATAGATATTTTGATCGCTACGCCAGGCCGATTATTAGATTTACACAAACAAGGATTTATTGATTTAGACCACTTGCATACATTAGTACTCGATGAAGCAGACCAAATGCTTGACATGGGGTTTGTTAACGATGTGAAGAAAATTGTGAAGCTGACACCTAAAAATAGACAAACCTTGTTTTTCTCTGCAACAATGCCAATGGCTATAAGAGAACTAGCTGAAATGTTTTTAACAAATCCAGAGACGGTTACGGTTTCACCTGTTTCATCTACTGCTGAAAACGTCGAGCAACGTGTTTACTTTGTTGAAAAAACTGAAAAGAGAAATTTACTTTATAATTTAATCACCAATGAGAATTTGACCGATGTATTGGTTTTTTCAAGAACCAAACACGGTGCTGATAATGTGGTTAAGGCATTACGAAAACGAAACATACCAGCGGAAGCAATTCATGGAGATAAATCACAAAACGCCAGACAGCGTGTACTTGATGCATTTAAAAACAAAGAAATAGGTGTTCTTGTTGCTACTGATATTGCCGCTCGTGGAATTGACATCGACCAACTACCTTTTGTAATTAACTTTGATTTACCCAACATTCCTGAAACATATGTTCACCGCATTGGTAGAACAGGACGCGCAGGAAATGGTGGAGTCGCAATCTCTTTTTGCTCTAAGGACGAGCATGGGTATTGGAAGGACATCCAAAAATTGATCAAAGTAGATGTAAAAACAATAACTGATCATCCATATCCTTGGCGTGCGGGTAGTCCATCCTCAAATGATGGGGCAAAACCTAAAAACTCCAACCGTAGCGGAGGAGCACATAAATCAAGAAAATCTAGTGCTTCAAAACAAAATAAGAAACGTTGGTATTAGTAAATACTTAATTATAAGGAATCAAAAAGCCTCTTTTGCAATGCAGAAGAGGCTTTTTGATTTGAGTGTAAATTAGATTAAAACAACAAAACCTACCGCTTACGGTAAGTTTCATTGCATTAATTATTTCAATTACTTTTGCATTTTAGCTTGCACCGCTTTTTTCTCAGCAGTCATTTCAAGAGCGCTATAAACATTGATTAACGTACTACTTACCGCTTCATTCTTAGCATCAACTTCAAAAGCTTTTTCTAAATACGGAATAACACTTCTAAATACAGCTTCTCTTTGTTTTTTCAAAACTTCGTAGCGCTTCATATCTTTATCCGAAGTTCCTAACTTATTCATTTCGTCAATGATAGGCTTTTCGTTTTCTAATTTTAAAGCAGCTAAGTTGATGTATGCATTTACATATTTAGGATTAATTTCCATTGCTCTTAATTAATACTTTTCAGCATTGACAACATCTTTTGCGTTACCACTAATTACACCTAAGTTAAAAACTAAATCAGCATCATTAGGATTGCGTTCTAAAACTTCTGTGATTAGTACTTTATATTTATCGAAATCTTTACTTTCTAAGTAAAGGTTTGCCTCGGTAAGTATTAAAGAAGTATCATCTGGGTTAGCAATTCTGGCTTCTGCGATTGCTTTTTTAGCTTCCTCTGTTTTCCCATTTTGAACTAACAGTAGTGAAATGTTTTTAAAGATTTCTCCTCGCTTAGATGGATTAACCTCAACTGTTGGTTTTTCATGAGTACCTAATTTAACCATTCTATCGCGTTCGGCTATTGTAGTAAATGAATCTTCTGCTCCGCTAGCTTTATTCGTTGCTATATACATTGTAGACTTACCAGAGAAATTCAAGTTTTTTAGCTCATAATAAGCAGCTAAAGCCTTATCATACTCATTTGCATTCACATAAGTTGAAGCTGCATAATAAAGATTAAGAGTATCTTTTTTATCTAATAAGTAAGCATCGTATAATTTCTTTGCTCCAATTGCATTTCGGTCAGCTTTTGAATCTGCAATAGCACTATTAATCAATAAATACTTAATTTCAGTTATCGAAGCCGCCGCCTGAGTAGAATACTTTGGTTTACCTGAAGCTTTTTCAGCCTCAATTAAACTTTGGTAAGCAGCCGCAGCAACTCCCAAGTTGGTATCAACATCAACTTTTTTGTTCGCTAGGTCTAAATAAGTATTTCCTTTTACAAAGAAAAACTGTGCTTTATCAGCATCATTAGCTGCAGCTACTAAAGATTCTGCACCTGCTAAAATCGTTGCTGCCTCTTTACTCTCTCCTTTTTTTAATGCTTTTTCAGCTGCTTTTGTTTCATCTTTTTGAGCAAAAGTGGTTACTGAAATCAGTAATGCTGACGCAAGTAGTACATATTTACTTTTCATATTGTTCAATTTTGTTTCTATTATTTTCTTTTTCTAATTATTTTTATTCTTCGTCTTCTTCGTCTTCGTCTTCCGCGCTTTCGTCTTCTTCAATTTCAGAATCATCTTCGTCGTCATCATCCTCTCCACCTTCGTCTTCTAAAACTTCTAATACAGGTTTCACTCTTTCGATAGCAACAACCTCTACAACGTTTCCGTCTTCATCAACTACAACTTCTTCGGCATCGTCTTTCATTACTTTGGTAACTGCTGCGATAGAGTCTTTGCCTTTCAAGTTGATTAGTTTAACTCCTTGAGTAGCACGGCCCATGACACGTAAATCTTCGATTGCCATTCTGATTGTTAATCCTGATTTATTGATAATCATCAAGTCATCAGCATCAGTTACGGCGTTGATCGTAATTAACTGTCCTGTTTCTTCAGTAATATTTAGTGTCTTAACCCCTTTACCGCCACGATTCGTAATTCTGTACACGTCTTCACCGTCTTCGTCAACTAATTTAGTACGTTTACCATAACCGTTTTCTGTTACAACTAATACTTGCGTATCGTTCACAGCATCCTTATCTACAGTAATCATACCAATTACTTCATCAGTATCATCTTTTAATGAAATTCCACGAACTCCTGATGCTGTTCTTCCCATTGGTCTTGTTTTGGTTTCTTCAAAACGAACCAATTTTCCAGACTTCACAGCAAGGATAATTTGGCTTTCACCATTAGTCAATTTAGCCTCTAGTAATTCATCACCTTCCTTAATGGTAATTGCAGCAACACCATTAATCCTTGGTTTAGAATATTTCTCTAAAGATGTTTTCTTAACCTGACCTTTTTTAGTTACCATCACTAAGTTATGGCTCTTGATATAATCTTGATCTTTTAAATCTTGAGTACATATAAATGCTTTTACCTTATCATCACTTTCGATATTGATAAGATTTTGAATCGCTCTACCTTTAGCAGTTTTACTTCCTTCAGGTATTTCATAAACACGCATCCAGAAACATTTACCTTTTTGGGTAAAAAACATCATGTATTGGTGATTTGTGGCTACAAACATGTGTTCTAAGAAATCTTGATCCCTAGTTCCAGCACTTTTTTGCCCTACTCCACCTCTATTTTGAGTTTTGTATTCGGATAAGTTAGTACGTTTGATATAACCTGCATGCGAAATTGTAATTACTACATTTTCATCGGCAATTAAATCTTCGATACTTACATCTCCTCCCGAGTATTCAATAAGCGAACGACGTTCGTCACCGTATTTATCACGGATTTCAACTAATTCCTCTTTTATTAGGTTTGTTCTTAAATCAACGTTTTCTAACAACGCTTTTAAGTGATCAATTAACTTCATTAACTCATCATACTCCGCTCTTAACTTGTCTTGCTCCAGACCTGTTAATTGACGCAAACGCATCTCAACAATTGCTCTCGCTTGGATGTCTGATAATTGAAATCTTTCAATTAATTTTTCACGCGCTTCTTCCGTATTCTTAGAGCCACGAATCAAGGCAATCACTTCATCGATATTATCAGATGCAATAATTAATCCTTCTAAAATGTGTGCTCTTTCCTCTGCTTTACGCAATTCAAAACGTGTCCTTCTAATTACCACATCATGACGGTGCTCAACAAAATAATGAATCATATCTTTCAGATTCAACATTTGCGGACGTCCTTTCACTAGCGCAATATTGTTTACACTAAATGATGATTGTAATTGTGTGTATTTATATAAGGTATTCAACACTACATTAGGAGTAGCATCGCGTTTCAGAATATAAACGATTCGCATACCATTTCTATCCGATTCATCACGAATATTGGCAATACCTTCTATTTTTTTATCATTGACAAGATCAGCAGTACGCTTGATCATATCAGCTTTGTTAACTTGATAAGGAATTTCAGTAACGATAATGCTTTCTCTTCCTTCAACTTCTTCAAAACCTACTTTGGCACGCATTACTACTCTACCTCTTCCCGTTTTGAAAGCTTCACGAACGCCTTCGTAACCATATATAACTCCTCCAGTTGGAAAATCAGGTGCTTTAATATGTGTAATTAGCTCATCGATTTCAATATCATTGTTATCCATGTACGCTAACGTACCATTAACAACCTCCGTAAGGTTATGAGGAGGCATGTTTGTTGCCATACCTACTGCAATTCCTGTAGCTCCGTTGATTAATAAGGTAGGAACTCTTGTTGGCATAACCTTTGGTTCATACAAAGTATCATCAAAGTTCAATTGAAAATCAACTGTTTCTTTTTCGATATCTGCCATGATCTCTTCCGAAATCTTACGCATTCTAGCCTCTGTATAACGCATTGCTGCAGGGCTATCACCATCGACAGATCCAAAGTTACCTTGACCATCTACCAATAAGTAACGCATACTCCACTCTTGAGCCATACGAACCATAGCATCATACACAGAGGTGTCTCCGTGAGGGTGGTACTTTCCTAAAACTTCACCGACAATTCTGGCGGATTTTTTATGGGCTTTATTTGAAAAAACTCCTAAATCATACATTCCGTAAAGAACTCTTCGATGCACTGGTTTCAAACCATCTCTAACATCTGGAAGCGCTCTTGATACAATTACTGACATCGAATAATCAATGTAAGCTGATTTCATTTCATCTTCTATGTTAATAGGAATTAACTTTTCTCCTTCAGACATAAGTTGTTATATTAAAAAATTATATTAGTTTCAAAACGTGCCAATATACGCTTTTTTAAAATTTATTTAAACATTTCACTATACTTATTTCAATGATTTATTAACAAAGAAATAACGGCTTTGTTCACTAAAAATAGCATTTTATAACGTACTTTAAGGTTTTTTTTCTTCCCTTAGCTGACAACGTTACTTAAGGAACGGTTTTTGTTTTTATAATAGTAATTCACTAAATTTACGGATACTAAATATATATTATGGATGATAATTTTTCACCAAGAGTAAAAGATGTCATAACCTACAGTAAAGAAGAAGCTTTACGATTAGGACATGACTTTATAGGCACTGAACACTTAATGCTAGGCATACTTAGAGACGGAAATGGTAAGGCAATTCAGATTTTAAACAATCTAGCGGTTGACCTAGAACATTTACGCCGAAAAGTGGAAATTCTAAGCCCAGCAATTCCTGGAATAGATACGAACCATGAAAAGAAAAACTTGCACCTAACCCGACAAGCAGAAAGAGCTTTAAAAACTACTTTCCTAGAAGCCAAGGTTTTCCAAAGTTCGTCAGTAAGCACAGCACACTTGTTATTGTGCATTTTAAGAAACGAAAATGACCCTACAACCAAGCTATTGAATAAACTAAAAATAGATTATGATCTAGCTAAAGAACAATATTTAAATATGACACCAAGCGAAGAAGAATTCTTGGAAAATTTACCAAGAGCAAGCGACTCCTATAACGATGACCTCGGACAAGATGACAGTCTTAAAGAAGGAACATTCAACAATCCTGCTAATAAGTCTAATAAAAAATCCAAAACACCTGTTTTAGATAATTTTGGTCGCGATCTAACCGAAATGGCCGAAGAAGGAAAATTAGATCCTGTTGTAGGTCGTGAAAAGGAAATTGAACGTGTATGCCAAATTTTAAGCCGACGCAAAAAAAATAATCCACTATTAATTGGTGAACCCGGAGTGGGGAAATCAGCAATTGCGGAAGGTTTAGCATTGCGAATTATCCAAAAAAAGGTATCTCGCATCTTGTTTAACAAACGTGTAGTTACGCTTGATCTGGCTAGCCTAGTTGCAGGAACAAAATACAGAGGACAGTTCGAAGAACGTATGAAAGCGGTGATGAACGAGCTGGAAAAAAATGATGATATCATTCTGTTTATTGATGAAATTCATACTATTGTTGGTGCTGGTGGAGCGACAGGTTCGCTAGATGCTTCCAACATGTTTAAACCTGCCTTAGCAAGAGGAGAAATTCAATGTATTGGTGCAACAACTCTTGATGAGTACCGACAATATATTGAGAAAGATGGCGCATTAGAGAGACGTTTCCAAAAAATTATTGTGGAACCAACTTCTGTTGATGAGACCATTACAATTTTGAATAACATCAAAAATAAATACGAGGACCACCACAACGTTACCTATTCGCAAGAAGCTATTGAAGCTTGTGTTAAATTGACTGACAGGTACATGTCTGAGCGTTTTTTACCGGACAAGGCGATTGACGCTTTGGATGAAGCTGGTTCCCGTGTACACATCACGAATATTGAAGTACCGAAGAAAATTCTAGATTTAGAACGTCAATTGGAAGACATTCGTGAACTTAAAAATGTTGTTGTTAAAAAACAAAAATATGAAGAAGCAGCTAAACTTCGAGATGATGAAAAACGCATCGAAAAAGATTTGGCTATAGCCCAAGAACAATGGGAAGAAGATGCTAAAAATAACCGAATAGAAGTTACTGAGGACAATGTTGCTGATGTGGTATCGATGATGACTGGTATTCCTGTTAATCGTATTGCTCAAACCGAAAGTAACAAACTAGCAAAATTACCAGAACTAATCGAAAGCAAAGTTATTGGTCAAAAAGAAGCAGTAGTGAAAATCGCGCGTTCTATTCAAAGAAATCGTGCGGGTTTAAAAGATCCAAATCGCCCAATCGGTTCGTTTATCTTCTTAGGACAAACAGGTGTTGGTAAAACTCAGTTAGCGAAAGTATTAGCCAAAGAACTTTTTGATTCAGAAGATGCACTAGTACGTATCGACATGAGTGAATACATGGAGAAATTTGCGATTTCACGTTTAATTGGTGCACCTCCGGGATACGTAGGTTATGAAGAAGGTGGTCAATTAACCGAAAAAGTACGCAGAAAACCATACTGTGTAGTACTTCTTGACGAAATTGAAAAAGCACATCCTGATGTTTTCAATATGCTTTTACAAGTTTTAGATGATGGGTACTTAACAGATAGTTTAGGTCGAAAAATTGATTTCAAAAATACAATTATCATCATGACCTCAAACGTTGGTGCGAGACAACTAAAAGACTTTGGACAAGGTGTTGGTTTTGGAACTGCTGCCAAAGTGGCTCAAGCCGACGATAATTCGAAAAGTGTAATCGAAAATGCTTTGAAGAAAACATTTGCTCCTGAATTCTTAAACAGAATTGACGATGTAATCGTATTCAATGCTTTAGAGAAACATGATATCGATTTAATAATCGAAATCGAATTGGAGAAACTATACAAACGTGTGGGTGAATTAGGATACCAACTAAAGCTTTCTGACAAAGCCAAAGCCTATATTGCTGATAAAGGTTTTGACAAGCAATTTGGTGCAAGACCATTGAAAAGAGCAATTCAAAAATATGTTGAAGATGCCTTAGCCGAAGAAATCATCACATCTAAAATTAGTAGTGGAGACGAAATCTTCATGGATATTGAAGAAGGTGCACAAGAACTTTCAGTTAAAGTTCAAAAAGCAGATGAAGCATCGAACTCATAAATTATAACAGTTCAAAATAAAGATAGAACCCGTTACGTTTTTACAACATAACGGGTTTATTCTTTATAGAAACCAAACATTTTTAAAAACAAATCTCTACATTTGGGTTTTATAATCATTTTAAAATAAAAGTATATGTCTCAAGACAAAGTCATCTTAGGTAGCGAAGAATGGTGTTCTTTTCCTGAATTAGGAATTCCAATTATAAAGGCACGTGTGGATTCAGGAGCTAAAACATCTGCTCTCCATGCCATTAACATAGCTCCTTTTATTAAAAATGACAGCAATTGGGTAAAATTTGATATCAATCCGATTCAAAACAATCTCAAAACCATTATTCACTGCGAGGCACCTCTTGTAGACAAGCGAATTGTGAAAAGTTCTAGCGGGTTCAGAGAACAACGCTACGTGATACAAACCAGTTTAAAAATTGGAGATGCTAACTGGCCAATCGAAATGACCTTGACTAATCGTGACTCGATGGGATTTAGGATGTTGCTGGGACGAGAAGCCATGAGCGGACGCGTATTAGTTGATCCTGAAAAACAATATTTACTAGGTCAACCAACATCTGAAAGTTTAAAAGAATTATACCAAAACTCTGAAAAAGCACCAACTGGGCTGCGAATTGGAGTATTGGCAAGTAATCCTGAACTATATAGCAATAAACGCATTATGGAAGCGGGCGAAATGCGAGGCCATGAAATGCACTTTTTGAATATCAAAGAATGCTACATGAGACTTGACGCTGATACGCCTGAAATTCATTATCGCGGCGGAATAATTTTAAATCAGTTTGATGCTATTATTCCAAGAATACGACCGAGTATTACTTTTTATGGTTGTGCCCTCACCCGTCAGTTCGAAGCTTTAAAAGTATACTGTTTAAATTCTGCGGCAGCGATTACACAATCTAGAGATAAGTTATATTCATTACAACTGTTATTACATAGTGGCGTAGGAATCCCAACAACAGGATTTGCTAACTCCCCTTTAGATACCAATGATTTAATCAAAATGGTTGGTGGCCCACCTTTAATTGTGAAGTTGTTAGAAGGAACACAAGGAAAAGGAGTGGTATTAGCAGAAACTAAAAAAGCAGCTGAAAGTGTTATCAATGCTTTCAAAAGTTTAAATGCAAATATTCTAGTACAAGAGTTCATTAAGGAAGCAAACGGAAAAGATTTACGTTTGTTTGTTATCGATGGCAAGGTGGTAGCAACGATACAACGTGAGGCTATGCCCGGTGAATTTAGAGCCAATATACACTTAGGAGGAACAGCATCAGTTATAAAAGCAACTCCTGAAGAAAAACGTATTGCTATTAAAGCAGCAAAAGCTATGGATTTGAAAGTAGCAGGTGTCGACATCATTCGTTCCTCTAAAGGTCCTTTACTTTTAGAAGTGAACTCATCACCAGGATTAGAAGGTATTGAAGGCGCTACTAATAAAGATATAGCAGGCGAAATGATTAAAGCAATCGAGAAAAACTTCAAACATAAACTATAACACGCTTTTAGGAGCCTTCACTTAATTAATTAAAGCTGAAGGCAAACACCTATTGCCAAGGTTATTTCAGAACATATTTAACTTAAATTGTCATTACAAAAAAAAGCCACTCATTAATTTGAGTGGCTTTTTCTATTTGATTATTTCGGACTATATAAAAATACTTAGCACATAATAAACCAAAGCAGCTAACAATGCCGAAATTGGAATTGTCAATACCCAAGCCCATAATAGACTTACTGTAACTCCCCAGCGTACTGCAGAGACTCTTTTAGTTAATCCTACCCCAATAATAGATCCTGTAATAGTATGTGTTGTACTTACTGGTATTTTCAAGTGCTCCGTAAAATACAAAGTCAAGGCACCAGCGGTTTCTGCTGCTACTCCTTCAAATGAAGTTACTTTTGTAATTTTTGAACCCATTGTTTTTACAATCTTCCATCCACCGCTTAAGGTACCTGCTGCAATGGCAGAGTAACAAGCTAAAGGAATCCATGCAGGCATTTTAAACGCACCACTTTCTGATGGCAAAACAACATCCAACCAAGAATCCATGTGTATCCCGGGATTAGCATTAATGTATACCGCAACGGCCGCAGCAATAATACCCATTACTTTTTGAGAATCATTTCCTCCATGACCTAAACTAAAAGCCGCTGAAGATAATAATTGCATCTTCTTTAATGCT
>NZ_JAQWTM010000156.1 GCF_029242675.1 Flavobacterium sp.
GTAGTCTTGATTAAAAACAAAAAAACCCAATCTTTTCAGATTGGGTTTTTTAATAAATTGAGAAAATCAATTATGCTTCAACTTCGAATGGAAGGATTGAAACGTATGATTTGTTATCTCTTTTCTTTTGGAACTTAACAACTCCATCTACTCTTGCGTGTAGTGTGTGATCTTTACTAATGTAAACATTTTCACCTGGATTGTGTTTTGAACCTCTTTGTCTTACGATGATGTTTCCAGCAATAGCAGCTTGTCCACCAAAAATCTTAACGCCTAGACGTTTTGATTCTGATTCTCTACCATTCTTCGAACTACCGACACCTTTCTTGTGAGCCATGACGTATTAGTTTAAATATTGTTAATAATTAATTAGACAGCTTTACCACCGTTTAATTCATCTTGTAATTTTTTCAATTCATCCATTTTTCCATCTGCAGCTAATTGAGCTTGTTGCGCCCAAGTAGTTGGATCTAAATGAGATAACTTAGATGTTGATGCCTCTAAAATTTCTTTTACAGACTCAGCACTTGATTTAGCTAATTTTTTGAAAGTATCAATACCAGCAGCAACTAATGCTTCAGCGGCTTTTGGTCCAACTCCTTCAATTAACTTCAAATCATCTCCTTTTTTAGATGCTTTTGGAGCTTTAGCCTCAGCTACTTTTTCTGCTTTTGGAGCAGCTTTTTTAGCACCTGACCCAGAAATACCCTCAATCAAAATTTGAGTAAGATATTGTCTGTGACCATTTCTCTTTTTGTATCCTTTTCTTCTTTTCTTTTTGAAAACGATAACTTTATCACCTTTTAAGTGTTGTAACACTTTAGCTTCTACTGAAGCACCTTCTATAGCTGGGGCGCCTAAAGTTATGCTACCATTGTCATCTAATAAAAGAACTTTGTCAAAAGAAACTTTTGAACCTTCCTCATTAGCTAGACGGTGAACATAAACCTTTAAGTCTTTGCTTACTTTAAATTGTTGCCCTGCTATCTCTACGATTGCATACATACCAAATTGATTTATTGATTTTTAAGGTTGCAAATATACAATTATAAATTTAGTATGCAATCAGTTGCTTTAAAAAAATATACAAGTTTTATTATAGGTTGATTTTCAACGCTTTTTATCTTTTACAAATTACTTCATGAAGTCATCTTGAAGGCAACAACCTTAAACAAACTATGTTACATTTCTGATAAAAAAATTATTATTTAGTGTAACAATAATAGTAACATTGCGACATATAGTCAAACACAAATTCACTAACCAATATGAAAAAATCAATAATGGCTTTAAGCGCCGCACTTTTAATCGGAGGAGCCGCATCTGCTCAAAAAGTAGTTTTTGAAGAGTACACCATGGACAACGGTTTGCATGTAGTACTTCAAAACGACCCTTCGGCACCTGTTGTAATTACCTCAGTAATGTATCACGTAGGTTCTAAAAATGAAAACCCAGAACGCACTGGTTTTGCTCACTTTTTTGAACACTTATTATTTGAAGGTACTGAAAACATTAAAAGAGGCGAGTGGTTTAAAATCGTAACCGGAAACGGAGGTACTAATAATGCTAATACTAGCGATGACCGTACCTACTATTACGAAGTATTCCCTTCGAACAACCTGGAATTAGGTTTATGGATGGAAGCAGAACGTATGCTACACCCTATCATTAATCAAATAGGTGTTGATACTCAAAACGAAGTGGTAAAAGAAGAGAAAAGATTACGTTTTGACAACTCTCCTTACGGACAAATCATACCAGAAGTAAAGAAAAACATCTTTAAAAACCATCCCTACCGTTGGACTACTATTGGATCTATGGATCATTTAGATGCAGCAACTTTAGAGGAATTCCAAGCGTTTAACAAAAAATTCTACATGCCTAACAACGCAGTTCTTGTTGTAGCTGGTGATTTTAAAACAGACGAAGCTAAACAATGGATTCAAAAATACTTTGGTAAAATCGAGAAAGGACCTGCTATTGAAAGACAAACTTTTGTAGAAGAGCCAATTACTCAAACGATCAAAGCAACATTTGAAGACCCAAACATCCAAATTCCGATGGTGGTGGCTGCTTATAGAACACCATCAATGAAATCACGTGATGCAAGAGTGTTAGACTTCATCTCTACTATACTAAGTGATGGTAAAAGTTCTCGATTATACAAAAACATCGTAGACGATAAAAAAATGGCTCTACAAATAGGTGCTATTAACAATAGTCAAGAAGATTACGGTATGTATATATTGTATGGCTTACCACAAGCTCCTTTTACATCAGAACAAATATTATCAGAAGTTGACGCTGAAATAGTAAAGTTACAAACGGAATTAATACCAGCTAAAGAGTTACAGAAGTTGCAAAACAAATACGAAAATCAATATGTAAACAGCAATGCTAGTATTGAAGGAATTGCTAGTAATCTAGCTACCTTTTACATGTTGTACAAAGACATCAACTTAATCAACACTGAGATTGATATCTACCGTAGTATTACACCTGAAGAAATTAGAACTGTTGCAAAAAAATACCTAAACCCTAACCAGAGATTAGTATTGGATTATTTGCCAAAAACAGAAAAAGCAACTAAATAACATCGAAAAATCATGAAAAAAACAATATATATATTATCCAGTCTATTTTTGACTCTCGTTATGCAAGGACAAGTAATTCCGCAGCCACAATCAACATCAGTTCCTTCTATTAAAATTGGTAAGTCTACTAACTTTGAATTGAAAAACGGACTGAAAGTAATGGTGGTTGAAAACCACAAACTACCGCGAGTATCCTACAGTCTTAGCTTAGACAATATGCCATATGCCGAAGGAGACATCAAAGGTGTAGCTGACATCACTAGCCAACTTATTGGTAGTGGATCAGCGACAACCTCTAAAAATGCTTTTAATGAAGAGGTTGACTTTTTAGGTGCTAATATCTATTTTAGTTCAAACGGAGCAGCTGCAAGTGGATTATCTAAATACTCAGATAAAATCTTAACCTTAATGGCTGACGGTGCTTTAAACACTGTTTTCACTCAAGCTGAATTTGACAAAATACAAACCAAACTTTTAGAAGGAATCAAATCACAAGAAAAAAGTGTTCCTGCTGTAGCTGGAAGAGTCGTTGACGCATTAGCTTTTGGTAAAAACCACCCTTCTGGAGAATATTTAACTACGGAAAGTGTTTCTAAAGTGACCTTGCAAGACGCAATCAACAATTACAAAACCAACTTTGTACCAGGTAATGCTTACCTAGTTATCGTAGGTGATGTTAATACAAATGATGTAAAGAAACTAGTAACTAAACTTTTTGGTTCTTGGAAAAAGGCTTCAGCACCACAACCAACGTACCCTGACCCTAAGAATGTACAACAAACGCAAATTAACTTTGTTGATATGCCAAACGCAGTACAGTCAGAAATTGCTCTAGTGAACACCGTTAATTTAAAAATAACAGACAAACAATATTTTGCAACTATACTAGCAAACCAAATTCTTGGTGGTGGTGGTGAAGGACGTTTGTTTTTAAACTTACGTGAAAAACACGGTTGGACATACGGATCGTATTCAGATATCGGATTTGGAAAATACGTGCAAAAATTCAGCTCTACTGCTTCAGTTCGAAATGCAGTAACAGACAGTTCAGTTGTTGAGATATTGAATGAATTGAAAAGAATGAGAACCGACTTAGTTTCAGCAGATGACTTAAAAAATGCAAAAGCGAAATACATTGGAAACTTTGTTATGCAAGTTCAAAAACCAACTACAATCGCTCGTTATGCTTTAAATACGCAAACACAAGATTTACCGTCTGACTTCTACGAAAACTACATTAAAAACATTAATGCAGTAACCGTACAAGATATCAAAGACGTAGCTAATCGTTTTTTCCTAGCTGATAATACTCGTATTGTTATTGCTGGTAAAGGATCAGAAGTAGCGGCAAGTTTAGAAAAATTAAAAATACCGATGTACTACTTTGATAAGTACGGAAATCCAGTAGAAAAACCAGTTTTCAAAAAAGAAGTAGCTGCAGGAGTAACTGCTAAAACCGTACTTGACAATTACATCACTGCAATTGGAGGATTAAAAGCAGTACAAGCTGTTAAAACCATTGCTATGGTAGGACAAACAGTAATTCCTCAAGCACCAGCCCCTTTAACATATACATCAAAAGCGGATGCCAAAGGAAAAGTATTTGTTGAGTTAGCGATGGGACCAAATAGCATGATGAAACAGGTTATAAACGAAACAAGCGGGTACATAGTTCAACAAGGACAACGTATGGATATTACCGGAGAGCCATTAGCTGAAATGAAAAAAAGTGCCGTTTTATTCGAAGAGACAGTCTTAGCAAGCAAAGCTGGAGTTACTCTTGAAGGAATCGAGACATTCAATGGTAAAGAAGCTTACGTAATTAAAAACGGTACTACTAAGCTGTATTATGATGTAACAACTGGTTTAAAACTTGCTGATGCCAAAACAATGGATCAAGGAGGACGATCAATTACACAAACCAATAGCTACGGTGACTATAGAGCTGTTAAAGGTGTTAAAGTACCTTATAACATTATTCAGAATGTAGGTATCGAATTAGATATCAAAATCTCTGAAGTAAAAATCAACGAAGGAGTTACTGACACAGACTTTAAATAGTCTACGATCTAAGCAATAAAAAATGGCTGTCGGTTTATAACTGACAGCCATTTTTGTTTATATCAAAATGTATTATAAACTATAGAAACTATTTTTTTGCCGATAAATACACCCCTACTAAAATAATCAAAGCTCCAAAGAATTGAACAATTGTCAACATTTCGTTATCCAGCAATCCCCAAAAGAAAGCTACTACTGGAATCAAATAAGTCACCGAAGTCGCGAAAACCGGCGACGAAATTTGAATTAATTTAAAGAATAAAATATTAGCAATACCCGTTCCTACTACTCCCAAAATCATTATAAAAAAAATAGATTCTTGCGCTTGTGGTACTTGGATAACAGTAGCAAAACCCGTTGAAAACAGAATCACTAATGACGGAAACAACAAAAACAAAAAGTTCCCTGTAGAAATACTCAAAGGTGATAAGTCATGCAAATAACGCTTGATCAGGTTCACGTTTACTGCGTAGCAAATAGCCGCAATAATAACCAATATTGCATAGTAATAATTTTGATTTGGATGGTTCATCGCCCCATTAAAAACCAACAGCAAGCTACCACAAAGACCAATTAAAACTCCCCACATTTGCCTGCGCTGAAACTGCACTCCAAAAAAAACAGCTCCTAAAACTAAAGTATTTAGCGGCGTTAAAGAATTTAATATGGCGGTTACTGAACTATCTAATTCGGTTTCAGCAATTGCAAAAAGAAAAGCAGGTACAAAGGTCCCAAATACTGAAGTTAAAGCAATAAACTTCCATTTGACCTTTGGGATTTTAGATAAACTCTTAAAACCGATTAGCAGCAAAAAGAAAGCAGCAAACACAATTCGCAATGAACCCACTTGAATTGCTGATAAGCCTAGTAATCCCTTTTTGATTAAAATAAAAGAACTCCCCCAGATTAAGGAAAGTACTATTAGATAACCCCATTTTAATTGTTTTGATTCCATTACTATAATTTTTTGTCAAAAATCTAATAATTTTATGGAATACCCCTAATTTTTTAGAGAAAAATTAATTTAAAACTACTTCCACTTTAAAGTTTCTAATAAGTGCTGCATGTCATTTTTAATATAACTTGCTGCTGGCATAATCGAATCAAAATTGGGTTTTGCGTAGAAATAAACAGTGCCTTGAACGAAATGCTTCGTACTATCCGTAGCATAAAACTGGGAATTTGTCGCTGCATTACCGTCAACTTGGTAAAACATACCATAAACTTTCTTTTGCGGATTTAAGTACGGTTGTTCCAAGATATCATCTGCTTTGATTACGTGCTTGTAAGTAAGTGTTTGAGCATCTTTTAATAAGGCATTAATATCATTCTTTACCGGTTGATAATTCAGGTAAATGGTAGCCTTCATTTTAGGATAGGTAATCGTAAGCCCGCAATCTTTCTCGGCCTTTATGATCGCATCGGCGTTCATTTCAAAAGTAAACGGACAATTGTTTTCAAAATTAGCGTAAGCCGCCATCGGGTAATCCAATCGCAAATAACTGGACGGCTTAGGAATTACATCATCTTTACAACTCGTCGTTGAAACTAGCAAAATACATCCCAAAATTGCAATGAAAATGCGGCTACTGCTATTTTTAAAACTAAGCATCAATAGTAACTTTTATTTGTTTAATTCGTTTTTTATCTACCACTTCTACGGTGAATAAACAGTTTGCGAAACTAATTTTATGTCCTTTGGCAGGGAAATTTCCGGAGATCTCTAAAATAAATCCGGCTAGCGTCTCCGCTTCTCCTTTTCTTTCTTCAAAAACATCTTCATCAACATCAACGACTCTGTAGAAATCCCTTAAATTGACTTTCCCTTCAAAAAGGAAGTTTCTATCATCAATTTGAGAGAAATTTATATCCTCATCATCAAACTCATCACTAATATCACCAACAATTTCCTCGATAACATCCTCTAATGATACTAGTCCTGAAGTACCGCCATATTCGTCAACCACAACGGCTAAATGACTTTTCATACTTTGAAAGTCCTTCAATAAATTATCTAGTTTCTTATTTTCAGGAACGAAAAAGGGTTCTCTGATTAAAGTTACCCAATCAAAATCGTCTTTGTTCAAATGGGGCAATAAATCTTTAACGAATAAAATTCCTTCTATTTGATCGATATTGTCGCGGTAAACCGGAATTCTGGAGTATCCTTTTTCAATTATTTTAATGTAAATCCCTGCAAAAGTCTCTGTTATTTCTAATCCAAAAACATCGATTCTAGGACTCATTACCTGCTTGGTATCGGTATTACCAAATGAAACAATTCCTTCTAATATTTTTTGCTCTTCGCTTGAAGTATCATCAGATGACGTTAATTCTAATGCTTGAGACAGTTGGTCTACAGAGAAATTTGTTTTTTGCTTTCCGAGTTTATTGTGCAAATAAACCGTTGAATTTCGCATTGGGATACTAATTGGTGACAAAACGCTGTCTAAAAAGGAAATTGGCAAAGCAACAATACTAGCAAATTTCAAGTTGTTTCTACTGGCATATACTTTGGGCAAAACCTCGCCAAAAAGTAACAATAAAAAAGTCACTACGATAACTTCTAAAATAAATTTTAAAACAGGTGAGGTAACTGCGGCAAAAAGACCGCCTCCAATAAAGGAAAACAAAATTACAACGCCAATATTAATAAAGTTGTTTGCTACTAATAAAGTTGCCAAAAGCTTTTTGGGCTTACTAAGAAGATCCACTAATATTTTCCCTTTGGTAGGATTTGCTTGAACTGATTCATCAAGGTCTTTTTGCGTAAGCGAAAACAAGGCTACTTCGGCACCTGATACTAGGGCCGAGAAAAAAAGCAATACAGCTATTCCGGCAAAACCAAACACTAGATCGAAATCAATAGCGTATGCAAAATTTAAACTGGGCTCTGGGTCCAAATTAAAAAAGATTAGTTAAACAATCAAAACGGCAAATCATTGATAGGTAAGCCGTTATTCTGGGGGTCAAAGTTAGTGTTTTTTGGCGATTCAGTGCCGGGAATTTGTTTGTTGTTTTCATTGCCTTTTTTAGTGGTCAAAAAAGTAAATTCCGTTACTTGTATTTCGCTTGCGTATTTTACGGTACCATCCTCTGTTTGCCATTGACGCGATTTGATACGACCCTCTACATATATCTTATCTCCTTTACTTAAATACTTCTCGCACATCTCGGCTGCTTTATTGCGCACAACCAAATTATGCCACTCCGTAGAAGTAATTTTTTCGTTGGTTGTTTTATTGATATACACTTCATTCGTGGCCAATTGAAAACGACCAATACAATTTCCTGCATCAAAATAGTGCATTTTAATATCATCACCTAAGTGACCAATAAGCATAACTTTATTTAAGGTTCCGTTCATTATAATAAGTGGTATTTAATCAAAGATACATTTTTTTAAAATCACTCTATTTCCTTTTCAATAAAATTATGAATTACAATTGGGAACGGATATGTTTTCAACTCAGCAGCACGAATTGCTCCGTCAATTGCTACCGATAGCTTTACTTTCCAAAATTTGATATACAAATGTTGATGTGATAACTTATGAAGAATACTATTACTGTTACATTCTTCAACACTAATAACATCGGACGCGGTAAAATGCTCCTTAGTGATTCGGTTTGAAATCGTGTCAAAATCTTCCTCTTTATCGGTTTCTATTAATGGAAACTCATATAAATTATGCCAAATTCCTTTAGCTGTTCTTTTATTAATAACAATATTATCATCAACATCAGCGACCACAATATAATTAAAGTAGCGATTGCGAACTTTGATTTTCTTTGACTTCACCGGCAAATCACTCACTTTGCCTTTTTGCAAGGCGGCACAACTACTATTAAAAACACAAACACTGCAGTTAGGATTTTTAGGAACACATTGCAAGGCTCCAAACTCCATTATAGCCTGATTGAAGGAAGCGGGATCCTTTGCAGGCATTAACGCTAAGGCGAGCGCAGCAAATTCTTTTTTGGCTGAAGCCAAAGCAATATCCGTTTCCACATCAAAATAGCGAGACAATACTCTAAAAACATTTCCATCAACAACAGGCACCACTTCATTATAGGAGAAAGAGGCAATGGCAGCAGCAGTATATTCGCCAACTCCTTTAAGGTCAAGAAGGTCTTTGTAGGTTTTAGGGAAAACCCCGTTTAACTCAAAAGCTATATGTTGTGCGGTTTTATGAAGGTTGCGCGCTCTGGAATAATACCCCAAACCTTGCCATAATTTCAGTACTTGATCTTCATTGGCTTTAGCCAAATCAAAAACAGTAGGAAAAGCGCTTGTAAAAGATAAAAAATAAGGCGTACCTTGCGCTACTCTCGTCTGTTGTAACATGATTTCTGAGA
>NZ_JAQWTM010000158.1 GCF_029242675.1 Flavobacterium sp.
TAGGTTTTCCGATCATTGCTGCCATTTATGGACCAGAGGGAATGAAAACGGCAATTATGATCGACCAACCCGGAAGTTTTGTCGTCTTGGCTACCTTGGGTGTTTTGGTTGCTACGATGCATTCAAAGGGAGTAGCAACTGCGAGTCAAATTTTTAAAAAAGTATTTTTGTTTCCTCCTTTTTTAACTTTTCTATTGGCATGTATTCTGAATATTTGCAATCTTGATTTTATTGATGTAATTCAACAAGCGATTCATGGAGTAGGAAGTTTGATTACACCATTAGCGCTGATATCAGTAGGTTTACAATTAAATTTTGATAGTAGGAGTGCGCATTGGCGTTTTCTTGGATTAGGAATGTTATTTAAATTAATACTTATGCCTGCGCTATTTTTTGTAGGTTATATAATTATTTTAAAACAACATTCGACTATGATTGATGTTGTTATTATGGAAACAGCCATGGCACCTATGATTACTGGAAGTATATTGGCCTCTACCTATGGTTTAAAACCAAAATTGAGCAGTATGATGATTGGCTTCGGTATTCCGTTATCCTTTATAACCTTAGCCGGCTGGTACTTTTTATTGCAATTTTGGCATTAGATATTTAGCTTTTATTTAAGGTATGTTTTCCCGTACTCTTGTATATAATTAGTAATTTTAAACAAACTAAAAATTATAATATATGTCAACGATACGATTAGGAGATAGTGCTCCAGATTTTAAAGCAGAAACAACAAAAGGTACCATTCAATTTCATGAGTGGTTAGGAGATTCTTGGGGTGTACTTTTTTCACATCCATCTGATTTCACACCTGTTTGTACCACTGAATTAGGTACGGTAGCTAATTACTATACTGAATTTCAAAAGCGAAACACTAAAGTAATTGCTTTGAGTGTTGATGGATTAGAGTCGCATTTAAAATGGATTAAAGATATTGAAGAAACGCAAGAGGTGACTTTGCAATATCCAATTATAGCAGACGAGAGCAAGGAAGTGGCTAGTTTGTATGATATGATTCATCCAAACGCAGATGATACGTTTACAGTACGTTCTGTATTTGTTATTGGTGCCGATAAAAAAGTAAAATTAATATTGACGTATCCGGCTTCAACTGGTCGTAACTTTGATGAGTTGTTGCGTGTGATTGATAGTTTACAACTAACGGCTAATTACAGCGTTGCCACACCAGCAAACTGGAAAGATGGGGACGATGTTGTAATATCTCCTTCCATTAAAGATGAAGATATTCCAGCAAAATTTCCAAAGGGATTCAATAGAATTAAATACTATTTAAGGATGACACCTCAACCAAATAAATAGTCACTTTTTATTCTAAAAAACAGCCACAAAAAAAGATTTTTGTGGCTGTTTTTAATTGAAGTAGCTAGGGTTGTATTGAACATTAGAACCCTAAATTAATTTTTGCATATTGCAAAAGAAGCATTGTTTTTGCATCTTTTATTTCGCCAGTTGCGATCATGTTGTAAGCAGCGTCAAATTGCATTTCTAACACTTGAATGTTTTCTTGTTCTTCTTCTAAACCGCCACCTTCGTTTACCTTCATCGATTCGTTATATTCACCCACAAACAGGTAAAGTATTTCCGTTAGTACGCCAGGTGACATATAACTTTCCATCACTTTTTTCACATTAGTGATACGGTATCCGGTTTCCTCTTCGGTTTCTCTAATGATGCATTGTTCCGGTTCATCAAGGTCCAACATGCCCGCACAGGCTTCTATCAACATTCCGCTCTGATTCCCGTTTAGGTAAGTAGGTAAACGAAACTGTCTTGTAAGAATGACATTTTGAGTCTCAGAATTATACAACAAGATTGCGGCTCCGTTTCCTCGATCATAAACTTCTCTTTTTTGCGTGATCCAAGAATTGTCATTTTTTTTATAATCAAAAGTAACTTTGTTAAGCAAGTACTTGTTGTTTGAAAGCAAGTCTGTTTTTTGAATTTTTATTTCGGGATTGTACATTTTTGAATAGTTTTTATGGATTTCTTACTTGGGTGCTAATAGTGTAAAAAGTAGTGCCCCAATTGTTGTTTTTGTTGTTATTTGGTAAACCAGATTTCGTTAGCAAGGCGTCTACATCATTTTCGTCTTTTTTCCAAACCCAAGCACTTACTGAAAGTCCTCGTTTGTATATGATTTCCAAAAATGGTTTCGTGTTCATTAAAAGGCCTGCATTTAAAGGTGCAGTCTCTCCAAAAAATATTGGTAAGTTTTTTTGTTTTAATACTTCAAGTCGATTATTAATAATGTCATCATTTTCTAAAAGCCATTTTTCGTAAGCGTGAATATCAAATAAAATATTCGATTTGTTTCGAAGGAAATCGCCACCTTTATTTAAAAGAACACTTTCGTCTTGTCCTTGTTCAGCGCATGGTACTAAAATAATGTTTTCATTTTCCATGCTCCTAATAATACTTACTAGTTCGTTCATGTTTTGCATCCATAAATCATCAGTATATCCATCTTTTCTATCGTATCTATAGGGTTCATTCCATACCTCGATCCATACATCTTCTTGATTTTTGAATTGCTTTGCCCATTGTGCTAATTTTATCTTGTAGTCATTCCACCAAGATGTTTGAGCTGGACTTTTACCTGTAAATTCAGTTGATGCTAGCCCGTCCCAACCAAAAGGACATAAAATGGTTATGCGATTATTTGCTCTATTATCATCAATTATACGTTGCAATGAATAGAGGTAGGCTCCATTTGAATCTAGAATTGTATTGCCGTTTATTGGGGTTTCTTTCATATTCCCAATAAATTCTCGTACAATATCAATTTTCCAAATATTCATATCAGTACTGCCAGAACTAAAAACATGAAACGCATTAGCTCCTATAAGTTGAACAGGTTTTGAATTATAAATAATTTTAGATTGAACAATTTGGAATTTTTTAATATCATTAGTGGAAAGCATTATTTCATCTTTTTTGCATGCACTGAAAATAGTGACAAAAATTATATAAATACAAATTGCTTCAAAAAAGTACTTTCTGTTCAAAATAGAATAATTTACTAGTTGTTAAATTTTTCAAATTTAATTGCAAGTTAAAGATAAATAAAGAGTTATAAAAAAAACGCTCTGAAATTTCAGAGCGTTACTTTATATTATTTCAATATTGTTTGTTTTCTATCTGGTCCAACAGAAACAATTTTGATAGGTACTTCAATTTCTTTTTCAATAAAAGCAATGTACTCTTTTAACTCTGTCGGTAACTCCTCGTAAGTAGTCATTCCAGTTAAATCTTGTTTCCAGCCTTTAAACTCTTGGTAAACTGGAGTTACATTTTCTGGTTCAATGTTGTACGGGAAATGAGCAATGTTTTGTCCTTTGTAGTTGTACTCCGTACATACTTTTAACGTTTCAAAGCCAGAAAGAACATCGCCTTTCATCATCATTAGTTGCGTAACACCATTTACTTGTACCGCATATTTTAACGCTACTAAGTCTAACCAACCACAACGTCTTTGTCTGCCAGTAACTGAACCGAATTCGTTTCCTACGCGTGCCATAGTCGATCCGTCCTCGTCAAAAAGCTCAGTAGGGAAGGGTCCGCTACCAACTCTAGTAACATATGCTTTGAAGATACCATACACTTCTTTGATTTTGTTTGGAGCAATACCCAAACCGGTACAAGCACCTGCAGCAGTAGTATTTGAAGAGGTAACGAAAGGATACGTTCCAAAATCAACATCTAACAAAGAACCTTGAGCTCCTTCACATAAAATGGATTTTCCAGCTTTTTGAGCTTGGTGCAAATACTCTTCACTATCTATAAAATCTAATTTTTTCAAATCTTCGATAGATTCAAAAAATTCTTTTTCTAATTCTGCTAAGTTGTATTGTATGTTTACATCATAAAAAGCGATCATTGCTTCGTGCTTATCAGCTAAAGCTCTGTATCTTTCTTTAAAGTCTGCTAATTCAATATCTCCAACACGAATTCCGTTTCTACCTGTTTTGTCCATATAAGTTGGACCAATTCCTTTAAGTGTAGAACCAATTTTCGCTTTTCCTTTTGAAGCTTCTGAAGCTGCATCAAGTAAACGGTGTGTTGGTAAAATTAAGTGTGCTTTTCTTGAAATGATTAATTTAGATTTTAGATTTAAATTAAATTTAGCTAAACCATCAACTTCACTTTTAAAAACAACTGGGTCGATCACAACACCATTTCCAATTACGTTTACGTTGTTACCATGAAAAATTCCAGATGGGATTGTTCTTAGCACGTGTTTGATACCGTCAAATTCTAGCGTATGTCCTGCGTTAGGTCCTCCTTGGAAACGAGCGATGATATCATATTTTGATGTCAATACATCAACGATTTTTCCTTTTCCTTCATCTCCCCATTGTAATCCTAGTAATAAATCTACGGTCATTCTATTTTATTATTTGTAGTTAATTTTTATTGATGAGCAACTACTACAGTTGTTCGTCTGTGTTGGTGCTATTTTCTGTTATTGTTTCTGCTTTTGGAGTCTTTTTAACACCGTATAAATACAAAGAGTGATTTGTGATTTCGATATCAAAAATTTCCTCTATCGTTTTCTTGATGGTTTGTATTCTTGGATCGCAAAATTCAATTACTTCTCCGGTATCAGTCATGATGATATGATCATGCTGTTTGTCAAAATAGGACTTTTCGTAATGTGCTTGGTTTTGTCCAAACTGATGTTTTCTAACAAGTGCACAGTCTAGCAATAATTCAATCGTATTGTATAAAGTAGCTCTACTAACACGATAGTTTTTGTTTTTCATTTTGATGTAGAGGTTCTCTATATCAAAATGCTCTTCGCTTTCGTATATTTCTTGGAGTATAGAATACCTTTCAGGTGTTTTTCGATGTCCTTTTTGCTCAAGATACATTGTAAAAACATTTTTTACAATTTCTTGGTTTTTGTTGTTATCTGTGGAAATGAGTGTCATATCTGGCAAAGATAATTTTTTATTTTAAAACTTATCGTGTTTATCGATAGGAAGCGAAATAAAAATAGGTGTTTAAAATTTAATAAATAGTGTTTTTGTGTTTGATTACGAGTTGAATAGCTATTTTTTTACTGAATATCAATTTTTATAAACACGAGTCACTTTGTCGATACCATCAATTTTCTTAATGTTGTCTATTAGTTTCTTCAGGATTGTTATGTTTTGAACAATTACTGTCAATTGTCCTTTAAACAGTCCAGCATCGCCATTCAAGGAAATGCTCTGAATATTAACGTTCATATTATTCGATATTACTTTGGTCAACTCATTAGTAAGACCCAACGTGTCCATACCGGTAATATTTAAAATAGCATGGAATTCTTGCTGTGACGAGTCGATCCATTTTGCTTGCATTATCCTGTAAGCATAATTAGACTGCATCGAGATGGCATTTGGACAATCTTTTTTGTGTACTTTGATTCCTTCGTTAATGGTAACAAAACCAAATACTTGGTCGCCTGGAATTGGGTTACAACAAGTCGAAAGTTTATAATCTAGCTTGTCTTGCTCTTTACCAAAAACGATTAAATCGTAATTATTACTTAGTATTTGTTTGTGGATATCACCGTCAGATGTTGGCCCTGATCGTTTGATTTTATTTTTAAAGAAATTGATTAACGTATTGCTTTTTTGCGCAGCAAAATCTTTAAGTTGCTGGTTTTCGATTGCACCCACGCCCACTCTATAAAAGAGATCTAAACTAGTTTTTAATTGAAAAAAGTTGACCAACTCATTAACAACGGTTTCGTTCAGTGTTATTTTAAGATGTTTTAATTTTCGGGTAAGAACTTCTTTTCCGTCTTCGGCAATTTTTTTAGTATTCTCGTTGAGAACATTTCTGATTTTATTTTTGGCTCTAGAAGTGGTTACATAATCCAACCAGTTGATGGTTGGTTTTTGGTTAGGTGAAGTAATAATTTCAACTTGGTCACCACTTTTTAATTCGTAGTTTAGCGGTACTAGTTTTCCGTTGACACGAGTACCACGCGTTTTGATTCCAATTTCAGAGTGAATACTAAAAGCAAAATCCAGAGAGGTTGCTCCTTTTGGGAGTGATTTTATATCTCCTTTTGGAGTAAAAATATAGATCTCTTTGGAATACAAATTCATTTTGAAATCTTCTACAAAATCCACCGCACTCGACTCTGAGTTTTCTAGTGCTTCTTTTAATAGATTCAACCAAACATCCAATCCGCTTTCTTCAGTCGCACCATTTTTATATTTATAATGTGCGGCGTATCCTTTCTCCGCTATTTCGTCCATTCGTTCACTACGTACTTGCACTTCCACCCAACGACCCTTTGGTCCCATTACGGTAATGTGCAGGGCTTCGTAGCCCGTAGATTTAGGCGAAGAAATCCAATCTCTCAATCGGCTAGGGCTGGGTCTATAATGGTCTGTAACGATAGAATAGATTTTCCAAGCAACAAATTTTTCCTCGTGTGGCGTTGACTTGTAAACGATACGCAAAGCAAATTTATCGTAAACTTCATCGAAGCTTACATTCTGAGCTTTCATTTTACGCCTGATGGAATAAATAGATTTTGGTCTGCCTTTTATAATGTATTCCACACCCTCGGCATCTAAAGAGGTTTTTAATATATCTGAAATATCTTTGATGTATGCGTCTTGCTGCTCTTTTGTTTCTCTGATTTTACTTACAATGTCGTTGTAAATAGCTGGTTCGGTATATTTCAAACCTAGATCTTCGAGTTTGGTTTTAATGTTGTATAATCCCAAGCGGTGTGCTAATGGTGCATAGATATATAGCGTTTCGGACGCAATTTTTACCTGCTTGTAATCCTCCATCGATTCCATGGTTTGCATATTATGCAATCGATCAGCAATTTTAATCAAGATTACCCGTACGTCATCATTAAGCGTTAGCAACATTTTGCGAAAGTTCTCTGCTTGCATCGACACATTCATGTCTTTTTGCACTAGCGATATTTTGGTTAATCCTTCCACTAGCTGCGCTACTTTAGGATTAAACATTTTCTCGATATCCTTAACTGTTATAGGTGTGTCTTCAACTACATCGTGCATCAGGGCAGCTGCAATTGAGGTAGCGCCAAGACCAATCTCTGAAGCTACAATTTTTGCAACAGCAATAGGATGAAATATATAGGCTTCCCCTGATTTTCTTCGCTGTTCTTTGTGCGCATCTACAGCCACGTCAAAGGCTTTCCTAATTAGTTTTTTATCCTCAGCGGTTAAGGTTTGATAACTAATCCGGAGTAACTCCTTGTATTCGTGAGCAATGGCTTTGTTTTCTTTTTCTATATCTATTTCGATCATAACAGCAGGATTTACTTCCTAAAAATAGCGAATACTTCCCATATATGCAAGCCTAATCGCGTGTATGGCGTAAACATTTTTTAGGTTGTTCCAAGTCGAATTATTAGTTGATTTTAGTGAAATTTAAATCTTGAAAATCATAACTGAAATCAGTTAATTCAGATATGGCATTCATTTTAAGTGTACTAGCGTTTCCATTAGTATCGTATCCGAAAATTAAATGAGCATCGGCATGAAAATAAGCATTGTTCCATTTTACAACATAGTTTCCGTCCTTGTAAAAAAAGACTTCACCCGCTAGTTGAGAAGAGCGTTCTGAGCGAAAGTACAACTGTCCTTTTTTCTCCCATAATACGATATTTCCAAACCAATTGTCCTTGTAGGTTCCTACAATTTTCTTCAGGTCGGTTTTGATTTTATCTTTTTTGTTTTTTGCGACTTGAGCCCAAACTTCATCCGTAGTTTTATCGGCCGTTTCTTCATTTGCTTTTGCGCGGTTAGCGTAAACACTAACATAATCTTCGGATGCAATCCCTAAATAACTGTCTTTGATGGTATTTGTTATCGCATTAAATGCCGCACCTGATTGTTGATTGGTTAAGACAATAATTCCAAGTTGCAACTCCGGAATATAGGTCGTTTGTGTTACAATACCTTCTAAACCGCCGGTATGCGTCACTTGTTTGTATCCTTTTACATCGCTAAGAAACCAGCCTAAACCGTAGCCATTAAAATGTGTGAAGTACGGCGCTCTTGTTTTAGTTGGGATAATAGTTTGTAGTTGCCACATTTCGTCATGTTCTTTTTCAGAGAATAGCGATTTGTTTTCAGGGCCGTATTTTCCATTATTCATTTGCATAATAGCCCATTTGCTCAAGTCATTTACACTAGAGTAAATTCCGGCAGCAGCATCGAATAGTTGGTTTTGATACCTTCTAATCACCTTCAGTTTGCCATTCATAGGAACATGAGGAGCAATAATATTGGTCGAGTCCTTTAGTCGCACGTACGAAGCAGCACTGTTATTCATTTCTAAGGGTTTCATAATACGCTCTTCGACAAAATCGCACCAGCTTTTACCACTTACCTTATGAATGACTTCGCCAGCTACAATATACAACAGGTTGTCGTAATCGTATTTGGTTCTAAATGCAGAAACAGGTTTTAAATATTGTAAGTTTTGAACGATATCTTGGGCAGTAAAATCGCTGCCATCAGGCCAAATCATTAAATCTCCAGCTCCTAAACCCAAACCACTTCGATGTGTTAAAAGGTCTCTGATAGTGAATTCTTGGGTTACATAATCGCTATACATTTTAAAATTAGGAAGGTATTTAACCACTTTATCGTCCCATTTTACTTTTCCTTCATCAACTAAAATAGCTAATGCAGCGCTTGTAAAAGCCTTACTATTAGATGCAATACCAAACAGTGTATTTGCATCTACCTTTTCTTTCGTTTCGATCGATTTGACTCCATATCCTTTGGCTAGGACTACTTTGCCATCTTTGATAATCGCTACTGCAATTCCAGGTACATTAAAAGCGGTCAAGGTTTTATTAACTAAAGCATCGACTTGTGGCTCGCTTATTTGTGCGAAAGCAAATGCACTGCTGATAAGCGCTAGGGCTATAAATACTTTATTTTTCATAATTAGATTGGTTTTTAGTTGAATTTTTAAAATCCTCGTTGTCTTTTGGCTTCAAAGATTAATATGGCTGCCGCAACTGAAACGTTCATACTGTCTATTTCGCCTTGCATCGGAATAATGATATTTTGCGTAGCTGCATCGCGCCATTCTTGGGTTAATCCCGTCGCCTCTGTACCCACAATTAATGCGGTTGGTGTGGTGTAATCCTGAGTGTGGTAAGCCGTTGAGTTTTGCAGTGTGGCGCAGTAAAAATTGATTTTTTTTTCTTTTAAAAAAGCAATTATTTCAGCTGTGGTTCCTGTTGCAATTTGGTTTGTAAATAAGCAGCCTACGCTAGATCGTACAATATTTGGGCTGTACAAATCACTTTTAGGGTTTGCTACTATCACCGCGTCGAGATTAGCAGCATCAGCGGTGCGGAGTAATGCACCAATGTTTCCGGGTTTTTCAGGGGCTTCAGCAATTAGAATTAACGGGTTTTCCGAAAGTTTTAGGTCGCTTAAGTGCATTGATTTTGTTTTGGCTACAGCCAAAATACCTTCGGTTGTATCTCGATACGCTAGTTTTTGAAAAATAGCCGTGTTAATTTCGATCAATTCAGCTGATTTGGAAAGTTTTCGCGCTGCTGATTCACTGCAAATTTCAGGAGCAAACAAAATAGTTTCTACTTCATAACCCCCTTTTTGTGCTAAACTAATTTCGCGTTGCCCTTCGATCAAGAAGCTGCCGCTTTGCTTGCGATTTTTTGCCTTTTCTTGTAATAAAACTAAGGTTTTTATGAAGGGATTTTGAATGGAAGTAATTTGTTTCAAGGGAATTTACATTTTAATGGCTTAATAAAAAACAAAGATACGCAGAGAAAGTACAGTTTTCGATACATCCCAACAGATTATTTGTGAGGGTCATTTAGAATGGATTAGCGACTATAAAAGTAGCGGTTTACCACTAATTTTAGCTAATTTTGCCCCAATTCGGATTGCGAAAAGGAATCCAGTAGCTATCCTAAACTATTTTTCATGTTTCATTTATTAGATATTATTGGTACCATTGCTTTTGCCATGTCGGGCGCGCTTACAGCTATCAGTAAAAAACTAGATCCTTTTGGTGTTTTTATTATCGCTTTCGTAACGGCTGTAGGAGGGGGAACCCTGCGTGATGTCATGATTGGTCGTACGCCGGTGGGTTGGATGCAAGATTTAGAATATGTTTATGTTATTGCCTTTGCATTTATTTTATCTATTGTTTTCCGTCGTAAATTTGACAAATTGCGCACTTCTTTATTTTTGTTTGATACGATTGGTTTGGGAGTTTTTACTTTAATTGGTCTTGAAAAAGGAATAAATATTGGGTTACATCCAGTAATTTGCATAGCGTTAGGTACGATGACAGCTTGTTTTGGAGGTGTGATTCGCGATATTTTGTGCAATGAAATCCCTGTTATATTTCGAAAAGAAATTTATGCTACTATTTGTATTTTAGGCGGTGCTGTTTTTTTTCTGCTCAAGAAAATGCAGTTAAATGAGGACGTTTTGTACCTCAGTACCTCGGTGGTGATTATATCAGTTCGCTTAATGGCAGTCAAGTACAAATGGTATTTACCAGTTTTGGATAAGGTGTAGCGCGCTAATTAGTTAAATAGATAAATCCGGTTAGAGGCTCTGGGAATTCTTTATCATTTAATTCGATAACATAAAAATAAGTGCCATCCGGACACTTACTAGTGCCCCAAGTTAATCCTTTTGATGCGTATCCGTTCCAGTCAGCGGTAGCATTATTTCCTTCCCATAGCATAACGCCCCAACGGTTGTAAATACTTGTTTTGTAATTGGTAAAGATATTTTTCAAACCTTGGCTTGAAAAACTTTCATTGATACCATCGTTATTTGCTGATACGAAGTTGTATATTTTAGGCAAACAGTTTTTAACTAGTAATTGAAAAGAGGTTATCGTAAAACAAAAATCATTTTGCACCCTAATATAAATCGTCGTAATGGGATTTTTAGCCTGAAATCCTGTTGTAGAAGGAACAGTTATTCCACCTTGATCTACTCCGAGGGTAGCTTCTTTTAAAGAGGAATAAAAACTCACTGTGTCGCTGGAAGCTACTTTTGCACTTTCTTGGTAATTTGAAAAATCAAAAGTTGCCATTCCAAATCCTTCGTTACAAGCTGTTAAATTTGCAACCGTGTTAATTTTGGGTGAATTTTTTAAAAAGATATTGTTGGCAAATGCGCTGTTATTATTTTCATTTAATTCGGTTATAATTCCTATTCTGTTTCCAAGGTCGTCTACACTTAGCTCCAAAGTAAAGGGAGAAACTGTGTTATCGGGTACTTTGATTAGTACGCTTCCTTGCTCGCTGCCGTCAATTGGTATAATTGTATTGGTCTTGCTGCTACCCACTCGATTTCCATTGGCATAAAATGAAATAGGTGTGTCCGCTGGCAAACTGTTGGTACAATTACTATTAAAGACGGTATAAGCAATAGCGACTTCTTTAGAGTCGCAGGTAGTTTTAACCGAATTAATTATAATATTAGCATCAGGTAATTGACTATTTAACTTGGTAACTATAGTGTTAATCATCACAAAATCTTGTCCTGATGTTAACTGTATTTGAGCGGATGTATCGCCCACTTTAATATTGTTTTGAATATTGTAAACGTCCAAATCCATATTGTAAAGCGTATTGGATCCTGTGAAACTATTGGTACCATTAAAAGCGTTGTTTACGGGATTGAGCGGTGGATTACTCAAAGGATTGCCATTGACTCTTAGCGTTTCGTTTACACTGATAAATTGGTCGCCTTCCCAAGCTACAAAACCTATGCGTGCGTCTTGGTTGTCAATTACGTTCAAGCTGTTCAAGACTATGTTAATCTCGTTTGGAACATATTGGAGGCCATCATAAATGGTAAGTTGATTCAGCGGAAGTTGGTCATTTTTATACACTAGTACTATTGCCCAGCCACCAAAATTAGTTCCATTAAAACAATAGAAGTCGATCACATTGTTTAAATCTAATTCTGATACAGTATAGGTACCATTGCCCGTTTGTTTTACTTGATTGGTAATATCTGCGAAAGCACTAAAAAAAGGGAGTCCGGAGGTTTGTTGAACCACACTAAAAGTTCGATCTGCTACCACATCGATAGTATTTAATTTTATTTGGAAATCACCCAATCCTGAGCCGGCCCAGTATAAATAAGCGCTTTCAATTTGATCGGTAGGATTAAGTGCTAAAGTAGCTGATGAGCTAGTGTTAATTTCACAGGGAGCGCCAGTGCCGTTTTCTGCCTTATTTAAGGTGTTTCCAATGAAAACAAAATCGTACCGTCCATTATACTGTTTGAATAATTCGATATCTTGACTGTAAGCAGTGCAAGATAATAGCAGCATCCAAAGTATAAAATTAAGTTGTCGTTTTTGATTCATTGTAATGGTCCTTGCCCAATTATTATTATGGACATTAAATTATTTGGAAATCTTATTCCACTTGATACCCTAAAATTATAGAATAATTACTTAATTTACTCCTTTATACAATTGACTTTGAAAAAATACACGATTAAAATATATGAGCCTAGCGATTATTGTATTTGGAATGCTTTTATAAGTACCGCCAAAAATGGTACTTTTTTATTTCATCGCGATTTTATGGAATACCATCAAGATCGTTTTGAAGATTATTCTTTATTGGTTTTTTCGGGAAAAAATTGCGTAGCGGTACTACCTGCCAATACATTGCAAAATACTGTTTTTTCACATTCAGGACTTAGTTATGGCGGTTTAGTTTATGAAGATGGACTTAGTTTAGTGAATGTTATAGGTTGTTTTAAAGCCATATTGTCATTCTTAAATAAGGAGGGAATTAGTACATTGCATGTGAAAACAATTCCATCTTATTATTATAAAAAACCATCGGACGAAATTGCAGCTGCTTTGTTTTTGGCAAAAGCGCAGCTCGTTCGCCGAGATTCATTAGCTGTAATTGATTTGAAAAAAGACTTTTCTTTTTCTAAGCTACGAGAAAGAGGCATTCAAAAAGCAATTAAGAATAATTTGATTATCAAAGAAGAAACAGACTTTGAGTGTTTTTGGAACGAAATTTTAATTCCAAATTTGGCAACACGCCACCAAGTTAGTCCCGTTCATTCCATAGCAGAAATCACTTACTTACGAAATAAATTTCCAGCTAATATCCGTCAATTTAATGTGTATCGTAAAGGGCAGCTTATTGCCGGAACTACTATTTTTGAAACCGAAACTACAGCACATTGCCAATACATTTCAAAATACGAAAAGGAGAAGAATTCTGGAAGTCTTGATTTTTTATTTGATCATTTGATTCGCACTACTTTTGCAGATAAAAATTATTTTGATTTTGGAAGTTCGAATGAAAATCAAGGGAAGGAATTGAATGCCGGATTAGTAGAATGGAAAGAGAGTTTTGGCGCCAGCACTACAATTCAAGATTTTTACGAAATTGAAACAGCTAATTATTACCACTTAGAAACGGCGATTATATGATACCTTTCCTGGATTTAAAAAAAGTGAACGCAGCTTATAACACAGCCTTTCAAGAAAAATTGAAGTCGGTTTTAGAAAGTGGCTGGTACGTGCTAGGAAATGAAGTACTGGAATTCGAAAAACAGTTTGCGTTGTTCTGTCAATCTGAACATTGCATTGGAGTAGGGAACGGTTTGGATGCTTTAGTATTGATTTTTAAAGGGTATATTCAATTAGGTAAATTACAAATAGGAGATGAAGTCATCGTTCCTGCCAATACTTATATAGCGAGTATCATGGCAATTATTGAGGCTGGTTTAGTTCCTGTTTTGGTCGAGCCAAAGCAAGATACTTATAATTTAGATCCCCAATTGATCGAGTCCAATATTAGTTTAAAAACGAAAGCGATTCTCGTTGTTCATTTATATGGGCAATTGGCTGAAATGGATAAAATATGTTCTATTGCTGCAGCAAATGATCTCCTGTTAATTGAAGATTCGGCACAAGCACATGGTGCTATTTTTGAAAGTGAATATCCAAATTCAAATAGAGGAAATGCTCAAGCATATAGTTTTTATCCAGCAAAAAATTTAGGTGCTTTAGGGGATGGTGGCGCGGTGGTTACGAATGATGATGATTTGGCCAAAGTCGTTTTTGCTTTAAGAAATTATGGTTCAGAGACGAAATACCAGAACGAATTCCTTGGCGTAAATTCGAGATTAGATGAATTACAAGCTGCCTTTTTGAGTCTAAAATTACCTCATTTAAATACCGATAATGAAAAACGAAGAACCATCGCAAGACGGTATTTAGCAGAAATTAAAAATGACAAAATACTCCTTCCTGCTTGGGATTTAAGCAATAATCACGTTTTTCATTTGTTCGTTATTCGAACAAAAAATAGGGAAGATTTACAAGAATATCTGTTGCAGAATGGTATTCAAACGGTTATCCATTATCCAATTCCACCACATAAACAGAAAGCATTGAAATCATTGAATCATTTGTCATTTCCAATTACGGAGCAAATTCATGATACCGTTTTGAGTTTGCCAATAAGTCCAATACTAACTAACGAAGAAGTGCATTTTATTATAAAAGTTATAAATCAATATTAATTTTTTCCAATAAAAAGCGTAACCCTTTGCAACCATGAACAACTTGAAAGAAATAGTAAAAAAACACACACCAACTTCCGTTTGGTGGTTTTTTGTTCTTGGTAAAAGCAGGCTAATTAAAACGTATCAATATTGCTGTAATTGGTATTTGATTAAGCAAGCCCCAAATCATCATAAAAAAGCTCTAGAATTGGTTCGTAACAAGGAAATCGTGAAAGTTGCTTTTTTCTTGACTCATGAGTCGGTTTGGAAATATGATATTTTATACAAGATCATGCTAGAGCATCCTCGATTTGAACCGTCACTTTTTGTTTGTCCTGTTGTGAATTTCGGCAAAGAAAACAGGCTAGCTGAAATGGAGAAAACCTATCAATCTTTTAAAAACAAAGGCTATATTGTTACCAAAACATTCAATGAAACAACTGAAGAATACCTAGATATTAAGAAGCATTTCCAACCTGATTTGGTTTTTTATACCAATCCATATGAAGGAGTACAAGATTATAGGTATTACATCAAACAGTTTAAAACTACTTTAACTTGCTACGTTCCGTATGCGATTATGACCACTAAATATGAGTTGTTTTACAATACTGATTTTCATAATTTGGTTTGGAAAATTTTTTCTGAAACTCCACTGCACCAGCATATCGCAATAGATCGGCAGTTGAATAAAGGGTTCAATAATGTACTAACAGGTTACCCTGGTTTTGATCCAATTTTGCTTTGTGATAAACCCGATTTTTCGGTTTGGAAAAATAAAAACCAAAAATTAAAGAAAATTATTTGGGCTCCGCATCACTCCATGCACGAGCTCAATCAAGTGTCTAATTTTTTGGAATATTGTGATGTTTTTTTAGAACTGGCAAGCAGGTATAGTGATAAAATTCAAATTGCCTTCAAGCCGCATCCGTTGCTGCGAATTAAATTAGAGCAAGATCCTAATTGGGGAGAAGAGAAAACGACTGCCTACTATTCTAAATGGGAGAATTTAGAAAACGGTCAGTTAGAGAATGGGGATTATATTGATCTTTTTTTAACCTCTGATGCGCTCATTCATGACTGCGGTTCCTTCATGGCCGAATATTTAATAACGGGCAAACCATCACTTTTTATGATCAGAAAGGAGTCAGTTATG
>NZ_JAQWTM010000220.1 GCF_029242675.1 Flavobacterium sp.
ACAAGATACAAAAAAAGTGGTGAAATTGAAAGCATAACTCGCTTCAATTTTACCACTTTTTATTTAAAATTTACTTGTTGAGGGCTTTTTCAGTGCCCTCTATCAAATACACAGCTCTTTTTCGATTATCTATTTTAGAAAACTATTGGTTTAAAAGACCGCCTTCTTCTTTCTTTTCATTATTTAATAAGTTAGAATTTTCTTTAGCTAACTTGTTCTTCGTCGGGATTTTATAATTCAAACTAAAACCAAATTTTCTTGTATCTTGTTTACTAGCTATTAAGAGTGGTGTCCCAAAAGAATTAAATCCGTTTTTGTTGGTATTTAATACATCATCTGCATAAATCGACAACGTTAATTGATCCTTCAAGAATTTTTTCGAGAAAGTAAAATCAAGTGAATTTCGTATTGGCTCCGTTGCAATAAAGTAAAAATAATTTCCTTTAGGAAAAATATAATTGTAATTCGCCACAAATTTTATCTTGGACGGAAGTACTATTTGAGACATCAAATTAATCATCCAGAAACCGTTTGTATTTACATTTGGAATTTGGTGATACTGATATCCTCCATATACGTAGAGAAAATTCATTGTATCCGGATTTACATTCATTTTCAAAGTTTCTTCAAGACCTTTTGTAAATAACATATAAGGTATTGGCATTCCTGCACTAAAATTATGAATCTTAACTGCCGGAATATTTTCATTCGTATTAACCACGACATTATTGTCAAGAGAGACTCTATTAATCACTTGATTTTTAGCTGAGCTAATATTGTAGCTAATAAAAGCATAATCAAAAGCGCTTAACTTCACCTCATAATTATTAAAAATGGTAGGCTGCAAGTTAGGATTACCTGAATAATCAACATTTGGATTTTGGTAATTGGTATTGTTCGGGTTTAAAGCCGATGTACTTGGAAGCGTAATTTTTTTATTGTAATTCATATTAAAATTGACTGAATTACTAAAATTATATTGCGCACTGGCATTCGGAAAAAAGCGAAATTGCTTGAATGGAGACAAAGTAGCTACATCTGTAGTACCTGTAATATTATAATCTTCGGCTCGACCACCTAAGATAAAATTGAATTTGTCAAATTTGGTTTGCACCTCAACATAAGAGGCTGCTGTTCGCCTTTTATAATCAAGATTTACGGTCCCTCTGCTTGCTGCTTCAAAAAGTAACTCTTCGTACAAACTACCAAAACTTAACTTTCCTTCATCAGAAAACTTCAATGGTTGTGAGTAATCAAACTTAAAATTATAAAAATTTTGATTAGAAGTATTCGCCAAAGTTACAGTTGAATTACTAACTGGACTTAGCTCAAAATCGTTAGTATTGTTATTGTAATTGAATTTAAACTCTAACTTTTTAGCGCTGTTAGTAAATTTCTTTTGGTACGTAACCACAGCATCTTGGCGTAAGCCTACACTTGTAGATGCGTCATTATTCACAAAACCAGGCCCGGTACCTAGCGTAGTACTGTTGTTATTATTTTGAGTTATATCATAATTTAGTAGCAAGCGGTCTTTGCCTATGTCAAAAGTCAATGCCGATTTGATAAAATTATTTCTTCCCGTTCGATCCGTGTTAGTGCTTGATAGCAATGAGTTCATACCGTTTTCTTGCTTATCTAACGAAGTCCATGTTGCACTTTCTCGATAATTTTGCCCAACATTTAATTGCCATCCAAAATATTTATTCTTGGCACTCAATAAAAGGCTGTTATTTACTCTCATACGAAACGAATCATAATTCGTAAAACTTGTACTGTTGGTATACGTAGCACTCAAATAAATTTTAGCATTTTTATTGGTAATTATATTTAAAATAGCACCACCTGAAGTTGCTGGAAACTCCGCACCAGGTTGGGTAATAATTTCTATTTTTTCAATTGCATTAGCCGGCATTCCCTCTAAAAAAGCATTTAGCTCCGTAGTAGAAATATTGAGCGGTCTACCATCCATAAAAACATCCAGTTGTTTTCCTTGGTACATCATTCCAGCAATATCCGAAGCAATTAATCCCGGTAATTTTTTGATCCCTTCTAGAACTGAACCGGTGTTTAAACTCGGTTGGTCTGAAAAATTAAAAATAGTACGATCCGCTTTTTGCTCAATCGCTTTTTTAGTTTTCACGATGGTTACCTCATTTAACTCGGTAGATTTTTCCGCTGGTTTTTCGGGATTGGTTTGAGCGCTACTCGTAGCTATACTTCCTACAGTCAATAGCAGCCCTAAATAAAAATTTTTCATGTTGTTTATATCAGTTATCCCATAAGTACGCGTTAGAGACAATATGTTACAATAGAACCCCAAACTTATCTTCAATGCGTATTAAACCTTTACGCTTTTACCACATCTAACCTTAAAGGTTGTTCACTTTAAAATAGTTGTCATGAATCAAAATACACTGTGGTCCATTCGATTGGGATTTTCGAATAAAGAGAACCAAGCCATTGCTAAAAAAGGAATTTCAGCTTTTTTAAAAAAA
>NZ_JAQWTM010000221.1 GCF_029242675.1 Flavobacterium sp.
CCCCAAAATACCTTTAGCGCAAAGCATTATACAAATTTGCGAAGCCAAAGGAGTACATACCATAATTATTTCTCCAGGTTCTAGAAATGCGCCTCTAACAATAGGGTTTGCCAGTAATCCCGCTTTTAAAAGTTACAGTATTGCTGATGAGCGCGCTGCTGCTTTTTTTGCTCTTGGAATTGCGCAACAAACAAAGCAGCCTGTGGCATTAGTTTGTACTTCGGGATCCGCATTACTGAATTATTATCCCGCTTTTGCGGAAGCGTTCTACAGCCAAATTCCGTTAATTGTAATTTCAGCAGATAGGCCTCAAAGCAAAATTGATATTGGTGACGGGCAAACCATTCGACAAGAGAATGTTTTTGCTAATCATTCCTTATTTAATGCAAACCTTACTGAAGATGTTTCCGTTGAAAATGATTTAAAAATAAATCAAGCCATCAACACAGCGGTAGCTAAAAAAGGTCCTGTGCATATCAATGCGCCTTTTGAAGAGCCATTGTATGAAACGGTACAGGAGTTAGCCGTGAAAAGCACTATTACCGAGTTTGAGACGGTATCAAAATCCATTTCAATTGCTGAAGTAGAAGAATATGCCGCATTATGGAATCAATCGCCTAAAAAAATGGTACTTGTAGGCGTAGCCGACCCGAATATTTTGGATGATAAAGTGGTGGAGGCATTGGGTAGCGATCCTTCTGTTGTCGTTTTGACTGAGACGACCTCTAACTTGCACCATCCTACGTTTATAAACAACATCGATACGATAATCACGCCTTTTACGGATGTTGATTATGCCTTTTTTCGTCCTGATATTTTAATCACTTTTGGCGGAATGATTGTATCGAAAAGGATAAAAGCTTTTTTAAGAAAGTACCAACCCAAGCACCACTGGCATATAGATTCGCTGCGAGCTTATGATACGTTTAATGCGTTAACCAAGCATTTTGAAGTAGAACCCAATGTATTTTTTGATGCCTTTTTACCTTTGACAAAAAACGTTGACAGTGATTATTTTGACACCTTAGATGCTGTAAAAGCGCTCAGAAGAGACAAAGGGGAAGCCTATTTAGCTAAAATTCCTTTTTCTGATTTTACGGTTTTTGATCGTGTAATTTCGAATTTACCTAAAAATGCTCATTTTCAAATAAGCAATAGTTCTGCTATACGCTATGCTCAATTAATTGAAATCGATCCTTCAATTGAGGTCTTTTGCAACCGCGGGACTAGCGGTATCGATGGTAGTACCTCTACTGCAATTGGTGCGGCAGTAGCAAGCGGCAAACTGACTGTTTTTATTACAGGGGACATTGGTTTTTTATACGATAGCAACGCTTTGTGGAATAATTATATTCCGAAAAACTTCAAAATTATCTTGATTAATAATGGAGGAGGAGGTATTTTTAGAATTTTACCGGGTCATGAAGAAACCCCTGTTTTTAATACTTTTTTCGAAACTTCACATTGCCTGACCGCAGCACATTTAGCGAAGATGTATGGCTTAGACTACACTATCGCTAGTGATGAAGACAGTTTGCAGAAAGGACTATCTACTTTGTATGTGCAAAATGAAAAACCGATGATTTTAGAGGTATTTACTCCCACACTGCTTAATGATGCATTATTATTACAGTTTTTTAAAGAATTGGTTTAATTTATGCCACAATTAAACGTAAAAAATGCCCCAAATAGTGAGATACTAATTGGGGCATTTTCGTTGTCAAGCTCTATTTTTATTTTTGTTATCGAATAGGTTTTGGAAACACCGCTAAACTAAGATGTCCTAATTCATCTACTGCTTGTACTGCAAAGAAAAAGTTATCTTTTGAATAGGCAATTTCAGCTTTAGTTTCCTTAATAAAAATTGTTTTTTGCCATTGGGAATCGGCAGTGCTTCTAATCAGGATTTGGTATCCATAAGGCGCTTTACCTTCTGGAGCTTCCCATACTAAAGTAGAGAAATTCGTTAAATCTTTAACCTCAATTCCAACATTTCGTGGAGAACGTGGTGCTGAAGCTAAATTGGATAAACTAGCTAAATTGGCTGCTGTTGTTTTGCGTAAATAGTCAAAATCCATAAATTCAGGTAAATCTCCGTACTTAACTCCTTTTTCAGTTCGTAAGTCTTGGTGCTGGTGATCGTAGTTTTCATTCATTTCACACATACGAATAGCTGTAAATCCGTTTTGACTAAAAGGAGTATGATCTCCACCACGTAAAAAACGATCGTTTCTGTATACCAATTCTACCTCTAATTGTGGAACGTATTGCTCCGTAGCTGTTTTAATATAACGAGCTAATTGTCTTGACGGACTATCATTATCACTGTTAATTGATTTACGCATTCTGGCCTCTTCTTCGGTTTCTAAATACGGAATCGTTTCACTAAATACACGGACCTTGGTATTGTTGCTTAAACGTGTACCACTTGATAAGCTGTTTCCAATCATATCATTGTTCAACATAGCAACGATGTTCCATTTTTCAGCTTTAGCCATTTCAGCTAAATGTCGGGCACCGTATAATCCTTGTTCTTCTCCAGTAACCGCTACAAATATAATGGTGCAAGGATAAGAGCGTTTACTCATGATTTTTGCCAATTCCATCATAGCAGCAACTCCTGATCCATCGTCATTGGCTCCGGGAGCATCGGCGGTCGTATTCATCACATCTGTCACACGAGAATCTAAGTGTCCACTGATAATAAAGATACGATCATCTGTAGGATCTGTTCCTTTTAAGGTAGCCATTACATTTCCAAGTTGGCTGTCCACAGCGATTCGGCGACCATCGGCTTTAATGGTAAAATAATCTATTTTAGATGTTAATCGGCCATTTGATTCTAAAGCGTATTTATCAAATTCAGATTTAACCCAAGCTTGGGCAGCACCAATTCCGCGTGTTTTGCTTTTAGTATCACTCAAAGTATGTCGGGTTCCAAAAGATACTAGTTTAACGACAGTATTTTCTAAACTAGACGCTTTGATCTCACTGACCATTTTACTGATTTCGGGATCATTTTGTAAAGCTTGTGCATTTATTACGGGCGTAGAAAGTACTAGTGGTAATAGGTACAGGATTTTTTGTAGTTTCATTGTAATTATTTAAATGTTTTTGGTTAGCTCAAATTTAGTGAAAATTAAATAAAATATTCGATTTCTTTCAATGATAACATTTCGTTCTAATTCCTATTTTCAAAGTTCGTACCTTTGTACTTTAGAAAATTAGAATAACATGATTGAAATAGGAAAATACAATACGCTTACCATACTTCGTGATACTAAAGTTGGTTTATTTTTGGGTACACCAGAAACGGATCCAGAAGGAATTCACGATATCCTTTTACCTAACAAATATGTTCCCAATGAATTTGAAATAGGAGAAGAACTTATTGTTTTTGTTTATTTAGATCATGAGGAACGTCCAGTTGCTACAACATTGGAGCCTTATATTTTGTTGAATGAATTTGCGCTTTTAAGAGTGAATTACGTGAACCAAGTAGGTGCTTTTATGGAATGGGGAATGGAGAAAGACATCCTAGTTCCGTTTAAGGAGCAAGCGCGTCCTATGGAAAAAGGAAAGCGTTATCTCGTTTACCTTTACATAGATGAGAAAACAAACCGACTAGTTGCTTCTAGTAAGACGAATCAGTTTTTGAAAAACGAAAATATTACGGTTCAAAAGGGTGAGGAAGTTGATTTAATTGTATCCCACATAACAGAATTAGGTATAAATGTGATCATCAACGAACAATACAAAGGTTTGTTGTACAAAGATGAAGTGTATGACGATGCTATTCGTACCGGTGACCGCATGAGAGGTTACATTAAAAATGTACGTCCTGATAATAAAATTGACGTTTCGCTTCAAATCCAAGGATACGAGAGTATTGAGCCCAACGCTCATAAAATTTTAGATGAATTACGCGCTAGTCGTGGTTTTTTAAGACTAAACGATAACTCACATCCTGAGGACATCAAGACTGTTTTAAAAATGAGTAAAAAGACCTTCAAGAAAGCTATTGGAGCCTTGTATAGAGAAAAATTGATTGAAATAAAAGACGACGGAATTTATCTTATTACTGATCAATAAAGTACAGCATTTACCATGCAAATAATACTAAAAGCCAATCATTTGATTGGCTTTTTTTGGATCTATTACTAATCGAAGATGGAGTCGAAGATTAGTTGGTAAGTTTGTTTTTTCGAAGCAAAATGAAAGTTTCTTATTGCAAAACAGTCGTTGGATTTAAATTTTTTTCTTTTACAATGTAAAAGCCATTTGAGTTGCATAAAGTCTGAAAAATGCACTATTTTTACGGTATACTAATTTAAACCCATAACAATGGATTGGATAACAGCAAAAGAATACGAAGATATCACATACAAGAAATGCAATGGTGTTGCAAGGATAGCGTTTAACCGACCTAATGTACGCAATGCTTTTCGTCCAAAAACAACAGCAGAGCTTTACAACGCGTTCTACGACGCACAAGAAGACACCTCAATAGGCGTTGTCTTATTGTCTGCTGAAGGCCCTTCAACCAAGGATGGTGTTTACTCTTTTTGCAGTGGTGGCGATCAAAATGCCCGCGGTCATCAAGGATACGTTGGTGATGATGGTCAGCATAGATTAAATATTTTGGAGGTACAACGATTAATCCGTTTTATGCCTAAGGTGGTCATTGCAGTAGTTCCAGGTTGGGCTGTTGGTGGTGGGCATAGCTTGCATGTAGTTTGCGACATGACTCTTGCGAGTAAAGAGCACGCTATTTTTAAACAAACAGATGCTGATGTAACGAGTTTTGACGGTGGTTATGGATCTGCTTATTTAGCGAAAATGGTTGGACAGAAAAAAGCAAGAGAGATTTTCTTTTTAGGACGTAACTATTCTGCTCAAGAAGCAATGGATATGGGAATGGTAAACGCTGTAATTCCGCATGACGAACTAGAAGATACCGCTTACGAATGGGCGCAGGAAATCTTAGGAAAGTCGCCAATGGCTATCAAAATGCTGAAATTTGCCATGAACCTGACTGATGATGGAATGGTAGGACAGCAGGTTTTTGCTGGTGAAGCGACTCGTTTGGCATATATGACCGAAGAGGCTAAGGAAGGAAGAAATGCTTTTCTAGAAAAACGTAAGCCTAACTTTGAAAAAAAATGGTTACCATAAAACAGTTTCAAGTTAAAAGAGTAAAGTGGAGTAAAACACTTTAACCGATTAGGCTTTAAACATTAAACTAAAATAATTAAAATGAAACATTGGATTGAAGCCGCACGATTGCGCACATTACCATTATCTGTGTCTGGTATTATCGTAGGTAGTATTTATGCATTAGCACATCCTACAGAGGAAATTTTAACACCTACGGATGTGTTTAACTGGAATATCTTTGGTTTTGCAATATTAACCACGTTAGGCTTACAAATACTTTCAAATTTTGCTAATGACTACGGCGACGGAGTAAAAGGAACTGATAACGAAGATCGAGTAGGGCCTAAGCGTGCTATTCAAAGCGGTGTAATTACACCGGCTGCCATGAAAAAAGCCATAATTATTACATCGTTCTTAACCTTATGTTCTGCTATGGCGTTAATATATTATGCCTTTACAGATACTAATGTGTTTTACTCTCTTTTTTACCTCCTCTTAGGAATTCTTGCAATTTTCTCAGCAATTCGCTACACTGTTGGTAATACCGCCTATGGTTATCGTGGTTTTGGAGACTTGTTTGTGTTCCTCTTCTTTGGCTTGGTAAGCACATTAGGCGTGAACTTTTTGTTTTCTAAACAAATAGACGCAGTACTATTATTACCTGCGACTGCTATAGGTTTATTGAGTGTAGGGGTGTTAAATCTAAATAATATGCGAGACGAGGCTTCAGATAAAAAAGTGGGTAAAAACACGATCGTTGTTAAAATAGGTGGAGCAAAGGCTAAAATATACCATTACTTATTGTTGAGTACTGCCATGTTGCTCATCGTGCTTTTTGCGATTTTAAGCAACTTTAGGTTAGACCAATACCTATTTGTTTTAGCATTCTTTCCATTAATAAAGCATTTACTAACTGTCCGCAAAAATCAAGATGCGAGAGCTTTAGATCCAGAATTAAAAAAACTAGCACTAAGCACCTTTTTTCTCTGTATTCTGTTATCCGTGTGCATGGTATCGTTAGTATCAGATATTGTTGTCAATCTGTTTTTAGGAGGTCGTTAAGTTACTCATAAAAGAAAAAGAAAAAATCTAATCACTTATAAAATCAAAAAAAATGAAAATTACTTTTTACGGACACGCATCGTTAGGAATTGAAATAGGTGGAAAACACATTATCGTAGATCCATTTATTTCTGCCAACCCACTTGCCAGTGCTGTTGATA
>NZ_JAQWTM010000169.1 GCF_029242675.1 Flavobacterium sp.
ATAAAAGAGAAAGAAATTGAACCCAATAATTGCAATAAAGGGAAAATATTTTATTCAAATGATTCCTGTTTTAATAATAGGTTATACACTATAATTCAGTTTTACGATACCATTACTTTTTTGATATTTACCTTTTAGAATATAAAAATCCGAACTAAAATTATAATTTTTTGTCAGTCGAAAAGTCGAATCGTCAAAATTGCCATAAAAAATCTTTGAACTGAGAAAAAAAATCGAGAACGGGCCTAGAGATAATTGCAACTCGGGTCTTCCGATTTTTGTGTTTTCTTTTAACCTTTTTCTAAATTCAGAGATAGTAAGTTTTGACTTCATTACGATTAATTTTTAATGGATTGAGCTCGTTTTTATTTTATGCGAGATTGGATAATTCCAGATACAATCCGCGCCGCTAGAATCAAATTTCTTTCGAAGGATAAACAGAGAAAAGATAGCTTGATCTCTTTCAAACAGTTTTTCAAGGTATTTGCTATTGAATTGCTCTTATGAATTTTTTCATCTCGTCCATTGTTCCTACTGTAATTCTGGTCCATTTACCTTCTTCTTCATATATTCTTCCTCCTTCGATCTTATGCTCTTCTAATAGTTTGAAATAATCTTTGGTGTACTTTGCAAGAGAAAAATAGATGAAATTTGTATTAGAATCAATACAGTCGCAATGCAATTTTTTGAGTTCGTTGCTTGTAAATTCTTTGACACTGGCATTTAGGGAGTAGCAATTTGAGACAAATTGATCATCTTTAAGGGAAGCGATTGCAGCAAGTTTTGATAGTACGCTAACGCTATTATTGGTATTGGACTGTAAATTAGTTAAGCTCTCAATTATTGTTTTGTTGGCAATGGCATAGCCAATACGCGCTCCAGCTAAACCATACATTTTAGAAAATGTTTTTGTGATAATTAGATTTTTGTGTTGGTTTACAAGACCAGCTAGCGATTGTTGTGGAGTAAAGTCTAAATAGGCCTCGTCAACTAGGATTACTGTGTTTTGCGGAATCTTACTGATAAATTCAATTAATGCTGCTCTTTCAAGGATTGTTCCCGTTGGGTTATTGGGGTTACAAATATAAATAAGTTTTGTTTCCTGATTTACAGCCTTGAACATCTCTTGTAAATCAATTTTCTTATTGGCTGTAAGCGGTACTTTATTTTTGACTAAACCAAAATTATCCAATGTATCAGTCCAATAATCATAGCTTGGGTCGGCGATCACGTAATTTCCTTTGTTAAGAGCTACCAATTTGGCAACCAAATCTAAAATTTCAGTTGAGCCAGCTCCTAGCAGTATGTTTTCAGTGGCAACACTATTTTTGTTTGCGAGATCAGAAATTAGTTGATTTGCAATATCCCAATTGTAGCGGTTGCTGCTACTGGCATGCTCAACCAAAACTTTTCGGGCTAAAGGTGATGGTCCGTAAGGGTTTTCGTTGGAGCGTAAAAAAATCAGGTTGTCTTTATCTGCAATAGATAAAATCTCCTGTGGTAAAGTAGGTGATGCATACGATTTAACGTTTGCTAATCCAATGCTTGCAAAGCCTAATCCAACTTGTTTCAGCCAAAGTCTTCTTCTCTTTTCCATCCTTCTTTTTTCTATTAGACTTTATATAGAGATGCTTTGTTACAGTTGTCAACCGTTAAAGTTGTAAGTATGGGTTTACTACTTGAATGAGGTAATTTGTGATGGGAAATGGATAAGAAAGCACAGCTTACTTTGCCATTATAGAGAAATGCATTAACCTGCTGTTTTTCTATTTAAATTTTTCAATTAAAATTTTTTTATCGTTTTCTGGTATATCGACAATATACAGAGTTAAATTTGTTCCAATCAGATTTTTATTTTTGAATTGTATTTTCAAATCATTTCCGCTTTGAATAAATTTTGTTACAATAAATTTACTGAAATAGGAATAATCATTTTCGTCTTTGTATTTCAAAATAAAAGGAGCTTGATAAAAATTCTTCGGATATGTAAATCGGCAGTACAAGTAAATTTCGTCTTCAAAAAAGTAAAATTTACAATAATTAAATTCTGTTCCAAAATTTAATACAACATACCTGTACACGTATGATTCTATTTTCAAATCATTTGTTTGTTCTGTTTCAGCGCTAATTTTATCTGCTATATTTTTGATATCCCTACGTTTATCTATAAAAAATCGTATCGCAAAATAGATGCTTGTACATCCAAAAATGATTTGAATTAATGTTTGAAATTTTTCCACTAATTAATTCTTTTTAAGTTTTTATTTGGTTGATTTTGTGGTTTGGCTTAAAAGGTCTCCTAACTTTTTTTATATTAAATTTGTAGGTGAATTTACTACATATTTAACAATTTTTGGAAACTGCTGAAGCTGTTGCACAACGCAATTTTAAGTAATATTAGTCTAAAAAGGAAAACTAAAAAATTATATTTATTTGAATTACTTAACTTTATAAACTTACTGTTCGTGAAAAGTAATCGAAATTAAACAAAAGGTTAGTTGTGCAGCATGCACTACTATTGGCAGTAGTGTTTTTTATGAATTAAGTTTGTCTATAAAAATTTTATTACGCCTTCTAGCTCTTTCTAACAAGGTTGAATATTTAATTACCTCTGTATAAATTGAACCATCTGGCTTACCATTAAAACCTTTAACTTTTTCAGAAGGTTTAAATAGATAATCTAAATGATAAGAATATTCAAAGCTACTAACTCTGCCCATTACATCATTAGGCTCAATACTTTCGCCAATTAAATATCCGTAGAAAGTGGTTATTTGAAAATTATCTTCGGAATAATTTCTAATTAAGCTTGAATACAAATTTATTTGAGTTAAATGTTCTGCAATATTTGTCTCAGGTGTTTTAAATTCAATTATTATACACTTACCTTCATCAGGAAATAATAACACGTCAGGGCGTTTAATTTTTCTGTTTTCTCCTAGAGAATGTAAATATTTATTTTCTTCATCTGTAAAAGTAGATTTAAAAACTTTTTTACCATCTATTTCTAATTTACTTAACTGTTTTTCGGAAGAGCCTTTAAAATATATAAAATCTTCGTTTATAATCCACAAATCTGATGTGTCAGAGTTTGTAGATTGTTGTTGAAAAAGTAAATTATGTATTAAAGCTTCATCATAATTAGCTTTATTTGCAATCTGGGTTTGTAGTTTTCTATCTAATATTTTTTGAAATAAGTCAAGAACTAGTTTTCGCCTAGCCACATAATGTGTTAAAGAGGTTTTGTTTTGCAAAGGAATAACTTTTACTAATTTTTCAACTTCTTGCTTTAATAATTCAGGATAATTTTCACTTTTAGTATCTAGTTCGTCAAGTTTATCAATCGATGCTTTTATGGAAGCGTCAACATGAGCAGTTTTTTTAGCTTCTGCTTCGTAAAATTTTTCTAAAATTTTACTTTCACTATCGTTTATTGAAATATTAATACCTTTTGCTGTTTCTTCATCAAGAAGAAACATTTCTTTTAATTTATTA
>NZ_JAQWTM010000181.1 GCF_029242675.1 Flavobacterium sp.
GAAAAAGACTTTAGAGAACATTTAAAAAATCACGATTGGACTCAATATCAAGATCAGCTTGTAGCTATACATTGCAGCACTGATGCTATTGTTCCTGCATGGGCTTCAATATTAGTCACCATACAATTAGCACCATTTGCATCAAAGATTGTAAATGGTACTATAGAAGATCTTGACGCAGCATTATACGAAGGTCTACTAGCAAATGTTGATTATAGCGTTTATAAAAATAAGGCTGTAATTATTAAAGGTTGTTCTAAAAAACCGGTTCCTATGCGTGCTTATGTTATTGCTGCAAGCAATTTACAAACATATGCAAGGAGTATTATGTACGGTGAGGCCTGTTCTGCAGTGCCACTTTACAAAGCTCCAAAGCTGTAATCAAAGTAATATATCCTAGCGCAAATTATAATATTCAAGCAATTGCTTCACTATTATAATTTGCGCTATTTTCATTCAGTACCATATCCATTATACTCTTAAAATGGTTATTTAACGATTATTTATACAGTTGGTCTAAAAATTAATTAACTTTTTATTAACTTTTGAATTGAGTGTAATTTCAGACTTCTTTCATTAATTCTTACAGCAATAATACAGCACCTTTTGCACAAGTTTTTTATTATAAATAACTGAAAGTCAACTTTTTAAATTCAGTGAATAACATTTTAATTTAAAATCGAGTACTTAATTTAAGTTGTCATTTTAAAATAAACTACTGTATGTAAAATACTATTATAAATTAAATAACTATCTGTAAAACAGTATTATACAAAATACTTCACTTTAATATATTTAATTACATTTGTGTTTTTAAAACAAACACTATGAAAAAATCATTAGCAACACTCCTATTTGTTTTCACAATATTTGTGAGTAATGCACAAGAAGAAGCTGTAAAGGATTCAACAAAATTATGGACCAAGAAAGGTAATATTTCCTTGTTATTCAATCAATCATCTTACAACAAGCAATGGCTGGGTGGAGGAACCTCAAATATTGCAGGAAACTTTGGTTTGAATTACGACTTCAATTATAAGAAAGAGGATATCGTTTGGGACAATAAATTCATACTTGCTTATGGTTTGAGTAAAATTAAAGGCGACCAACAAACAGCAAAAACAGATGACAGACTTGAATTGAACTCATTATGGGGAAAGAAAGCGTCAGGCAACTGGTACTATTCTGCGTACTTTAATTTTAAGAGTCAATTAGATACCGGTTTAGACAAGGATGGTACACGCATTTCACACTTTTTCTCACCGGCTTATTTTCAAGTGGGTCCAGGTATGTTATGGAAAAAGAATGACAATTTAAGCGTAAATTTTGCTCCAGCTGCCGCAAAAGCAATTTTTGTTCACAGTCACTTTACTGAGCTTGGATCTTCTTTTGGTGTATTACAAGGGGATACCTCACGTTTTGAATTTGGAGCCAGTATTTCTGCTTATTACAAATTTGTGGTGATGAGTAATGTTTCTATCGAAAACAGACTGAATTTGTATTCGAATTATCTTGATAATCCACAAAACGTTGATATCGATTACCAAATGAATGTGGTCATGAAAATCAACAAA
>NZ_JAQWTM010000183.1 GCF_029242675.1 Flavobacterium sp.
ATTGCCTTTTGAATTATAAATAATACTATATTTGTTGCAGTATTGGGGGATTAGCTCATTTGGCTAGAGTGCTTGCCTGGCAGGCAAGAGGTGACCGGTTCGAATCCGGTATTCTCCACAAACAACACTGTTAATCAGTTATTTCAATTATAACACGTGGTTTTACACCCAAAAATTATTTTTGAACTATATAATTAAAAAACTAAATTTTCAAAAAGCCAACTAAATAGTTGGCTTTTTCTATGAGTAAAAGTGAAGTCTAATAATAATTTGAATAGGTTAATTTTTATTGATTTGTTTAACTGCGATGTTATTTTATATAATATTTTATCTACTTCCAAAGTGGTTCATTATGCCAGTTAGGTTTCATACCGAGAGCATTTGGGTCAACGTTAGGATACTTTTCAAATAAAAGTTTCAATTTTGGAGTAAATTCATTTTTAGGTATGATTGTATTTAATAGATACTTCATTAAACACATGTGCACGTACAATTTACTAAATTCATGTTGCTTTGGAATATTTCCATCTTGGTCAATCCATGGATGAGGAGGCTTTGGTAACAATTTGACCGTACTCGGTAAGTTTCTATTCCAAAGTCGTGAATGGTGCGCACAAAAATTTCGAATTTGAGCAATAGATTGTAACCAACTAGGCAAAAAAGTATGGTTTACTGCTCCAAATTCTTTAGCAATTAAATCTTTTGATTTTACTGAATTCTTTAAATTTCCATACAATTTTGAAAGGGCACCAAAACTAGTTTGTTCTAGTGACTTCCATGCTGGAGGAAACCTGCCATCATCTTTATGTTTTTTCCTATGGTTAGTTATTGCAACATCTTTAGAACGTTCGATTTCGCCTTCTAAATTGGACAAAGTTTTAACTAACTCTTTACTATTATCAAATAGGTCAAAGTTTTGAAACCACCATGGGTCAAACTCAAGAGATAGATAATAAATCAACTTAGTACGTAAACTAATTTCGATTTTCTCTATAACATCAAACAAAAGTAGGCGTAGTTCTGCGTCAAAATTATATAATGCAATCACATCCATAAAATTACTATTAGGCTTAAAAATGTGATTTTCTTTATCTGACTGCATAACATACCAATATTCCCCTAATCTATAATAACTGATGTTGATAAGATACTTTTCAGCGATGCGAGGATACTTAATTTGCAAACCTCTTTCTTGTAGTTGGGACACTTGTTGATCAAGTGTAAATGCTTTTTTATCAAACATAAAGAGCTATTAAGGAAGTCAATAGAATAGCTATAAAAGCAAAAGACACACCCTGGGACGCTGTTCTAATGGGTAGCGTGGTGTGTACTGTTGTTGCAAAAGTACAATATTTATTTATTTGTGCAATCATAATAATATATTTTCATTGAAGAGTAATCATTTATTTCAAATTTAAATCATTTAATAATTTAAATATACATTCTTTATTTTACAATAGGTTTCCAATACCAAACCATACTATCAACTAAGTTTGTTATCATTAGAGTCAATATTTTCAAATCAAATGTAAATCACTACCAAGTGGCTATCCACGATTAAAACTTGCCTATTATCTCATTCAAAATTTAACTTAACGTCTTTAAAATAGATTTAATTCATATTAGATTTTAAGAAATCTCGAATTGGTGCCGCTAAACAAAATGAGTATTTGTACCAACTGGATAATTCTTTAATTTTCTTTAAAAATTATTAAATGTCATAAACTCTCGGTGGAACTATAACAATATTAAAGATTTCGATTGCTAGTGAGTTAATTAAATTTTATAACTAAGCGGTATTTATTTAAGTAGATATGATAGTCAATATACCTTAATAAATAATAGAATTTAAAAAATACTACAATGTTTCACTACTAATACTCATCGATAAAATAAAAAATATGACCATCTCAGGTCTTATCATCAAACAATAATGTGACTTCGGGTATTGCTTTCAATACTCAATACCCAAAATTTTAAACTCCCTATCTTCTGTAGCTAATTTAAGTACAGCCACATCACCTACTTTTTTATTAACTAAGATTCTTGCTATGGGAGAAATAAACGAAATCTTAGCTTTAGCAATATTCGCTTCGTCTACTCCCACTATTTGGTATTTCTGGACCTTTTTATCGTTTCCTATTTGCATGCTTGTTAGTGCACCAAATCGTATTTCGTCATGTGGTTGCTTCTCTAAATCAACTACTTTTCCGCTAGCAATCCTTTGGTTTAGTAATTGTAATTTGGCGTTGATATAGTTGATCGCAATGCGTCTTTCATTTTCATCGGTGTTTTGAACTGTTTCTATTTCGTTTAATAACGTTTCTTTTTCCTGTAATAATTCATCCATTCCGTTTGGCGTTAGGTAGTTTACCATTCCGTCAGGTAAATCAGCTCTTGGCGGCACTATCGGAATTAATTCTTGATCATCTTCTTTTACAAATCCTCTACTCATAATCTATATTTTTTCTATTAAAATACTAACACCAAAGCATGCTATTTTATGCCTTGATACTATTAATTAGTATCTCAATATTTTTAAATTTCAGCTAACTACAAAATTTTAGTACTTTCCACAACCCATTGATTGCAAGCTTACATACCAGAAATTAGGGCAATTACTAAGTTACAAAATATCCTTTTTTTGGTTGTACTATACCTGCCATCTTTAAGAAAACTTTAGCGCTTTGAAGCCCCAAAACGAAACTATTAGAAACAAAAAAACCTCGGAAAATCCGAGGTTTTAAAATTGTAATTGTATTGCTTTAGATTAAAAGAAACCCATTGGTTTTTTATCATACGAGATTAACATGTTTTTTACAACACGGTAATGGTCTAATGCCATTTTGTGATTCTCACGTCCAAAACCTGATTCTTTTACTCCACCAAATGGTGCGTGAGCTGGATACGTATGGTATTGATTTACCCATACTCTACCTGCTTGAATA
>NZ_JAQWTM010000216.1 GCF_029242675.1 Flavobacterium sp.
TTAAAAATCATACTGCATTGCTATTTTAGAAATGAAATCGCCAATTGCTTTTCCACCCGCAACGCGATTCCAGCTTGTGTCAATTCCTTCAAAAATATTTTCTTTATTTGATAAAGGATCGCCATTGAGAAGTTCTAGGTAATCCACATCCTCACCGCGGCTACCACTGCTACCAAAACCTTGTGATTGATGACTAGACCTACTTAAAGCAGCAATTTCTTGATTGGACTTTCCTAAATTAGTATAGTAGGTTCCTGTTTTTAGGGTAGTTAATTTGGTCTTGTCAGCAGCATCAAATTTTTCTTGGCTTCCGTAAAACCACCATGAGGTGTTGAAAAATTGGCGTTTAGCTTGCCACGGCTTTACATATTTTAATTGTTCTGGAAAAACAGCTGGATCATTGGCTAAATTGAAGCTCTCTACGCTTAAAATTGCCGATGAAGTATGATGACCGTGCGTGGTTCCTGGCGAGCGGTGATCAAATCGATTGATAATGACATCGGGTTGAAATTTTCGGATGGCCCAAACTACGTCAGATAGTACTTGCTGCTTATCCCAAATGGATAATGTTTCATCTGGGTTTTTTGAAAAACCAAAGTCATTGGCACGAGAAAATAACTGCTCTCCACCGTCAATTTTTCGGGCTTCCAATAATTCTTGCGTTCGGATAACACCTAATAATTCTCTTAACTGTGGCCCAATTAAATTTTGACCACCGTCTCCTCTCGTAAGAGAGAGATAGGCTGTTCTTGCTTTTTTATCATTAGCTAAATAGGAAATGAGTCTGGTGTTTTCGTCGTCAGGATGGGCTGCAATATATAAAACAGAACCTAAGAAATTAAGTTTTTGAATTTGATTATAAATTTCAACTGATGTTGGTTTAGCTGGTTTTTGCGCCCAAACCGATTGCATGGAAAAGGCTAGGAGTACTAAAATAGTAACTTTGGTTTTTAACATTGTAATAGAGTTTTATTGCAGTAGCTTCAAAAGTACTAATTAAATAATTTTATAGATGTATTAAAAACTAATTTAACAAAAAGGCTATTTAAAGTAAAAAAGAGAACACCATGTATGGGTTCTCTTTTAATGTAGCACTTTGGCTGTTAGTCTCTATTGTGTCGATTGCCTCCGTGACGGTTATCACGCCCTTTGTTTTCGTGCTTGTTATAATTCCTTCTGTTATCAGCATATCTACGATTATCGTCATATCTGTTGTTTCGGGAGTAAGAAGGTTTTTGTTGGTATCTTGGTTGTGCAGTTCGATACCCTATATTGTTTTGATGTTGTCCTCTATAACCAACGCAATAGGTTCTACGGTGGGTATTAAAATTATTATATGGCCTGTGACCATGGTAGTTATTTAATACAACTTTATAACCGCTATATAAATCATAGTTGCGGTATTGTCTTGGAAGGTATCTAGAGCGCACCCAAGAGCCTCCACCAAAATAGATAAATTGAGAAGCTCGAATATCGTAATAGGCTTCTACATCAGGTAAGTAATAATAATCCACGTTGGAATATCCTGCTGGTCCCCAAGCCGGTGCCGTTCCTATATTTAAACTTACTGAAACTTGTGCATTTGAAGCGTGAGATGCTAAAAGTAAAAGTCCTGCTGTTATTAGTTTTAATGTTTTCATGATTTCTAATTTTTAGGTATGTATTTATTTTATTTAGGGTTCTAAAAATGAAATTCAATTACTGTGCCACTAAAAAATATTTAACATTTATTTAAGAATTTAATTAGTAATCAAACAAAAAAAAGAAACGCGATTTGCGTTTCTTTTTTTCTATTTATTTAGGTATTAATGTTTGCCTTTTCCATGTCCATTTTTACCATTATTTCCCTTAAAATCTTTTTTATCATTATAGTTTTTATAATTTGAAGATTTGATGTTTTTGTATCCAATCGTCTTTTGCGGTTTACCTTTATACCCTTTGTAATAT
>NZ_JAQWTM010000224.1 GCF_029242675.1 Flavobacterium sp.
TTTGTTATGCAAACGCATTCCCGGGATTAATCCGTCGTACAAATTGTAGGTTAGGGTAGGAACGTACAAAATTTGGTTGTAATAAGGATCTTCAATATCCTTCATAAAAGCAAACTTAATGGGACGGTTATTTGGAAAAAAGCCTTTTAACGACTTCCAATTGTTCCTCAGGTTGTACTCCGGAACTTCATTTTTATAATTTAAAACTAGTTTGTCAGCACCTTTTCGCTCTAGGGAATAGAGTTGATCATCTGTCTTTGGCTCGAGCCATTTTTTAAATACTATTTCGCCTTCATGAACACCATAAATAGGAATTGGGACATATAATCCTGTTTTGTTTTTTAAGGTAAAGGAAACCGAATCAGCCGACTTCGACACCGAGGCTATTTTATAATCCACTATTTGTCTCGACTTGATGATGGAGTTGAAAAACCAGTCGATATTTTGCGTACTTTTTGTTTTTAATATGCTTTCAAAATCTTTGGCTGTGGTCTGCTGGGTAAGGTTGAGTTCATAAAAGTTCCGAATACTATTAGGCACCACTTGCTGGCCTACATAACTGTCTAGGTAACGCAGGCTAAGACCTGAACGGTATTTACTAGCAATTTGTTCGTTGAATTTTAACAAGGTGTTTTTATTGTCTTCCAGCGGTTGATCTAGGTTTTTTCGGGCCATGATCATGTAAAAATAGCTGTACTGTTCATTAAAATCGAGCTGTGCTAAATTAAAACTTTTAAGCAGTTTAAATGAGGACGCGCTACCTAACATTTTAGTGTTTGGATGATTTTTTTCGATAAACTGCATCATGGCATATACTTGAATTCCGTCTAAAACCCAGCTGTCTTTCCTTTGGTCAATTTGTAAACTATTTTTTAGAAAGGCGTTCAAATAGGTTTTTAAAAATTTTAATTCATAGGTGAACTCATCCGAAAAAGGTCGAATAAAACTCGGCAATTGATTCAAACCGTAAAAAGGATTGCGGTCATAATCAGTTTGGGAAACAATTATTTTTTTATGCGGATAAGTTCCTATCAAATCAGTTACAAATTGCGACACACAATCAATGACCCTTGCTTGCTGAATGGTATTTAAATTTTCATCCTTTAAATTGGTTACCACTTCGACCGAATTGGTTTTAAACGAATAAAAACTAGCTTTAGGTTCTAGGAAGATGCTAAAGTCGGTTCTGTTTTCTCCCGTAAAACGATTCAAATTACTTAGTCCTTGATTGCTAACTGAAACCACATTAAGATCAGTACTGATGTTTAGTTTTTTATCAACTAGTAGTTCCAAATCAAAGTCAGAGGGCGCATTAGCACTATCATCTAGATTTTCGTTACTGTAGCTTATAAATTGATGGTTTTCGTAGCGTGCAGGCGTCAGAAACCAATTTTTGAGCACCATTGTACCCGTATTGCTGTATCCATATCTAGTAAATTTATCACTTGGAATTTTCACAGTATAAGTCAGTGACAACTGAATTTCTTCCTGAGGCGCTAGCTTTTCTTGCAAAGCCAAAGTTATAACATCTGGATGATCGGCGCTTCTTTGCCAAGGTAAAACAGTGTTATCAGGACCAATAATTGAAATTAAACCTGTACTGCCTTTTTCGTCACTGCTAGAGAGGTGAAACCCACGGTAGAATTCATCCGAAAAGCGTTTGGCCAAGGGCGAATTAACATTTGCGTAAGCGTTATTCCAATCGTTTAAAACAATCTGATCGAGGCTATCACCCGTATCGTTAACAAAATAAAGTTCCTGCTTCACCTCCAAACTGTGGGTCTTGTCATTAACAGTTACAAAAAGTTGAGAACGATGTTGCCCGTACTGTTTTATTGAAGCCAATAAAGCAATGCATAAAAAGGTCAAAATCCGAATCGTTCTCAATGAATAGTAGGTTTAAAGTCGTATCAATACATACGTATAAAAGTTATGAGTAGCTTGTGGATAGCTAAAATAACAAAAAAGAGCTGTCGTAAAACAGCTCTTCTAGTTAAAAATTAGGTTTCAAATTGTATTTCTTATAAAAAGCGTCCAACACCTCGACTACTTCGTCCTCAGTATCTACAATTTTGATGAGTTTTAAGTCATCCGGACTTACTG
>NZ_JAQWTM010000229.1 GCF_029242675.1 Flavobacterium sp.
TTAAAAATAAATTAGGATTAGGCCCTTTTCCTGCTATTTGTTTTGAACCTCAAAATTTTCCTGATGCACCCAATACTAGTACTTTTCCAAATTCAATTTTGCATCCTAATGCCGTTTATAAGAACAAAATTGTTTTTCAATTTGATGTAGTCCATTAGGATAGTAGGAGCTGAAACAATTTGTGGTAGGATGAATGCGTTTCTACATAGAAACGTATGTCTTTTTAATTTTTAGGATAAACGATCTAGTTTTACATCAATTGTTGCTAAATATGCTTCAAATGTGGTTGTTGGTATCTGCTCCTCAGCCTTATATTTACAACCTTGTATTTGTGTTTTTACTAAAAATTTGCTTTTATAATTATGATTTTATAAAATTTTTATATTTTTTACTGCGGATAGTGTTTTTACTAATAGAAAACTACAGTGCAACAAGTAAATTATAGTCAAAATAGCAATACATGTTGCATTTTTAGCTTCTTACGAGGGAGAAGTCCAGAGTTAGTAGGGTTTAATGGTAACTGATTTGATTTTAAAACTAAAGAATAATAAACTAAACTATAAACGAATGAATAAGCAAGTTCATACACTTGCGTTTGCCATGCTTTTTGTCTTGTCAAACGGAATTGCACAATCGAAAAAACATTTGGACACATCCAAATCAATTGAAGAGCGTATTACGCTTTTAATGAAAGAAATGACCTTAGAAGAAAAAGTAGGTCAAATGAATCAATACAATGGTTCGTGGGATTTTACAGGTCCAAAACCGGTAGGCGGCTCTGAGGAAGAAAAATACATTCATATTAAAAATGGTTGGGTAGGTTCTCTTTTAAGTGTGCGTGGAGTTAAAGAAGTACGAGCAGTTCAAAAGATTGCAGTTGAAGAAACTCGCTTAGGGATTCCTTTGCTTTTTGGTTTTGATGTAATTCATGGATATAAGACATTAAGTCCAATTCCGCTGGCCGAGGCCGCAAGCTGGGACTTGTTAGCGATAAAAAACTCAGCTCGTGTTGCTGCTGATGAAGCAGCATCGTCCGGATTAAACTGGACTTTCGGCCCTAATGTAGACATTGCAAATGATGCACGATGGGGACGTGTGATGGAAGGTGCTGGAGAAGATCCCTACCTAGGAAGTAAAATCGCAACTGCCAGAGTAAAAGGTTTTCAAGGTGATCGATTGGACGATTTTACAACCATTGCTGCCTGTGCTAAACACTTTGCTGCCTACGGATTTGTAGAAGCTGGAAAGGAGTATAACATTGTCGATATGAGTAATTCTAAATTGTACAATTCGGTTTTACCACCTTTTAAAGCGGCTGTGGATGCAGGTGTACGTACTTTTATGAATTCATTTAATACCTTAAACGGAGTTCCAGCAACTGGAAACAGCTTTTTACAAAGAGATATTTTGAAAGGTGCATGGGGTTTTAAAGGTTTTGTAGTTTCGGACTGGGCTTCCATTGCTGAAATGATTACGCACGGATATGCTGCGGATGGAGCAGATGCTGCCAAAAAAGCGGCGATCGCAGGATCTGATATGGATATGGAATCACATATTTATGTGACGGAATTGGTTTCTTTAGTAAAAAAAGGATTGGTAAAAGAGTCTGTAATTGACGATGCTACACGTCGCATCCTACGTGTAAAATTCGAATTGGGTTTGTTTGATGATCCTTATAAATATTGTGACGAAGCACGTGAGAAAGCAAGTATTGGAAGTAAAGCAAACAATGATGATGTCTTGGATATGGCAAAGAAGTCAATTGTATTGCTTAAAAATGATAAAAATCTATTGCCATTGAAGAAATCGGGAGTAAAGATTGCTTTGATTGGTGCTTTGGCTAGTGATAAAAATAGTCCATTAGGTAGTTGGCGAATAGCGGCAGATGACGATACAGCTGTATCTGTACTTGAAGGAATGCAACAGTACAAAAACAATAGTTTGGTTTATGCTAAAGGAACAGAAGTTGCAACTAACAAACAAGTTTTTGTAAACGAAGTCGAAATAAATTCTACTGACTTTTCTGGATTTGAAGCAGCAAAAAAAGCGGCCGAAGAAGCAGAGGTAGTAGTGATGGTTTTAGGGGAAATTGGCTTTCAAAGTGGTGAAGGTCGTAGTAGAACAGAACTTGGTTTGCCAGGGAACCAACAACAATTATTAGAGGAGGTTTACAAAGTGAATCCTAATATCGTATTAGTTTTAAACAATGGACGTCCTTTATCTATTCCTTGGGCAGCTGAAAACATACCAGCTATTGTTGAAGGATGGCAATTAGGAACACAATCGGGTAATGCGATTGCACAAGTGCTTTATGGAGATTACAATCCAAGTGGAAAATTACCGATGTCTTTCCCTAGAAACGTAGGACAGTGTCCTATCTACTACAATTCATACAGCACAGGTAGACCAGTAGATAAGGATAAAAATGTTTTTTGGTCCCATTATAGTGATGTCGAAAAAACACCTTTATATCCTTTTGGTTTCGGTTTGAGTTATACCTCATTCGAATATAAAAACTTGAAAATGAACAAAAGTTCATATAAAAAAGGAGACAAGATTGAATTGTCAGTTGAGGTAACTAATACCGGTAGTGTTGACGGAAAGGAAGTAGTTCAGTTGTATATTAATGATGTTGCGGCGAGCATTGTTCGACCAGTAAAAGAATTAAAAGGGTTTGAATTAGTAGCTTTGAAAAAAGGAGAAACCAAAACGGTAAAATTCACATTAACAGAACAAGAATTAGGATTCTATGACAACCAAGGAAACTATTTAGTTGAACCCGGAGTTTTTAATGTAATGATCGGATGGAATTCTAACGAGGGACTTACAAATAAATTTGAATTAAAATAGTAGTTAGAAAAGCACTTTGAACCGCTTATGGTTTTCAAAGTAGCTTGCCTACTACAGTAAATTATAACCTGGGCGCGATTATTTGTAATGTAAATAATCGAGCTCAGGTTTTTGACTTAAATGTAGATTTGGTATTTATTTTTAAACGAATTACTGTTTTTATATACAATATCGTTTTGCATCTTTTATTATTGTTATTTTCGAACAAAATTTAGACACTTACCTACCTATGACCAATAAATTACATTACGCTATTTGTACGCTATTTTTATTTGTCTCCGCATTAGTAGCCTCACAAAATAAATTTGAAAATTATCAATTTCAAAGTATCCCCGAGGCTAATTCGCAAAGGGCTATTTCATCTATTAATCAAGATGAAAATGGTTTCATTTGGGTAGGAACCAATGGTGCTGGATTATATCGTTACGACGGCGTGCATTATTACGGCTACGAATACAGTGCAAAAGTAAACGGGACAATCAATAGCAATTTAATTTATGCGACCTATGTTGATCGTAATAATAAATTATGGATCGGTACTGATGAGGGTTTATGCCTATACAATCGAGACCTGGATAATTTCACTAAAATAAATATTCAGGACGCTGTAGCAAAAGGCTATGATGAGCCTATATCAGTCAAAACTATTGTGGAGGATAACCACGGAAATTTGATTTTAGGGACCTACGGTTTTGGTGTTTTTAAGTTAAATACTAAAACACTGCAAGTGGGTATCCTTAATTCAAGATTGCTAAAACAAAAAAATCTCCAAGTCAATTATTCTATAAAAAACAAGCAAGGAACGATATTTTTAGGTACTGGATTTGGCCTTTATTCCATTGATTCAAGCGGGAACGTAGCGCAAGTCTACAAAGATAAGTTCAAAAAAGAGCCAATCAATTTCGAAATTGAAACATTGGCCTTGGATAGTTATGGTATGTTATGGGTGGGTACAACAAATCAAGGTTTGTTAAAAATTCAAACCGACATGGATAACTTTCATTACAATAACTATCTTGTTAGTAAAAATAAGATACTCTCTCTGATACAAAGTAAAAACGGAGATATGGTTTGTGGTACTGAAAATGACGGGCTACTTATCGTTAATCACAAAGGGCAAGTTGTAAAGCAATACTTGTATAGTAAATACAATAATTTCAGTCTCAAATCCAATTCTGTTTGGTCTTTGTACCAAGATAAAGAAAACCGACTGTGGTTGGGGTACTACAACAAGGGCTTAGGTGTTTTTGCTAAGCCAAACAATAAATTTAAAGCAGTTGAATCACTCTTAAATAATGAAAACTCACTACAAACCAGCTTTGTAACGGCAGTTGTGCGTGATAAAAGCGGAAAATTAATTATTAGTACCGAAGGAGGCGGTTTGGATATTTATGATCCAGCGGCAAAAAAAATGATTCATGTTAATCAAAAAAACCAAAACTATTATTCCGGCTTAACTTCAGAGGATATACAGACTGTTTTCATAGATAGTAAACAAAATATTTGGGTTGGTAGTTGGAGCGGTGGGATCTATTTGCTAAAAAGCGGAAGCACTCGATTTATAAATTACAATACATTCAATACAGCAACATTGCGGTCCAATCGAGTATTTAGTTTTTCTGAAGACGCCTCTGGTCGTATATGGATTGGAACTTTTATCAAAGGATTGCATTATTACGATCCTACCAATAATAGCTTCGTTCATTGCGATACTAAACCATTTGTAGCCAGTGGACTTGATGTAGCTTACGTTCGAAAAGTATTTGTTGATTCAGATAACGATGTTTGGGTGGGTACTATTTTAGGATTATATAAAGTTCATGTTGAGAAACAAAATAGTTTTGTGGTTACATCCATGCGTGAGGCTATGATTAAGAATAGGACTAAACACAATAGTATTCAAACTATATTATCAGTGTATGAATCAGGTGATAAAACGATTTGGATTGGTACCGATGGCGGCGGCTTGTTTAGTTACAATAAGAAATCCAAGTTGTTTTCCAACTACGATGATTTTCCAGGTTTTAAAGAGCGATCTGTACGTGCTATCATCGCTGATAATAGTGGTTGTTTGTGGGTAAGTGGTGGTATGGGCTTGACGAAACTCGATTTTAAAAATAAAAAAAGCACTAATTTTAACAAGGACGATGGTTTGATCGTTAACGAATTTAATAATAACGCAGTATTCAAAGACGATAGCGGACAGTTATATTTTGGTGGGTATGAAGGGATGAATTACTTTAAGCCCGAGCAAATTAAAAAAACGGATATATCGCCAACTTTGTATCTTAGTGACTTTCGAATTTTTAATAAATCGATTAATCCAAATGATGAGGATTCCCCTTTGTCGAAAGTGATCTCCCGTACCAAGGAAGTGATTCTTAACTACACGCAGTCAGTTTTTTCGATTGAATACGTGGGTATCAACTATAACTTTTTAAAGAAAAATCAAT
>NZ_JAQWTM010000244.1 GCF_029242675.1 Flavobacterium sp.
TAAGTCGATGTAAGCTCTTTAAAAATACTGCAAAAATAAAAAAAGCTTGTAACAGAATTATTAATTAATCCGTTACAAGCTTTCTTTTTAATCCCTAAAAAAGCATCTTGTCTAAATTAGGCCTAGTTTTTCAGTGCCCTCTTATAAATCGAAGCTCTTTTTTACTTAAAGTGTTTGTGCTACTTTATGAGCCGCACTTATCGTGAAATCAAGATCTTCATAAGTCAATGCATCCGTTATAAACCAAGATTCATAAGCAGAAGGTGCGATATATACCCCAGCTTGAAGCATGCCATGGAAAAACTTTTTGAACGTATCATTATCTCCCTTTGCAGCAGATTTAAAATCAGTAACTGGACTTGCGTCAAAATGTACCGATATCATAGAACCGATTCTATTGATCGTAAAGTCTATGTTATTTTCTTTTAATACTTTTTCTAATCCAACATGCAAATAGGCTGTTTTAGCTGCTAATCGTTCGAAAACTTCAGAATCTTCATTTAATGATTGCAACATCGTCAATCCAGCTGCCATAGCAAGCGGGTTACCTGATAAAGTTCCTGCTTGATATACTGGACCTAATGGAGCCAGAAAATTCATTATTTCGTGTCGGGCAGCAAAAGCACCTACTGGCAAACCACCACCAATTACTTTACCAAAACAAACGATATCTGCATTTACATTTAATAGTTGTTGCACGCCTCCTTTAGCTAATCTAAAGCCTGTCATTACCTCATCAAAGATTAATAAAATACCGTTTTCCGTACATAAAGTTCGTAGACCTTCAAGAAACCCTTCTTGAGGTGGAATGCAACCCATATTACCTGCAACAGGTTCCACAATAATAGCGGCAATTTCATTTTTATTTGCTTCGATTAATGCCTTTACATTATCTAAATCGTTGTACGTTGCTAACAAAGTATCTTTAGCTGTTCCTGCTGTTACACCGGGACTATTAGGTGAGCCAAAAGTTACTGCACCACTTCCTGCTTGAATCAAGAACGAATCAGAATGACCATGGTAACAACCGGCAAACTTTATGATTTTATCTTTATTTGTAAAACCACGAGCTAAACGTATTGCGCTCATGCAAGCCTCAGTACCTGAATTTACAAAACGTATTTTATCAATATTTGGAACCATTTCAACTGCCAATGCAGCAATTTGAGTTTCTAGTTCAGTAGGCATACCAAAAGAGGTTCCTAATTTCGCTTTTTCGATAACTGCTTGCACTACAGGCTCAAAAGCGTGCCCCAAAATCATTGGTCCCCATGAATTGATATAATCTAGTAAACGATTGCCATCAACATCATACAGGTAAGCCCCTTTAGCACTGGCTACAAATATGGGAGTTCCCCCTACCGCTTTGAATGCACGAACAGGAGAGTTTACTCCACCTGGTATTACTTTTTCTGCTTCAGCAAATAGCTGACTACTTCTTTGATATAACATCTCTATTTTGTTATTGCTATTAAATATTACTTTACCATTAAAACTTGACCGATCGAAAGGGTATTTCCTGATAAATTATTCCTCTCTTTCAAATCATCAACTAATACATTGTACCTTTTAGATATGGAATACAACGTATCCCCTTTTTGAACTTCATGTACTAAATCATAATTATTTGTTCGATTTAAAGTACTATTTTGTGTCTTAGAAACATATTTAAGTCCTAAAACCTTTGCGTCATATTGGGCTAAATCATATCTTTCTATGTATGAAATCAATTTCTCTGGGTATTTAGAATCAGTAGCGTATCCCGCTTTTCTCAAACCGTTAGCCCAAGATTCATAATCATCTTTGGGTAAAGAAAACAAACTTGCATACCTTGACCTACCCGTCAGAAACAAAGCGTGATCTTTATAAGATTCTCCTGCCTCATTGTATTTTCTAAAACATTCTTGGCTACTATCATCATCATGCTTCACCGTTTCTCCGTTCCAACCTACATGACATTTTATTCCAAAATGATTGTTAGCGCTTATTGCCAAATCACCTTTACCTGCACCCGATTCTAATATACCTTGTGCTAATATAATACTGGCAGGAATACCATAAGTTTTCATGTTGCTCATCGCTACATCTTTAAATTTTAGGACATAAATACTAATGAGATCATTTGTAACTACTGTCCTGGATGTGGACTCAATGACCTCCTCGACTGGTTTAGATTTTTTTTGATAAGGTGCTCTTCGCTCTTGAGTTTTAACCGTCCCTGATTTCTTACCATAACTCACTCCCTTTTTTTTAGTCGTCACTATGGGTGATTTGGTGGAATTGCAGCTAGCTAGGACTAACACAACGAAGAGTAGTAGTATTCTTTTAAACATTGACATTTATTGTTAATACGTTTTTACGACTTAATTTCTCATTCATACCCTGAATTCCTTGGAGTCCACCGGTATGAATCATCAAAATTTTTGATCCGGAAGGAAAATAATTATTTGCTATTAAATCAAGTACTCCATAAACCATTTTACCTGTATAAATTGGGTCAAGCAGAATTTGAGTGGTACTAAAAAAATGATTCATAAAAGCGATTAATTCTTCATTCACCTTACCATAGCCTCCAAAATGATAGTCTGAAATTAATTTCCAATTCTCATTTTGAGCAAAAATACGAATTTCATCGTTTAAAAAATCACCTTTAAGGGCAGGAAATCCTAAAACTTTCTGATGAGGATATGCACTATTAATAAGGCCCGAAATTGTTCCTCCAGTACCTATAGCACAACAAATAAAGTCAAAACCAGCATCTTGTTCTGTTAAAATTTCTTGACAGCCCTTTACAGCAAGTGCATTTGTCCCACCTTCTGGCACCAAGTAAAAATCACCAAATGTATCTCGAAGATCTTGGATAAATGATTCCTCACTTTTGAGCCGATACGCCTCTCTAGAGACAAATTCAAACTGCATACCGCAACTTTTCGCAAAGGATAAAGTTGGGTTCAAATCTTGTTGACTTCCTAACTCTTCTCCTCTTATTATCCCAATGGTTTTAAAACCATGCTGCTGTCCCGCGAATGCCACTGCTGCAATATGATTAGAATATGCGCCGCCAAAAGTTAATAGAATTTCCTTTTTTTGTTCTTTTGCTTCAAGCAAATTATACTTGAGTTTTCTAAATTTATTACCTGATACAAAGGGATGAATCAAATCTTCGCGCTTCATCTCAAGCGTTATATTGTTGGGAAAAATTATTGGTATAGCTTGATTCAATTTTTTTTCTACAAAGGTAAATCTATTATCATAAAAAAAATGCAATCTTTTCAGATTGCATTTGAACTAAATAAAACTAATATCAATTTTTAACTATTATTTTTTGACCTATTTCTGTTTTTTCGGCAGTTTCTAGCTTGACGATATAAATACCATCACTGAGGCCTGAGGTCGAAAAACTATAGTTAGTGTTAGACCCTAAAGCTGATTTGCTGAAAATTAATTTTCCTAAAATATCATAAACATAACAGGATTTCAATTCTTTCTGTTGTGGATTACTAATATTTAAGTTCTTGTTCGTATTATTTTGATACAGTACGAAATCCGATTTTTCTACTTCGGCAGTCCCAAGTGTTTTATCTGTTTTAAATGTGATTTCAAATTGAGAGTTGTTGGTTCCTGCTGGTAGCTTAACTTCTTGAAAGCTGTTTTTGATATCATAATACGCATTGCTAATTTTATCATGTAAATAGATGTTATTTGCTCCAGTAAAATTAGTTATTTGTTTTACCGATAGTTTAAAACTTGCCTCAGCCGAATTTCTAAATCCAATTGCTATTTTTTTATTTTCATCAAAATTCAGTGCATTTATTAAGAATTCTTTTTCATCTAGAATAAAATACACATCTGCAGGCGCCTCATCACTTGATACTGCATCCATTGCATGATCGATTCCATCTGTAGCTTCAGGAACAAATGCAAGCACTAATTGTCTGACACCATGATCATTAATTAAAGCATTAAAACGAATGTGTGAACTTTCCTGAGAACTTTCTTTAGTATAATCTTTACCAGATATTGAAGGGATCGCATCAAAATAATTCTTTTTTTTGCTTTTGGAATCACTGTTACTATTCTTTTCAAATTGAGATTGGTTGACAGCTGCTTCTTTTACAAATACGCGATAAATATTTTTCATTGTAGCCGTACTATTTGCCGTTCCTTCAATCATAAATCCCTGACCTACAGGAGAAAAACGCCTATTATATATTGTTCCAGTGCCTACCGTACTCACCTCATTTCCTGAACCATCATAGGAGTAAAAAGTAGCAGGAGTATAAACCCCGTTACCAGAGCCACCCAACGGCGAAAAAGTACCGTAACCACCTTTGTAGTCTGCTATATAATGCGAATCAACTGTTTTATCCTGTTCCCAAAAATAAGCAATACCAGTAGAATTAACTGTAGCTGTCAAAAAAGCAGACAAATCAATTGACGATGGATAAGGATTACCTGTTAAAACCAATTGACCCGCTAGAAGTGGAATCGAAATATTTCCATCATTAGGTTTACCTCTGAAGTCATATCGTTGATTTTTACCTGGATTATTTTGTACACCTAACACAGTTGTCGAATTAGTTCCCGAAGTCCCTTTCATAGTAAATCCTTCTCCAGCATTTAATGTTGATCCCGAACCTACATAAGCCCAATTATTTGCTGCTGAAGCCGGTAATTTCCATATCCAATAAGGAGCTATGGCCAAGGGAGATGCAGTACCATCATAATTACTAGTTGCTAAAATGGTGATAGAGCTACTATTCACAGCAGTGGTTGGATTTTTTAGTTGAGTGATTCCAAAAGGAGAGTTACCCGCTGTTGCTAATGAGCCTCCTACTGGGGAACACCAATAATTATAGTGAAAATTATTAACTGTCCCTTCCTGAAAGATCGAGACACTCCCTAACCCTTTATTCGTGCTTGCTGCTACTGTACCTTGAAGTAGTTGTGCATCTTCTCTCAAATAAAGATTACTAGTGGCCGCGTTAAGCAGTAGATCTTGCTTAATATAAATTGGAATATTTTTAACATAAACATAACTGTCAGCGGATACAAACATTTGTGCTTGCATTTCATTGTGATAACATGATAGGAAAAATAAAAAAATAAACGGACGTAGTAAGTATGTTTTCATAAGCTAAACATTTAAAATTTTATTATGAATGAGAACAACAGTAGTAGATAGTAGATCTTTACCATTATTTGTCAAAAATACAATAAAAAATTATTCTTAGCAGTCAAAAAAATAGATAAAGTACGTTTTTTATCGATTAAATACACTATTTATGAACATATTAAGCTTTTTACTTACAGTAATTAATTGATATTTCACATCTAAATCCTATTTTAAATATACTTAAAAGAAGAGCAAAACGATCTTTGCTTTAAATAGTAAAAGTTGTTTTCGTTATCATATGCTTCTCTCTCAAAGGAGATCGCACGATAAGCTAAATTTTTGTCTTTATAGCGCACTAGTTTCAAGAAATACTCAAAGGAATACCACAGATAAAATGGAACAATAAGTAACTCTAATTGCTGTCTCAAATGAATTCTTTCGTGATTGATTAGCCGAGCATCATTTCTATCCTCCTTGTATCTTAATAAAATAAAAGGAAATATAGTGATAGCTCGAAAACCTCGAGGAACAAAAACTTTAGAAACAACAATAAGCATAAGCAAGAGAATCAAGTAGTGAATAAATTCCAAACAACCCAGACAAGCAGTTATACCAAAGCCGTAACCTAAAATACAGTTTGCCATAAGCTACTAAGATTACAAATAACGGAAGATTTGACCTATCCCCAACTAGTTATCGCTTTATTTACCTGTACGTTTACATTGGCAACGAAAATATGGAAGTAATTTTAAAAACATTTCCTTTTCATAAAAAAAAACAGAAGAGAGCCTCATTTCTAAATAAATGCAAATAGGAAGAGTCAATCGTTCTAAAAAGAATAAATTTGTAAATCAGGAATTGTGTCGCAAAATTAGCTATACTAAATCTCAAGATAAAAAAAATATTTTTTCATAAATGCTAAATCAAGAAAACCAAGGCAAACTAATAGAAGGAGAAGATTTTTACTATACACCCGAAGGGTACAAGTGCTTTACCGAAAAGCACCATTTAAAAAGAGGATATTGCTGCAAAAGTGGCTGCCGTCATTGTCCTTATGGCTTTGACAAAAAAACGGGAACAATTAAAAAATAAATTTGTAAAATGGATATTTGTACACAAAATTTTAGGATTACGATCTTTAAATCCTATCATCGGTCGGATATTCGTTATCCATAGTGATTTGTTGACTAGTCAGTACTGAATATATAACTCAACTATTTAACAAATACAAATTTTAAAATGACTTTTAAAGAGCAAATCCAGCAAGGAATACCTTCACAATTACCACTACCAAAACCCTTTGACGATACAATCAATCACGCACCAAAACGGAAAGATATTTTATCCGCAGAGGAGAAAAAGCTAGCGCTTCGCAATGCTTTACGCTACTTTGACGCAAAACATCATGCTGAATTAGTACCTGAATTTAAGGAAGAACTGGCTACTTACGGCCGAATCTATATGTATCGCTTGCGACCTGATTATGAAATGCGTACCCGTGCCATAGAGGAATATCCCGGAAAATGCGAACAAGCAAAAGCCATAATGTTGATGATTCAAAACAATCTCGATTATGCTGTTGCTCAACATCCTCATGAACTAATTACATATGGAGGTAATGGAGCTGTTTTTCAAAACTGGGCTCAGTACCTATTAACCATGCAGTATTTGTCTGAAATGACCGAAGACCAAACTTTAACGATGTACTCAGGTCATCCAATGGGTTTATTTCCTTCTCACAAAGAAGCACCAAGAGTAGTTGTCACAAACGGAATAGTCATACCTAATTATTCGCAACCTGATGATTATGAAAAGATGAATGCTCTTGGCGTTTCTCAATATGGGCAAATGACTGCCGGAAGCTATATGTATATTGGACCTCAAGGAATTGTTCATGGCACAACAATCACCGTTTTAAATGGCTTCAGAAAAATAAAAAAAACTCCTCAAGGAGGTTTATTTGTAACCTCAGGTCTAGGAGGAATGAGTGGAGCACAACCTAAAGCAGGTAATATTGCAGGCTGCATCACCGTCTGCGCTGAAGTAAATCCCAAAATCACCCATATTCGTCATAGTCAAGGTTGGATAAACGAAGTCATTGAAGATATAGACCAATTAGTAAGCAGAGTGGCTTTGGCGAAAGCCAATAATGAGGTGGTTTCATTGGCTTATTTGGGAAATATCGTTGATGTTTGGGAGAAATTTGATCAGGAAAACATTCAGATCGATTTAGGAAGTGATCAAACCTCGCTTCATAATCCTTGGGCTGGAGGTTACTATCCCGTTGGTATTTCTTTCGAAGAAGCAAATAGTATGATGGCCGAAAACCCAGAATTATTCAAACAAAATGTGCAAGAAACCTTACGTCGACATACCGATGCCATTAATAACCATACAGCAAAGGGAACTTATTTTTTTGACTACGGTAATGCTTTTTTATTGGAAGCTTCACGTGCAGGTGCAACAATTATGGCCGAAAACAATATTGATTTCAAATATCCGAGTTACGTTCAGGACATCATGGGACCGATGTGCTTCGACTACGGTTTTGGTCCTTTTCGATGGGTTTGTGCTTCGGGTAAACCAGAAGATTTACAAAAAACAGATAAGATCGCCTGCGAAGTATTAGAAGAAATGGCTAAAACAGCACCCACTGAAATTCAGCAACAAATGCAAGACAATATAAAATGGATCAAAGGCGCTCAAGAAAACAATTTAGTTGTTGGTTCGCAGGCTCGAATTTTATATGCTGACGCAGAGGGACGTGTAAAAATTGCTGAAGCTTTTAATCAGGCTATTGCAAAAAGGGAAATTGGCACGGTCATATTAGGCCGCGATCATCACGATGTATCCGGCACCGATTCTCCTTACAGAGAAACATCTAATATTTATGATGGATCTCGCTTTACCGCTGATATGGCGATACAAAACGTGATTGGAGATAGTTTCCGTGGTGCTACTTGGGTTTCAATTCACAATGGTGGAGGTGTAGGTTGGGGCGAGGTCATTAACGGTGGTTTTGGTATGGTTCTTGATGGTACTCAAGAGGCATCAAAGCGCTTAGCCTCAATGCTTTTCTGGGATGTGAACAACGGAATTTCCAGAAGAAGTTGGGCGCGCAATGAAGGAGCCATTTTTGCAATAAAAAGAGCAATGGAATTACAGCCTTTATTAAAAGTAACTATTCCAAACCTTGTAGATGATAGCTTAATCAATAGTTAATTTCGACGTTAAAGTTTAAATGTTTTTGTTTTGAAAAAATTTAAATTTTTACCTTAGAGTAACTTTTAATTCTAGAACATTTTTAAAAACATAAATACCCAAACCATGAAAACAATTAAACTCTTACCCGTTTTGCTTTTATTTGTCTTAGGCTCATGTAGCTCTATTCAAGTAAATTCTGATTTTGATAAAAATATTGATTTTAAACAATATAAAACCTACGCTTTCCACAAAAACGGAATTGACAAAGCGGAGATTTCACAATTAGATAAAAAGAGAATTTTGCGCGCTATTGACGCCGAATTAAGCAACAAAGGGATGACTAAAAGTGATAATCCTGATCTGTTAATAAATATTTTTACCAAAGAGAGAGAAAAAGTAAGTGTCAACCAATTCAACGCAGGTTGGGGATACGGTTGGGGATGGGGATGGAATCCTTATATGTGGGGAGGCCAACAGACGATCGCGACTTCCAACACAGAGGGTACGCTTTTTATTGACCTAATCGATGCCAAAAAGCAAGAACTGATTTGGCAAGGAGAGGGTGTTGGCTATCTTACTAAAAACCAAGCCGAAAAGGAGAATCGAATTAACGAATTTGTTGCTAAAATAATGGCGCAATTCCCTCCACAATCCTAAAAATAAGTATCAAAAATGGACTACCTTTGTGTAGGCTTTTTTTATACGGCATTATGACAACAAAAACAGATATTTCTACTCTCGAGGACATCAAATCAGTATTGGATTCCTTTTACACTACTGTTAAAAAAGACCCTTTTATTGGCCCTGTTTTTAACGAAAAAATAGGAGATAGATGGCCAGAACATCTTGAAAAAATGTATCGGTTTTGGCAAACAATATTATTAGAAGTACACACCTACTCCGGTAGTCCTTTTCCTCCACACAAACATTTACCGGTAGATAAAGAGCATTTTGACCGTTGGATGGAAATTTTTGTTGCAACAGTAGATCGTTTATATACAGGTCCTATCGCCGACGAGGCAAAAATGCGTGCCAAAAACATGGCCGACATGTTCCATTACAAAATCAACTACTTTAGAGATTTTGCACAAAACGGCGATCTTTTAAATCTAAAATAAATGCCATGCGCACAGCACTATATCTTGCACCTTTATTCGGTATCTTAACTTCTTGTTCTACTGTAAAAGTAGTAAACACCAACAAGCCTAACCCTACTCTAAAATTCATTAATAGCATTGAAATCCCATTCAATCAAGAATTCAAAAACAGTGTTATTGGTGGCTTATCAAGTATTGATTACGATTCTACAAATGATTTATACTATTTCATTTGCGATGATCGGTCTGTTTACAATGATGCTAGATTTTACACTGCCAAAATCAAACTCGAAGCCGATACCATACAAAACATAAATTTTGAAAATGTAGTTAGCCTAAAAAATGCCAAGGACGCAACCTACAGCAATTGGGAAAAATATCCTGACAGCTCTATAGACCCAGAGGAAATGCGCTACAATCCAAAAACTAAATCAGTAGTTTGGAGCAGCGAAGGTGCTCGCGTGATCGCGAAAGATTTTGCTGTAATACAAAACCCTTCCTTACAAACGGCATCATTAACGGGTAGTTTTGTAAAGGACTTTAGCCTACCTTCCAACCTCAACATGCAAAGAGAAGAAAAAGGCCCACGAAGCAATGGTGTCCTTGAAGGAATTACGTTTAGTAGTGACTTTAGAACCATTTATACCAATGTAGAAGAACCATTATACGAAGATGGCGATCAAGCAACAACGACCAAAGGCGGCCCTATTAGAATCTACCTTTTTGATTCCAAATCCACCCAAAATACGGCACAATATGCCTACCTATTGGATCCAATTGCCCATGAGCCAAATCCTAAAACTGCTTTCGCTGTAAACGGAGTATCCACGATGCAGTACTACGATAAAAACCAACTTTTAATTGTGGAACGCTCTTACTCCGTAGGACGACAAGCATGTACCATAAAGGTATACTTGTGTGATTTTACTACTGCTACGAATGTAAAAAACATTGCTTCTCTTAAAAACGCAACTGTAAATCTAGCCTCCAAAAAGCTTATTCTAAATATGGATGATTTAGGTATTTTTATCGACAATATTGAGGGAATCACCTTTGGTCCCAAACTCGCCAATGGTAAACAATCGATGCTATTCGTGTCGGATAATAATTTTTCGGATAAACAAAAAACCCAAATATTACTTTTTGAAGTTAATTAACCTAGATAAACTACCTGTTCCCCATTAGTCATTGCGAGGAACGAAGCAATCTTAGCGCGTATCTACTGTTTCATTTCTTAACAAAAGACTAAATCATGTACTAAAAACAATACAAACCAATTTTAATTAGATTCTTCCTTCGTCAGAATGACAAAAGGCTAGGGGCTTATTACGAGTACTTTGAATAATAACCTATTTACTCCAAGCAAGCATGAAACAAACTCTCAACAATCCACCAAGTCATTGCGAGGAACGAAGCAATCTTAGTACGCCTATTCTTTAAGACTACTTAGATGAGGTAATAAAATAAACCATTTTCGATTAGATTCTTCCTTCGTCAGAATGACAAATGGCTAGGAACGTTAAAAAAATAATTTGAATACTACCATTTCAATTTAAGCACCACTTCCCTAGCCCCGATTGAAATGGAAAGCTTTTTGTAACGGCCGTTGTTTTGTTTTTTCCTGTTGTGGTAGAGCGACCAAAGGAAGCTCCTGCCCCAACTTTGGAAAAACCAACGGCCGTACAAAAACTTGCAATGAAAAGCGGGAAATGGCTTCTAGAATTCGTACTTTTGTATCTTAAACTACAACGTTTTCGATATGAATGCAACAATTGAAAGTAATCCCTTATTAGACCGATTACCAAAACATTTAAAGCAATTTATTAAAGCTCAAGACTATAGCGATTACACGCCGATCAATCAAGCGGTTTGGCGCTATGTGATGCGTAAAAATGTAGATTATCTTTCGCAAGTGGCGCACAGTTCGTACTTGGAAGGTTTGAAAAAAACCGGAATTGAGGTAGATAACATTCCGAGTATGTATGGAATGAATCGAATTTTAACCGAAATTGGTTGGGCTGCTGTAGCTGTGGATGGATTTATTCCGCCTAATGCTTTTATGGAGTTTCAAGCTTATAACGTGTTAGTTATCGCATCAGATATTCGTCAACTTGAACATATTGAATACACTCCTGCTCCGGATATTATTCACGAAGGTGCCGGTCACGCTCCTATTATCGCTAATCCTGAATATGCTGAATATTTACGCCGTTTTGGAGAAATAGGCTGCAAGGCGATTTCGTCTAGCAAGGATTACGAAATGTACGAAGCGATCCGACTTTTATCAATTGTAAAAGAGGCTGAAGGAACACCGCAAACTACGATTGATGCTGCCGAAAAAGCGGTTGAAGACTTACAAAACAACATGGGAGAGTTGTCAGAAATGGCACAAATACGCAACCTACACTGGTGGACTGTCGAATATGGTTTGATAGGAACAGTAGAAAATCCCAAGATTTATGGTGCGGGATTATTGTCATCGATAGGTGAAAGTGCTTACTGCATGACAGACAAAGTAACTAAAATTCCTTATGACATTTCCGCTGCTTACCAGAGTTTTGACATCACAAAACTACAACCACAATTGTACGTTACACCTACTTTTGCGTACTTAAACTTAGTTTTAGAAGAATTTGCCAATAAAATGGCATTGCGTACGGGAGGATTGTCAGGGATTGAAAAGCTAATTAATTCGGCTGCTCTAGGAACCGTTGAGTTGAGTACAGGCTTGCAAATTTCAGGCGTTTTTACCAATGTGATTGCGCAGGACGGCAAACCTATTTACGTGCAAACAACAGGAAAAACAGCATTAGCTTACCGCGAAAAAGAATTAGTAGGTCATGGCACTTTAACACATCCTGACGGCTTTGGAAGCCCTATAGGAAAACTGGAAGGCATCAATTTAGCTATTGAAGACATGAGTCCGAAAGATTTAAATGCTTACGATATTCTAGAATCTAAAACTGTAAAACTAGAATTTGAAGGAGGAATCACCGTTGAAGGTGAAATTGTAACAGGATCAAGAAACTTACAAGGAGAAATTATCTTAATCCGTTTTAAAAACTGTACGGTAACGCATGGAGACGCTATATTATTTCAACCAGACTGGGGCGTTTATGATATGGCAGTAGGTAAAAAAGTAGTTTCGGCTTTCTCGGGTCCAGCTGATGTAAACAGCTTTGACTTGATTACGCACATGCCTTCAAGTACAACAATTAAAGCACAACAAACAGCTGAACGTGACGATTTAGAAATTTTATACCAGTCGGTTAGAATCATTAGAAATTCTGAAGACAATACAGCTGACTTAAGCACGATATTTGAAAGTGTTCAGCAAAACCACCCAAAAGATTGGTTACTTTCGGTAGAAATAGCTGAGCTGTTGAAGGAGCGCAACGATTCGCTATTATTAGATAAAGTATTGAAGTACTTGGAGCAACAAAAAACAAAAAGATCCGAAGTGGCTCATCTGATCGCTGGGGGCTTGGACTTGATTTTTGAAAAAGAGACCGCCTAAAAGATTAATTTCACACACTATTTGAAGAATTTAATTAGGTGAGACTTTTATATAAAAACCGCAAATTCATACTATTTATAGATTGAGTTTGCGGTTTTTGCATTAAAAATTAATTCGTTATAACTGACTAATAAGCGGCAATTTATTCTTGTATCTGAATAAGTGGGCATGGTAAAGAATGATTGCAATAATCATGTAGATTTTTTGCCTTTTACTAATAATGGTTTCGAAGAAAAAAGAATACGATAAAACATGACCGCAAATTCGCAAATTATACTTGCTGACTTTGTGCTTCTTGCAAAGAATAACTTGGAGCTAGAAAAAGCTACTGAGGAAAGATCAAGCAAATCAGGAGATTAACCTGAAAGCTTTTGTTGTCTTATTTTTAGATTGTCAATACCTAAATTGAGCTATTTACAAGTTTTGAATTTGCGGTAAAAAAATAGTTATTTTGATGCTTACAGCTTGATTTGCTTACCAAGCTCCGAATTACTTTCGATTACTTTACCATCGTATTTTAATACCCAACCCAAATTTTTTGTTGTAATTAATAATTGCGACAATTCACTTATTAATCGGTTTTGAGCGTTTGATTTTAGAGTAGATTTTTGAATTTTTTTCGCTAAACTAGCCTTAACCGAAGCGTTGATTTTATTATAATCATCTCCAGTAAACGGATTGAGTTTACTTTGCTCCACATCGTAAAATTTAATATCAGGACTGATTTTGATCTCTTCTTTTGGAATGTATAGGATTGAAATGGTTTTGTTAGCCTCATCAATATCGTATTTCATTTGGTGTAAATCATAAGCCACCGTAACATCTGCATTGACAACTACCAAGGCTTTTTTATCAAAAGAAACGATTCCCATTAAGTACTTTTCTTCGTTTTTATAGGTGATCACTTCAGAGAAATGCCCTTCGGTAACGATTAGCTTTCCTACGTTCAGAATTTGCTGTTGAATTAGTCCAGCACCATCTATCGATGTCGAATCATCTGATTTTTTAAAATCGCAAAATTTAAACAACAACACTATTGTTCCTATTAAACCTGCAAATATCAAGAGTCGTTTTAACATATTTAAAATTTCATGTGTTAATAAAGAGAAGTCAATTTACTAATTTTATTTTGCAAATTGGCTTCAAATTTTTGATGACTTTCTGATTGTGGATTGAACGATCGGTGCTGCAAGGACTTTTGAATAGTTGCTACCTCCTTCATTGTATCATTGGTCTTTTCGGCAATTGTTGATTCCACAAATCGTTCCCAAATATAGTCAATTGCAACCGTATTTGGATACAGCATATCTTCATTATAAAACCGATAATCCCGTAGCTCATCCATCATGATTTCATAACTAGGAAAGTAATTACTTTTTGCAATACCTTCAGCTTCAATTGCTGCATGAAGCGCACTAATTAAATGTGACTTGCTTAGTTGATTTTCAATAAAACCGTCTTTAATGTGCCGCACAGGTGAAACAGTAAATACAAAACTTATAGTAGGGTTTATTCTTTTAATAAGATGGATTGTGTTCCTAATACTCTCTTGAATTGTTCCAATTGATAGCAACTCCTTCTTGAATTCTCTTTGAGGTACTTTATGGCAATTAGCCACAATTGAATTAGTAGCATTGGAGCGATAGACCCAAGCTGTGCCATAGGTAATAATACAATGGGATGCCTGCGTTACATAAAGTCTAGTGGCATCTAGTAATTGATTGATGCTTGCTAAAAGAGTCTCTTTATCAAGACTTGAAAGTTCTGAATGAAGTTCAAAACAATGCCAGCGTTCATTATGAAAGAAAACATCTTCCTCAGTGAAATACTTATTTACAACAACCCGACTTACTAATTTTTCGATTGAAACAGGGTTGAAGATGATCCCAAATGGATTACAAAAATTTTGAAACTGGAAGTATTCCAACTTGGAAGCCATATTTTCGGCAAAGCAAGAACCCAAAGACACCACTTTAGAATTATAGTCAATTGGATAACTACTTTTAGAAATGGGTATTTGGGTTCTAAATTGCATTATAAATTGTATAGCTATTCGTAAAAATATTCAGATTTTAGATACCCTAAATTTCCACTTGCATTTTCAGTAATTTGTTCAGTAGGGTAACTGCTATCATTATATTGAAATGCACTCTTGTAAAATTTAGCAGAAGATATAATTTGATCATCTGTAGTATTAGTGATGCTATTTTCAACTACACTAATCAGACTGTTGTTGATTGAAACAAACTCGTACTGATTTAGTAATTTATTAATTCCTAGAATACTATGGTAAGGATTTGTCTTAGAGTCGTACTCATAGCTTAACTCATTTTTAGAAATAATACCCTTCTTGGAATCGTGTAAAATCCTAACGTCCTTAATAGGATTCCCATTTTTAAAAGAGAGTATTCCGTGGTATTTTTTTATTTGTTGCTCCTTATCGTCTATCGAAAAATTCTGGTAAGTCACGGATCCGTATGCATTATGAGAATAATTAATTATAAACTTATCAGATGATTGTAATTTTCATGGGAATTATTTTTAAACAAAATTGAAAAAAACAATAAAAAAAAAATAAGGCAATTGCCCTTTTTATAAAACTCACTAATTTAAATTAAGTTGTTTCGCTTCGCTTTTTGTACTGCTTCAAGCTTTGAATGTACTTGTAATTTAGAATAAATATTCTCTATGTGCTTTCTTACAGTAGAAGGTGATAAAAATAAATTTTCAGCAATTAAAGTATAACTTAATCCTTGCGCTAATTGTTCTAATACGTCTATTTCTCTAGCTGTTAAATTAATTTCTTCTTTATTTGTTTCTTCAAAATTAATAGGATTTCGCAATAATTTTAAGGTTTTTAAAGCTATTGAAGGATTCATTGCAGCACCACCTTTTATAGTTTCGACGATTCCATTAAATAAAGCATGTGGATTAACATCTTTAAGTAAATAACCATCTGCTCCAGCTTTAATTGCATTAAAAATATTCTCATCGTTATCAAAAACAGTGAGCATTATAATTTTGAGTTGGGGGTATTTTTGTTTTACTGCTAATGTCGCTGCAATTCCGTTCATATTTGGCATTTCGATATCCATTAAAAGTAAATCTAAATTATGATTGGCTTCTAATTTTTCTAATAAATCAGCACCATTCCAAGCAGTGAATTTGATTTGAATTTCTTCAAAAAAAGATAACTTTTCCTTCATAGAAGTGATTAAAAAACTATTGTCGTCAATAATGGCTATTCTCATTTTTTATTGTTTTTGATTTGATATTATTTCCAACAAAGCGACTTGCTGTTTAATAATTTCTAATTTAAAATAAATACTTTTAAAAACATCCTTTTCAGATTCACTTTTATTTACTGTATTTTTATTTATTTGAAAAGCAATCTTTTTTTCTAAATCATACATTAAAACGAGATGTATTTGCTTTTCTTTTTTTATTTTAATGATATGCCAAATAATAACCGAAAGACTTATTAAAAGTAGCAAAATTAAAATACTATTCATAGTGGTGTGATTAAATCATTAACTTCAGTTTTCAAAATAAGAATTTTAAATTTCTCATTTTATCTCCCACTATATAAAAAAGGTGCCCAAAACTTGGGTGACCTCACTCTTTCTCCAAAATCACCATTGATAAAACCTCTTTTGATTTCATTTAAAACGACATTGGGTTTGGCATTGTTCTGAATTATATTTTTAAAAAGCAATTGCATCGTTAATGCTGTACTAGCATCATCCACTGACCAAAGTGACAACATAGTACTATTAGAACCTGCTACTAAAAAAGAGGTATTTAATCCGTTGACACCTTCTCCACCGTATAATTTACCAACACCAGTACTACAAGCACTTAAAATGGTCAAATCGGCATTTAGATTTAATTTCGCAATTTCAGGAGCCAATAAAAATGTGTCCTCTTTTCCATCACCACCATTAGGCTGCGAAAACATAACACCACTAAATTCAGGAATTACATCTCCTGTAAAACCATGAGTTGATATGATAAGATTTTTATATTGCTTTAATTCTCCTGAAAGATTGGCTTTTTTGAAATTACTTTCGGTCATATTTTGACCAGTAATCACTTTTGCATCATTTGAAAGTGTTCCAATGTATTGTACTTCTTTCAAAGTTCCTGCTAAATAATTGGCTCCGCCAAAACCAATAGCTTCTAATTCTGGTTTGAAGTTGTAAATTCCTTGACTTATTTTTTTTGATACTGCATCTGAAATTTTATAAAAATCATCAATAGTTCTAACTGTTGTTTTTACATTTCCTGAAGGTTGATATTGTGCTCCACCATAAGCTATAACTGATTTTCTATCATCACTATAATTTCTGTTAGAAACCATTTTCCAAACCGTTACATTTGGAATATAACGTACATTATTAGTACTCACAAAGTATTGATTTTTTGGATTAATAAAGGCTTCAAAAGGCAAATAATTCAATTCAGACGAAGCACTTATGATGACATTTTTGTATTGTGCTGTCAAATCTTGGACTGGAAGTAAAACTAAGTTGTACCAAAAATGAAGAAAATCGGCTTGGGGTATTTGATATTCTAGTTTGTCTGAATGTTCCAAAACATCGCGTGTCCATTGTACTAAAGTAAGTAGATCTTCTTTTTTGAAATTGGATTCTTTATTAGCATATCGAATCAATTTTCCGTTTTCATAATCCACATTATAATCTTGCATATACGGATTCAAATCAGATGGCACTTTTTTGATCCTGTCTGTATAATTTTTTTTGATGGCAATTAAGTTGTCTATCGGGTAATTGTATCTAATTTCAGCTTTGTTTTTTGAAATAGCGGTAATGATAATTTCACCTGGTTTTCCAATACTATAAGTCAATAATAACTCATCGTCTTTTAGCATATTTTGAGCATCTTTCACATTGGCAACAGCCGAATTGTTTTTCAATAACTCTTTTAAATAGCCACTTCTTGTTCTTTCTTGTAAGTCAAATAATTTATGTGTTTGATTGGTTTCTTTATAACATAGAATCAAACCAGTATAAGCTCCTGAAACATTATTCATGTACTCTAACTTTTGTTTGGCATTCAACTCTTTTTTAATATTTTCTGCCAAAGCGATACTTTTTTCAAATTCAGTAATGGCATTTCTGTAGTCTTTTTTGATGTAAAGAATGAAAGCCATATTATTATAAAGATTCTGAGCATCTATATATTTTTTATCTTTTAAATAATTTTGAGCCAATTCTTCATTGATTTTTGATGCATCTGCGTATAAACCTTGTTTCACTTTTACCAAGGCATAATTTTCATTTACTTCATTGGTAAGATCTTTATCATTAACTGTTTTAGCTAAATTGTAAGCTTTGGTTATATATTCAGTTCCTTTTGCCATTTCTGATTGCGGTCCTTCCATGAAATAATAGATTCCAACAGAATTATAGGCTTTTACTCTAAAATAATCGTTATCGATATTTTTAGCTGTTTGTTCCAATTGAAAAGCTGTTTGTAATTTTTCCTCCTTTTTATCTCCAAGCATTTTTAATACTACAATTTTATGCATTTGCATGTTTGCCAAAGCTAATGAAGCATAAGGCAACTTGGCATATTCGGCTAATGCTTCATTTATGGTTACCAAAGCACCTCGACTATTGTAAGAATTATTTTTTATGATAGATAAAAAGTATAATGCATAACTTCTTTTAGACAACAAAGCAGCAAAGTTTTTACTAATTTCTATAAAATTTTCAAATTGTTTTATACTTTCATTTGCATTACCACCATAATAATAAGTAACGGCTTTTAGTAATGGAAGCATTTTTTGAAACAAAGGATTTGCATTTTTCATACTTGAAAACTGAGCAAATTGACTATCTAAATTTTCACATTTTGTTCCTGAAGTCAAAATACCACTTACACAAGCATCTATCTTAAAAGATCTATTAACATCAATTGTTTTGTTTTGATAATATTTGAGCCATTGGTTTTTTAAAACGGATAAATCTTTTTTAGTAAAAAATTCAATCTTTTCCATGTCTTCAAGAATATCTTTTGCTTCTTGAAAAGTGCTTAATTGCATTGCCCATTCTAAATTTTTGAGCGCATTTGGAGTATTTCCTTTAAAAAAATCAATGTAAGCCTGCGTATAATAAGCGTATTCCAGTAAAGGTTGGATGTTCATGGCTTGAGTTGCACTTGCTTGCGCTTTGTTTAAATCCCCTTTCAGAATTTGGTAATAGGAATTAAAATAAAAGCCCACAAACTCATCTGAATAATAAGTCATTAAGCCTTCGCTTTCTGCTTTCATTTTCACCAAATCATTTGATTTATAACTCTCTAAATAATTATTGTAATATTCGTCAAAGGATTTTTGAGACCAAGCATTTGAAACACTCACTAAAAGTAAAATCAATACAAATTTTATCTCGTTTTTCATGCTATGTCGTTTAAATACTAATTTCTAATTTCCCTCCTTTATAAAATCCTTTTTCAATCACAGTGCCGCTTTTATCAACTTTAAACCCAAGTCCTTCACGGTAATTATCGTTCCACGCACCTATATATTTGCTTCCATCTGTAAAGAAATAAACTCCAAATTCCTTGCGAAATCCCTGGATGCATTGTCCATCAAACTGGTCGCCATTATGCCAAACATGAATCATAGGATCGGCTCTTTTCCTGTACGCAGAA
>NZ_JAQWTM010000238.1 GCF_029242675.1 Flavobacterium sp.
CTGGAGTAAAACCAGCAATTAATCCTGGATTTGCAGGGATTCAATCAGGAGTATCAGGTTATGCACAAGAAAACGAGTTACAATCTTATTTTGGACGTGTGAATTATACTTTAAATGAAAAGTACCTTTTGACGGCTTCAATGCGTGCCGATGGCTCTACTCGTTTTGGTAAAAATAATAAGTACGGATACTTTCCTTCGTTTGCACTAGGATGGAATATTGCAAAAGAAAAATTTTTAGTTGATGTCGCTGCTGTTGATAATTTAAAACTACGAAGCAGTTGGGGACAAACAGGTAATCAAGAAGTAGAGAATAAAATTACACAAGCGAGTTATTCCTTGTCAGGTGCTGATGGATACTATTTATATAATGATTTAAATTTAGTAAACGGAATTACTGTAAACAGAACACCCAATCCAGATTTAAAATGGGGGGTAGTAACTCAGTATAATGTTGGTCTTGACTTTAATTTATTGAAAGACAAAATTTATGGAACGGTAGATTATTTCAATAAAACCACTACTGATGCTATTTTAAATATTCCGTCTCAAACCTTAAGTCCTACCACAACGATATGGACAAACATTGACGGGAAAATTATTAATAAAGGTCTCGAAGTTTCATTAGGATCGAAAGTGATCAATACGGATAACTTCTCTTGGAACATTGATGCAAATGGTGCCACCTTGAAAAATAAAATTGAAGATCTACCAGTTTCTGAAATCTTAACAGGTTCAGTATCTGGACCGGGACAATCTGGAGTGGTAGCTAATATTTATAAAAGCGGTTATGCAGCTGGTTCTTTTTATATGTTAGATCATATCGGCTTTGATGACCAAGGCGCTAATATCTTTAAGGATACAAATGGAGATGGTAAAATTGATAATTCGGACAGAGTGATTATAGAAGGTGCACTTCCAACATTCTACTACGGATTCAACAGTGATTTAAAATATAAAAATTTTAGTTTGTCATTGTCAATTATTGGACAAAGCGGAGGTTACCTTTTAAATAATACGGGCTTAAATGCGCTGAATATTAACAACTTGGCTTCAGATAGAAATGTAGCCACAGACTATTATGAGTCAGGAGCAAATGCGTCAAATGCTCCTATATTATCAACTCTTTTCTTAGAGAAATCAGATTTTATTCGCTTAAACACAGCAAGAATAGGATATACCTTCAATTTAAAAAATCTAAACTGGTTGAACGGTTTGACTTTATACGCAACGGGTCAAAACTTATTCACAATTACAAATTATTCAGGATACGATCCATTAGTTAATAGTCCGAAATCAAGCGGTGGAAATCAATCTATAGGTATTGATTACACTAGTTATCCTACTTCGAGAACTTACAGTTTTGGAGCAATTTTAAAATTATAAACGATGAATACACACAGAAAAATTTATAGAAACCTTTTTACAATTTGCGCTGTAGCTTTGCTATTTACCAATTGTACAAATTTAGACGAACAAGTATTAGATGAGGTCCTTGGCGAAAGCACTTCTAATCCGGCAGGTGCACTTGCTGCAGCATACGATCGATTAGGAGATGGAACTTTTGTAGATCATTCAGGAGTATTTGCAATGCAGGAATATACAACTGATGTAGCATTATTACCTACTCGCGGAAGTGACTGGGGTGATGGAGGTAAATGGCGTGCTATGCATGAATTTACTTGGGCTTCTGCTAATGCAGTTATATCAGGAAACTGGAATATGTTAACTAATGGAATTACACGTTCTTTAACTGCAATTCAATCTATCGAAGAAAGCAATAACCCTGAAAAGAAGTTATTTTTGGCGGAAGCCAAAGGACTGCTAGCCTTTTACACCTACACCACTTTGGATTTATTTGGACAAGCACCATCTAGAGATCCTTTAAATCCTAAAGCAGATTTAGTTGTATTGAAAGCTGAAACAGCGATAGATGATCTCATTTTAGATGTTGAAGCTGTATTGCCAGACTTAGCTGATTTTGGAACACAATCTACGCATCACGGAAGATTTACGAAACAAGCGGCTTATGGTTTGTTGACAACAATGTATTTAAATCGTGCTACATTAAAAGACCGTTACAATGCGAGTTCTAATTTTAATTTTGCTGAAGCGGCTGTTAGTGGTACCGGCACTGACATGGATCGTGTGATTTACTATTCATCGTTGTTGATTAATTCAGGGAAATTTAGTTTAGAAAGTAATTACTTTAAAAACTTTTCTATCGATAATGCAAACGGCAGTGAGTTGATATTTGCTGTAAGTCAAAAGATAGATTACATTAGAAATGGTTCAAATAGTTTTGCTTATGTATGTGTAGAACGCAATCAAAAAGCTTCGCCAGCAAATAGAGGAACGAATGCCGCTTGCACAACACCAGAATTTTATGCAAGTTGGAACGGTAACCATGAAGACCCAAGATTTCAACGCAGCTATCAGTATGGTGACGGAACTTGGTTTAAAAATGACGGTACCACAGCTAGTGTTCCCGCTACAGATATTGTTGCAAATAGTAATGCACTGCCATGGTTCCACTTTAATGCTGGAATAAATGTTGGACCACAATACGGTCCAAAGCTAATTTCTTCGGGTAAGTTTGAAATGACTGCAGACAATCGCATTAAAGTTTCGCCATTGTACATGGAGAAAAGCACAACAACTCGTATGGATTTTACTCCAGAACTTAATTTTGATAATCCATCACAAGCTGTATTTGCACAAAACCAAATCAATAGAGGGGCACGTATTTTTAAATTCGAATTTGATCCTGAAGAAGGCAATGGATCCAGCAATGTAGATATACCTTTATTTCGTTTAGGGGGAATTTATACAATGCGTGCCGAAGCGTACTTTAGAAAAGGAATGAATGCGCAAGCACTTGCTGATGTAAACATGCTGCGCACTAGCCGAAAGAGAGAATCTTTATTCGGTAATCAGCCAGGTGCTGCTATTACTACAATCGATAAAGAAATATTATATAAGGAATTAGGTTTTGAAATGTATTGGGAAATGTACCGTCGCCCCCAAATGATCCGCTTTGGAAAGTTTGATTTGGCTTACACAGCAAAACCGCTTTCACAACCATTTAGAAGATATTTCCCTATTCCGCAATCTACGATTGATGTGACTAAAGAGTTCACACAGAATCAGGGGTATAATTAAGTTGTTTTGTTTATTTTTTTTTTGAAAGCCTGTTCCTTTTTTTGGGAGCAGGTTTTCTTTTTAAATTCTTTTTTCTTCTTCTTCAACTATTTTTTAACATGGAAAGAAATAGTTTTTAGCTAATGATTAGATTTAAATATCACGGAATACGGTTAGTAAAAATTTATGGTATTGCTCCAAATTTGTAATGAATATAAAAATAGATACAAATATGGATTTCATAACAATGTTGCAGTTACCGGTATTAGATACTAATGAGGTTTTAAAGATAGCTCAAGAAATAGCAGATATAGAAAGAAAAGAAGAAAGACCGCGCATGCCTAAGGTAAGTATTAGGACGCATTGCGACAGCGCTTCTGGATTTTTTGTGAATTATGATAGCCAGAAACAAGTAGTTTTATTGTGTGACATTTATGACCGTGATGCTCAATTTCA
>NZ_JAQWTM010000258.1 GCF_029242675.1 Flavobacterium sp.
AATGCAGGGGGCAATGACTGTTTTCGCCACCAATCTTAAGAGAATCCTCAAAATAATATAGGAAACAATAGCTCTTGTCCTAATTCTTTAAATGAGCTTTTTTAAGTCGATGTAAGCTCTTTAAAAATACTGCAAAAATAATAAAAGCTTGTAACAGAATTATTAATTAATCCGTTACAAGCTTTCTTTTTAATCCCTAAAAAAGCATCTTGTCTAAATTAGGCCTAGTTTTTCAGTGCCCTCAAATAAATTTGGAACCCTTTTTTATTTTTGGTAAAGTAACGATTGGTTAACTTCAAAAGTGATGGTTTCGTCATCATTTACGAAATATTTGAGCAGCACTTCACCCCAATATTCTCCATCGCTAAAATCAGCAATAATCCAACGGTGATTTAATACTTTCACCTTATTGATGATAAATTTGTTCGTGCCAATTTGATCTTGACCTACATACGGATTCCCTTTTGGGTTTGAATTCAAATCCAATAATTTTTCTGTTACAAACGGAATTAGTTTTTCGTACTGAATAACTTTTTTACTATTTCCCGATTCAAAATAATTTTGAGCATTTTCATTTTTCTCTAACGAGAAATAATTAGCATCGTTCAGTTTTGTTGTAACAGATGCCAAACTATCTTTTAATCTTTTGGTGGTCTTATCAAATAAGTTCTGTTCAAATTCAACTTGTTTGCTTAAAAACATATAGGTAAAAACATTCATAAGCGCTACTAAAATAAAGGCATACAGGAAAAACGATTTTTTCATTGTGGTTGTGTTATAAAGTAATTTCTAAATTATCAAAGGCAAGGAAAACATTGGGAGGCAATTGCTTTTGCACGGCATCATGAAAACCTAAAAGATGACTTATATGCGTCAAATAGGCTTTTTTTGGTTTAACCAATGCTATAAAATCCAAAGCTTCCTCTAAATTAAAATGTGTACTATGTGGCTCTTCTCTCAGCGCATTCACTACTAAAACATCCAAGCCCATTAGCTTATTTGTTTCTTCAGCGTCAATAGTTTTAACATCCGTGAGATAGGCAAAATCATCAATTCGATACCCAAAAACCTGAAGATCTCCATGCATCACATTGATAGGAATAGCTATTTTATCGCCCACAGCAAAAGGTTGATTATTTACCACCTCAATTGTTTTTACCGATGGAGCACCGGGATATTTGTTGACAGTTTCGAAGATATATCCAAAACGCTGATGCAAATTATCTATAACTCTAGAGTGTGCATATACCGGAATTTCACCTTGTCGAAAATTAAAAGGACGAATATCATCAAGACCCGCTGTATGGTCAGCATGCTCATGAGTAAATAAAATACCATCAACTCTATCACAGTTAGAAGCTAACATTTGCTGCCTAAAATCGGGTCCACAGTCAACTACAAAGGTATTATTAGGCCAAGAAATCATTATGGAAACACGTAGTCGTTTGTCTTTAGTATTAGAACTTAAACAAACTGGATGCGTACTCCCAATGATGGGAATACCTTGCGATGTACCAGTACCTAAAAAATATACCTTCACTACAATTTAATTTTTTTACAAAAATAGGATTAATTCTCTTTCATTAGAAACCTAATTAATTAACTTTGTAACATATTACCCATATTTAAAGAAAAATGGATACTGAAATAAAATTAAAAGGTGACAAAGTCATCAATCAAATACCTTCGATCAAAGATAAAGCACTCCGTATCAATCTAAATGATAACATTTACGGAACATTTGCTGAAATTGGTGCTGGGCAAGAAACGGTGAGGCATTTTTTTAGATCAGGTGGTTCCTCAGGAACGATTGCGAAAGCAATGTCAGCTTATGACAAAGATTTTAGTGATTCTATTTATGGAATCGAAGAAGACGGCCGTTATGTTACTGAAAGTCGTTTGAAAAAAATGATTACCATGGAAGGTCAATTGATTGAAAAACGTTTAAGTAGGGAAAAACACCCTAATAAAATGTTCTTTAGTTATGCCAACACCGTTGCAACTATTGATTTTGCCAAACAATTTAAAGGACACGGTTGGGTTGGTATTCGTTACCAAATTGAACCCGACGAAGATTATAACGAAATTATATTGCACATTCGCTTTAAGGAAACTGATGCTCGTTTACAACAAGAAACATTAGGAATTCTTGGCGTTAACTTAATATACGGTGCTTACTACAAGTACAATGACCCTAAACGTTTGTTACGTTATTTATATGATCACTTAGATAAGGATCAACTCGAAATTGATACGATTAACTTCTCAGGTCCTCGATTTGCTGATGTAGACAACCGATTGATGAGTTTGCAATTAGTAAAAAACGGTATGACCGATGCGGTAATGTTTGATCCTAACGGAAAAAACATCCTTCCTGCTGCCATTTTGTACAAAAAAAATATCCTAGCCTTGAGAGGAAGTTTCCGTCCTGTAACCAAGGTAAATATGGACATGTATAAAAAGTCACTTGAAATGTTCCTTGAGGAAAGTAAGGTAGAAAAAGAAAACACGCTTGTTGTGTTTGAAATTACTCTTTCTAATCTACGATCTGATGGTGAAATTGACGAGCGCGACTTTATGGATAGAGCGGAATTGCTATGTTCCTTAGGGCAAACGGTAATGATCTCTAACTTTCAAGAATATTACAAAGTAGTTGAATATTTCTCTAACTATACTAAAGCCCGAATGGGATTAGCCATGGGAGTTAATAACCTAGTAGATATATTTGACGAGAAGTACTACCGCCATTTGAGTGGAGGAATTCTAGAGGCCTTCGGAAAACTATTTTTTAGAGACATGAAGGTATTTTTATATCCTATGTTAGATGAAAATGGAGAAATCATCAATTCTGAAAATTTAAAGGTACACCCTCGAATGAAAGAATTGTACAAGTTTTTTAAATTCAATGGAAAAGTAACTGATATCACTGATTATGATCGTGAGACTCTTGAAGTCTTTTCACGTGAAGTATTAAAAATGATTAATGAAGGTAGACCGGGATGGGAACCTATGTTACCCGCAGGTATTGCTGAGATTATCAAGGAGCATTACCTTTTTGGTTATGATCCAAATAAACAATTACAAGCGACCAATTAATCTACGTAAGGAAATAAATAATAAAATAGATATATAACACTATATGGTTTGGAGTATTTTAGGAGCTGTAAGTTTGTTTTTTAACATTGCAAAAACAGACAAACTAGTAAGTAATAATTCAGAATTTATTTCAACAAATAAAACTCATTTAGTAGAAAACACTACCACAATAAATAACTCAAACTTTAGTTCACCAAATACAAACACTAGATTGCTTTTTATAAAGAGAGTCTCTTATGCTGCATCAAACTTGCTAAAAGACACTGTTTACAAAAATGAAAAGTCTCGCTCGTCAGTACATCCTACTAGCAACCCATCTAAAAAGATTGAAATAGTAACGTACCGAATTTATTTTAATGGAACTATTGAAAAACACATTCCTAAAGTAGTAGCTGAGGCAAATAAAAATAAATACAAATACGAATATTTTCCTAAAAAAGGGACATCCATTGACCTAGGAACATACAAAATAAAAAAAACGATTGCCTATAAAGGTAAACCGGGCGAATATGTAAATTTGATTAACTTGGAAACTGTTCCTAAGTACTTCAAGAAAAAGGAATACCAATACCATTTTAATATCGATTCTAGAAGATCGTTTGTAAACGAAAAAACATTAGCTAGCTTTTTTGGCGCCATGCTTGATGTTAATTATTTAGATATAAGTTGCAATGGCTTTAGTCACGAGGATGGCTCTTCTAAACCAAGTCGAAGTCATATTAATGGGAATAATGGTGATTTTAAATATTTAAGAGCTACCAAGGAACTACGATGCGGGCCGGGAACAAGCTTAAATATTAGTAAGTCTGCTGATTTATTAGATTACTCGAGACAGAATAAATGGAATGATGCCTTGTACAAATTTGGTTGGAAAAAAATGCTTGGTTGGACCTACACCATCAAACGCAAGACGAATAAACTACATCACATAGATCATAAAACAACTAATCATTACCATCATTTACATGTTCAAAAATACGAACCGGATTTTAAAGAAATAAAGCAATGAAAAAAATTACATTTTTAATCCTAGTACTTGTTGTTTGCGCTTGTAAAAAAGAAGATAGTAACACTGCAATACCAGCACCTCCGCCGATGCAATCTTTGCCTGCAACTAATTTTATTTACAGTTCAAAGTCACTGGAAAAGCACATAAAGTTTAATTCAGAGCTTAGCCAATATGAACTAGTTCAGCTAGAGAACCCGCAGTCATTTAGCATTACTGAACTTAATTTTCCTGTTAAAGAAAATGAGTTTGAATATAATAAATCAAAAGATTTTAAGTTTTATACGCCCTTTAATTTTGAAAAAGATAAAATTGAATACAAGGTTATCACTTACCATTCCTATGGTGAAAATGATACCAAAGTACTCAATGTGCAACTAAATAGTTATTCAGATGGAAAACCAATCGATGCTTTATTACTAGACTGTAGGTTTGTTTTTGAAACCGAATACTATCGTGAATTCTCAATTAAAGAAGATGGAACGATACTGATTAAAAAAGTTACTATTAATGGTTTGAATTATGACGATGATGGGAATATAATTGGTACGAAAGCAGTAAAAGATACCACTACAGAAAACTTAAATTACAAATTAAACAGTACCGGAAGTTTTACAAAAATATAAGTTGTTTGCAAACTAAGCACAAAAAAAAGTTCTAAAATTATTTAGAACTTTTTTTTATTTGGAGGCTACTACTTTAAAATTTGCGCAGCATGCTCTTTAGTCTTCACTTTATCGATAACCTCCTCTATAATTCCGTTTTCGTCGATTACAAAGGTTGTTCTATGGATGCCGTCATATTCCTTTCCCATGAACTTTTTAGGTCCCCATACTCCAAATGCTTCAATTACAGCTCTATCTTCATCGGCTAGTAAAGGAAAGGGGAAGCTGTATTTTTCTTTAAATTTAGCTTGTTTACTTGCAGCATCCGCACTTACTCCTAAAAGGGCAAAATTATTAGCCTCGAATCGCTCAAAATTATCTCTTAAATCACAAGCTTCGGCAGTACAACCCGGTGTACTTGCTTTAGGATAGAAGAAAACTACTAGTTTTTTTCCTTTATAATCGGCTAAGCTATGGGAATTACCGTCTTGATCTAATGCTGAAAATGCAGGAGCTTTGTCCCCTTTTTTTAATGTTGTCATAATAATGTATTTTGATATCAAGTTTGTTGTAATTGATTTTATTGTTCGGACTAGTTCCGCCCCAGATGGTCGTGGAAAGCCCGGAGGTAAAAAACTGTTTTTTTCTTGGCGAAAAAGAGCGACCAGAGGAAGCTACTTTTTTGACTTTAGAAAAAAAGTTTTTTAAGGAGGACTTGCAACAGACAGCTGGATTAGGCGCTTGATAAAAATTATAGTATTTTTACAAGATATAAATTTACAAAAATGACAAAGCAAGAACGGGTAACGTTTGTTATAAATACGTTAAAAGAATTGTATCCAACAATCCCAATTCCGTTAGACCATAAAGATCCTTACACGCTTTTAATTGCTGTTTTGCTGTCAGCACAATGTACAGATGTGCGTGTGAACCAGATTACACCTTTGCTTTTTGCCAAGGCAGATAATCCGTATGATATGGTTAAAATGTCGGTTGAAGAAATTAAGGAGATTATACGTCCTTGTGGATTAACTCCTATGAAATCGAAAGGAATTCATGGATTATCCCATATTTTAATTGATAAACATGGCGGAAAAGTGCCTGAAAGTTTTGAGTATTTAGAAGAGCTTCCTGCCGTGGGACATAAAACTGCGAGTGTGGTGATGTCTCAAGCTTTTGGAGTGCCGGCCTTTCCTGTAGATACGCATATTCACCGCTTAATGTACCGATGGAATTTAACTAATGGTAAAAATGTAGTTCAAACAGAGAAAGATGCCAAACGCCTTTTTCCTGAGGAAATTTGGAATGATTTGCATTTACAAATAATTTGGTACGGCCGAGAATACTCTCCAGCGCGAGGTTGGGATATTGAAAAGGATATCATCACCAAAACGATTGGCAGAAAATCAGTACTTGCCACTGCTACCAAAAAATAAACTTCCCTAAAATATATAATTTTAGGGAAGTTTAGATTGGATTAGCAACACCTAGTTTGCCATAATTTCGATATTTAGATTACCCACTTTGGCAATCGATAGCGCTTTAGAATAGTTGAGTAAAAAAGAAACTATTTCTTTTTTAGGTTTCATTGACTTAGGAGCCAATGCATTCTTAGAGTAAATTTTTGCCATGTTCTAACTATTTTGTTTTTATATTGAACGCAGCATATTCTAAAATAGTATCAATTGGTTAAAACAATTTGATGTTTGTCAATAACTTTTCTCAAATTCATTAAGGCGTAGCGCATACGTCCTAAGGATGTATTGATGCTAACCCCAGTGATTTCAGCGATTTCCTTGAAACTCATGTCTTGGTACATGCGCATGATTAAAACTTCTTTTTGATCCTGAGGAAGTTCGTCGATTAGCCGTTTAATATCACTTTCTACTTGATCGGATATAATTTTACCCTCGATTGTTAATGAGTCATCTGACATTATTGAAAAAATAGAAAACTCCTCAGTTTCTCTAAACAAAGGCATTTTTTTATTTTTCCTGAAATGATCAATGATAAGGTTGTGCGCTATTCGCATCACCCAAGGAAGAAACTTACCTTCTTCGTTGTATGACTTGGATTTTAGCGTTTTGATTACTTTTATGAAAGTATCTTGAAAAATATCGTTGGAAGTGTCTCTATCTGCAATTTTAGAGTAGATAAAGCCATAAATTCTGGATTCATGTCTTTTGATTAAAACAGATAATGATTCTTCATTACCAGCTATGTAATCTTGCACTAATAATGCATCAGGGGTTTGTATATTAGCTATCATAGTAATACTTTTTAGTATAGTTGAAATTTGGGATAATTTTCTAAAAAGTAGTTTTTTACTATAGGCTAATAATAATTTTTAATTGTTTATTAATCAAATTTAGTAAAATATTTATTTTAAACAACATTTAACACCAATAAAAAAATATTTTTTGCATTTTAACGTTGCAAAAAATATTTTTTAAGGTAATACATTGTTATACATCCTGCTAACTCTCCGTTCCACTTCTATACATTATTGATACACTTTGACATAGTCAATTAAAAACTCCTGTGGAAAGATTGTATCGTCAACTTCAGGGCCACCAAAATTACCTCCGATAGCTACATTTATCAAGATAAAAAAAGGCTTATCATATGGCCAAGTGTTCTCATTTTTCACCGTTGGGTTAAACGAATATACTAATTTATGATCCACGAAAAAATCGATTTTATCTTTAGTCCAATCAATAGCATACAAATGAAAACCCTGTTCTATGCCCTCAAATTTCGTTTTTTTAGTATTAATAGTATTACCATGGCTATCTTGGGTATGCAAGGAAGTGAATATAGTACTAGGCTCTTTACCTACGTATTCTAAAATATCAATTTCACCACATTTAGGCCAACCTACTTGATCAATATTTGCTCCTAGCATCCAAAAAGCGGGCCAAATTCCTTGACCACGCGGTATTTTAGCTCTCGCCTCTATATAGCCATAAGTGAATTCCTTTTTGCCCTTGGTATTCATTCTCGTAGCTGCATATTTTCCCTCCTTATTAGAAGCAACAATTACGAAATTGCCATCAACCAAATGATGGTTTTCCTTGGAATACAATTGTCTTTCATTATTACCCCAGCCACAGTTAGGACAACCATCACCAACTTCTAAATTCCAATCTTTCGCGTTTAATTCCTTTCCACTAAACTGCTCTTCCCATACCAATTTTTTACCTTTGGGTTGAGCTATAGCTAGCGTGCTAAACAACAGTATTACTATTTGTTTTTTCATTATTTAGTCATTTCGATAACTGAACCTTTTTTCAAGCGTAGTATCAGAGTTAGTACCAACAAAGACTTTAAAATCGCCCTCTTCAGACTCCCATTTACGATTTGCTGTAAAAAATTCAATTGTTTTTTTATTAATTTTAAAAAGTACATCCTTAGATTGCCCAGGTTGTAACTCGATCATTTCAAAACCTTTAAGCTCTTTAACTGGACGGGTTACTGATGCTATTTCATCTCTAATATACAGCTGTACCACTTCCTTACCAGCATACTTACCTGTGTTTTTAACATTAACTGATACCTCAATTTCATCAGTCGTATTGAAAATATCACGGTTTAGTTTAAGATTAGAATACTCAAATTTAGTATAACTCAATCCAAAACCAAAAGGATAAACAGCTGTGTTTTTTTCGTCAGTATAATGAGACCAGAAAACACTTTCGGGTTCATTCATTATTGGTCGACCTGTATTTTTATAGTTGTAGTAAAGAGGCAATTGGCCCACGCTTCTAGGAAAAGTCATTGGTAATTTTCCGCTTGGATTGTAATCCCCGTATAAAACTTGTGCAATTGCATTTCCGCTTTGTGTTCCTAATTGCCAGCCTTCAACTATTGCAGGAATTGTATCCGCTGCCCACGGAATCGTTAACGGTCGTCCGTTGTTAAGTACCAAAACTATATTTTTATTTACTTTGTAAATTGTTTCTAATAATTCTTGTTGTACACCTGGCAAACCAATTTCTGCCCTACTTCGTCCTTCCCCAGATTGTAAACCATGTTCCCCTAAGGACATAATTACTACATCAGCCCCTTTAGCGGCTGCAATTGCTTCTGCAAAACCTGACTTATCAGTTGTATTAATTTTAGTTTCCCAAACAAACTGTGTTCTTCCTGTCACGACATCTGCACCTTTAACATAGGAGATTTGGTTTCCTTTGTACTGCTGCAGCCCTTCTAATAGTGAAACAGCAGAATTGTCATCGGCAGCGATTCGCCAGCTTCCTAGCGGACTTGTTTTATCATTTGCTAAAGCTCCGATTACTACAATTTTTTGACCTGATTTTTTTAAAGGAAGTAATTGGTTTTCATTTTTCAAGAGAACAATTGATTTCTTAGCCATATCTAAGACACCTTCTTGGAAAGCTGCTTTACCTACCGTTTCTTTTTCATAGTTTTCATCACAATATAAATAAGGATTATCAAATAGTCCCAATTCAAATTTAACTTTCAAAATTCGTCTTGCAGCATCATCAATAAGAGCTTCTTTGACTTTACCTTCTCTAACCAAAGCTACCAAGTGATCCACATAAGCACTTGATTCCATATCCATATCAGAGCCTGCATTCATAGCAATTTCAGCGGCCTGCTTACTATCTTTTGCATAACCATGTGCTATCATTTCATTAATAGAACCCCAATCAGAGACTACAAATCCATCAAATTTCCATTCGCCTTTCAATAT
>NZ_JAQWTM010000259.1 GCF_029242675.1 Flavobacterium sp.
CTGGTTGCTTTTTATTGGTTGTGTTGGAATTGTTTTGCATTTTGAAGAATCAAGCAATATGGAGCATGCCTATGGTTTAGCTATTATTTTATGTATGATTATGACCACCATTTTATTAAATTTCTATTTAATAATGAAAAGAGTGAAATTGTACTTTATGGTTCCACTAATCACGATATACCTATTAATCGAGTTTAGCTTTTTAGCCGCAAATATTACAAAGTTTACCGAAGGTGGATACGTAACCCTAATTATTGCATTGGTGCTCATAACAGTTATGTCTATTTGGTTTACCGCTAAAAAAATAAATAAAAGCTATACCAAAATTGTTAAAATAAACGACTACACAAAAGTATTAAGCGAGCTTAGTGCTGATTTAAGTATCCCTAAATACGCTACGCATTTAGTGTATATGACTAATGCAGGTAGAGCCGATGAAATAGAAGAAAAAGTGATGTACTCTATTTTACAAAAAAGACCGAAAAGAGCTGATATTTATTGGTTTGTTCACGTTAATATTTTATCTGAACCTTATAAGACTGAATACCGTGTTACCGAAATCATGAAAGATGATTTATACCGTGTCGATTTTAATTTAGGTTTTAGGGAACCAACTAAGATCAACTTACTCTTTAGAGAAGTTATTAAAGATATGGTGAAAAATGGTGAAGTAGATATCACAAGTCGTTATGAATCACTTAATAAAAACAATATCATCGGAGACTTTAAATTTGTTTTATCTGAGAAATTCTTATCTAACGACAACGTTTTAAAATGGCATGAAAACATTATCATGAGCACTTATTTTGCTATCAAAAAACTATGCCTTTCTGAGGAAAGCGCCTTTGGTCTAGATAGTAGCTCGGTTAAAATTGAAAAATTCCCAATGGTATTACATATACCAGAAAGAATGGGGTTAACTAGAGTAAAATAGACTAAACCTAACATAGATTACATGAAAAACACTGCTCCTCACAGCAGTGTTTTTTTTATGAAAAAATATAAAAGCAACATTCATTATTAAAAATTTAACTTTCAATCAATTAATAGTACCTTTGCACCTCAATTAATAAAAATGAGATTACACAGAAATTTAGTTTATACCACCATTGACTCCTTAAATGCAATATTTAATGAAGGAGAATATGCGGATAAAGTGGTTGCAAGAGCCTTAAAAAAAGACAAGCGTTGGGGAAGTTCTGACAGGAAATTTGTCGCTGAGACGATTTATGAAATCGTTAGATGGAAAAGATTATACGGTGAAATTGCCGAAGTAAAAGAACCATTTGACAGAGATAACCTTTGGAGAATGTTTTCGGTTTGGGCAGTTTTAAGAGGGTATCCAATTCCGGATTGGAGACAATTAGAAGGAACACCAGAACGAAAAATAAAAGGACGCTTTGATGAACTATCAAAAGTAAGAGCCTTGAAAGAATCTATTCCAGATTGGATGGATGAATTAGGAGTGAAAGAACTAGGCGAGAAAGTATGGTCGAGCGAAATTACAGCTCAAAACCAACCTGCTAAAGTGATCCTAAGGGTAAACACACTTAAAACCAATAAAGAAACATTGAGAGCCATCTTAATGGATTTAGATATTGAGACCGATTATTTAAAAGACCAACCGGATGCTTTAGTGCTGAAGGAAAGAGCAAATGTTTTCATGACAGATGCTTTTAAACAAGGTTTTTTTGAAGTTCAAGATGCCAACTCACAATTAGTTGCAGCTTTCCTTGACGTTAAGCCTGGAATGCGTGTTGTAGATACTTGTGCAGGAGCCGGAGGAAAAACAT
>NZ_JAQWTM010000241.1 GCF_029242675.1 Flavobacterium sp.
ACTTTGGTTCTGTTTTCTGAAATTTCAGATAATTGTATTGGAATATTTTCGCCCCAACTATACAAACTAACTCCTGCTTTTACTACAAATCTACCTTGTAATTTATCTGCGTTTTCAATTTTCAATCCGTTAATTGTCGGAATTGCTTTTTTCATTGCCTCGAAAACTTTGTCTTTCGACATTGGAAATTCACTTTCCCCATTGTGGTCTAAAAATGCCATAGTATAAAATTTTATTGTTTATGTTTATTTTGGTTTCAAAAATAAATAGTTTGCAATAATTAACTTTACGGTTTTCCGTAATTGGAAGAAATATTTTTCTTTTTTTACGTTTTCGTCGCTCGAAAGTTACAGCTAACGTTCTGGCGCTACACGAGGTTTGGGATTAAAGATGCGAGATTTTTCGGTTAAACACAAATTTCCCAAATACAAAACAATCTTTAAATTCAGCCAAATGCCCAAATCTCGTGTAACGGCTGTTATAAGCTGTTTTTTATTTTATTTCGGAAATGTTTTGGATAGTTTAAACAATAATATTTCTTTAAGTTTCTGTCAAAATAATTTTGTAACGCTTTTATATCTTGAGAATAGTTATAGAGTACATTATAGTAAGTTTTCATTTTTGATAAATCAAAATCTTGAGAATTAAATGCGTAATCTTTTTTTAAAAATAACGATTCTTTTAAGCTCAATAATATTTCTTTCAATTCTTCATCAACATATTTTCCTGATTTTAGTATTTTATTGATATTCTTTAATGTTGAATTTCGATTATATTTTAAGTATTCAAGGAAGTTATATTTTTCAAAATTAAATATTTTCAAATCATCCAAATTTTTCTTTTCAAGGAGTATTTCAAATTCTTCTTTGGTTGGATAATTTTTCCTTAATTTAATATCCTTTTTTAAAACCTGGATAAAATGATTATTGCGATCTAAAACTAACTTGATTTTAAATGATATATATGGTAAAATTGATTTTTTTTCTGTTCTTTCTACTAAATAAACATTTATAAAATAAAAAAAGTAACCCGTAATATAAGACAAGCAAAATCCATCAATCATTCCTTCCAATTTATCTGCTTTACCTAAAAAAAATGGTATTACAGAAAACTTATAATTGACAAAGTTTATCCAAACAGTGATTAACAGAGTTAGAAAAAATATTATTGTTAAACCTTTTATTTTCATCTGTGGTAAAATAGCTTATAACGTTCTCGCGCCTTGCGCCGTTTGCGACTTACGAAGACGAGTATTTTCGGCTAAACGAAAATACGATAAAAAACGGTAATTCCACTAAATTCGCAAATGGCGCAAGACGTGTGTTGTAGGATGTACTTTTTACGTATTGAGTTTCTTTTTATCCGTCGGCTTTTTCGTTGATTTTTTCTTTTTAAAGAAGTCACTCAAAGCTTTTTCTTCAGCTAATGTTAGAGAACCTATTCCACCAATACTATCAATTTCTAAATCTAATTTTTTAGTTTTCATAATTATTTATTTTGAAAATATTTATTGATTAATTTCAATGCGGATTTTGTTTCAATAATCATAATTCTACCGCCAAAATGAAAAGCTCCTAATGTTTTTTCATAATGTTCGACTAATTGTGATTTCGAAAGAAAAGAAACATTTCCATCGTGTCCACGTTGGAAAGATAATTTACAAGCGTATGCAACTAAATTTCCAGCTACACCTGCGTAAACTTTTGTTTGTCCTTTGTTGAAAGGAGCGTTTTCTACAAGATCCATATAAACGTGGTCAGATTTAACTTCTAAACTAACAAGTCCTTGAATAATTTTAGAATTTCCAGAAATTGTAAGTTTATAAATATCTCTAACTGGATTTTTAAATTCTTCACTCCAGTTAAAAAGCCAACCATTTTTCTTTGTTACAGATTTTAAATCAGAATTTTGAAGAATAGAAATTTCAGTCTGAAAACTGTCTCCAGTAATCACGTTTTCAATTGAATTTGTTAACTTATCAATTATAAAATCCAAACCTATTTCTGCATTTTTATCCATTCAGCTAATTTAATGAATATAATCTAATTCTAAAAAGATTTGATGATTTTTGCGGTTTTTTGGGCGTATATCCTACAACGTTTTGCGGCTTGCAGAAGTGGCGAACTTCGTAACCGAGAGTTTTCGGCTAAGATAAAATTTCTTGCGAAAGATAAACGTGAATTTACCACATATTTCGCCATTTCTACAAACCGCTGTTGTGCGTTCGGTTTTCTTTTCTTAATTATTAATTTTCAATTTTTTCATTATGTCATTTCAAATTTTATATTTCTACCATAAATCCATAAGCTTCGTAATTATTCCAATTACAGCAGTTAAAAATCCTAAAATCATTGCAATGGTTTTTAACTTATCCCAAATATCATTTTCTTTTCCAGATTTATGTTTAGGATTTTCAGCAGGAATATTTTTTACACTATTCTTATTTTGGCTTTCAAAAGATAAGGAATCTTGATTAATGTTTGAGTCAATTACATTTCCATTTATTTTAATTGAATTTTTTTTATTCACAATTTTATATTTGTCAATTATGATTTTTAACTTATCTAAATATTCTATTCCGCCAATTGCAATTGTATATTTCACAGTTGATGTTGGAATTTGCATTCCACCAATGTTTCCAAAACTTGGAGTTTCTAAAATATTTATCCATTTCTGTTCTTTCATTTCAACAAGAATTTCTTGGAAATTTTCAATTCCGTGTGAAGGCATTATTGAAAAGAAAAATTCACCTAATTCAACTCCTTTAGGTTTTTCATTTAAAAATTTCAGCAAATGAATCATAAATTCTTTTCGATTTTCAAAGACATTTTCTATTTCAGTTTCCATTTAATTTTTTATGGTTTTTTAGATTATTTTCTTTACGCCGAAAATACTCGTATTCGATGTCCGAAACATCCACAAGCGCGGTGACGTTAGTGGCAAGATTAAATAAATAGAGAGAAAATATTTACATTAAAATTAT
>NZ_JAQWTM010000302.1 GCF_029242675.1 Flavobacterium sp.
ATCGGTAAAATGACGTTCTAGAATACTTGCACCCAAAGCTACAGCACCCAAACACGCATTGTTGTTTAAGGTATGATCTGACAATCCAAAAACTTTGTCTGGAAAGGCCTCGTGCAATTGTGTCATGGCTCCAAAACGTACTAAGTTAATAGGTGTGGGATATAAGTTGGTCGTATGCAACAGTGCTACAGGAACTTTATGCTTATCGAAAATTGCAACTGCTTTGGCGACACTTTCAATGGTATTCATTCCTGTACTTAAAATCACTGGTTTTCCAAACGAAGCGATGTGCTCTAACAAAGGATAATTATTGCACTCCCCTGAACCAATTTTATAAGCTTGAACCCCAAATTTTTCTAATCGATCAGCGGCTGCTCTAGAAAATGGCGTCGAAATAAAAATCATGCCTTTGCTTTCGATATAATTTTTTAATTCAAGTTCGTCCTTTTCGTTTAGGGAGCAGCGCTCCATAATTTCATAAATAGAAACATTTGCATTACCTGGAATTACTTTTTTGGCCGCAGCACTCATTTCATCAGCAACGATATGTGTTTGGTGTTTTACCACTTCTACTCCTGCACGCATTGCGGCATCGACCATCTCTTTGGCTACAGCCAATGAACCTTCATGGTTAATACCTATTTCAGCAATTACTAAAGGTGGAAAATCGGGGCCTATTTTTCGTCCAGCTATTTCTATATAATTCATAAATTTTATTCTCTACGCTATTTAAGTTTCTCTATTAAATACTCTGCATACTCTAAATCATCTTGGGTATCGATATCGACTTGGGCAAAAACATGATCTACTTCAAATGGAAAACTGTTTTCAGAAATAATTGTTCCTTTACTAATCAAAGTAGCTTTTGTAATATAAAGCAAGCCATTTTCATAAAATAATGGTTCTAAATCTTGAGAACGCTGCCCTACTTCATAATTAAATGGAATAAAATTAGCCTCAATAATTTTTCCTAATTTTTGATGACTTCGTGTTACTGTAAAAAGGCTATCAAGAGCGCCACTTTTGTATTTTTCAAAAGCTTCATTTAGTAAGTTTTCTGGACGCAATGGATTGGTAGGTTGCAATAAAACAACTGAATCTACAATAACATCAATACTTTTTAAAACATGTTGCAAAGCACTAATGGTTGGTTCCAGATCACCCGAAATTTCGATCGGCCTATCAATCACTTTTGCACCGTAGGATATTGCAATCTTTTTTATTGTTGCATCATCAGTCGAAACATAAATTTCATCAATCAAATTCCCATTTGCTTGAGCATACATAATAGAATGCGCAATAAGTGGCATACCATTTAGCAACAATACGTTTTTATTTGGTAAACGTTTTGAACCTCCACGAGCTGGAATTATAGCGATTGTTTTCATGTCATTTGTATTTAAAAATGGCTATTTATTTTTTCACTACGAAATAAGCTTGAGTGTGCCCTTTGGATTCTGGTTTAATCAAAACGAGTAATATTAATATAAAATAATGTACTAAGTCCTTTAAATAATTGAATTTAAAATAAAATTTAGGTGCCATTATATTACCAATTGTAGCCATTTCAATCACTTCAAATCCATTATTTTCTAAATGAAATTGAACAATATGCGGCAAAGGAACATAAACATGATGCTCTACAATATGCTTTTCTTGAAAAGCATACAATCGATTTTTAAAGATCATAGAAAATTTACTTGCTGCACTAAACGGATTAGGGGTTGACAATACCATGTACCCTCCTTTTACAATGTGATTGGCAATATTACGAATACCCAACTCCGGATTGGATAAATGTTCTAAAACTTCTAAAAAAACTACAAACCCTGGTTGCTTTGCATTTTCTGGTGCAGAATAATTAAGATCCCAAAGGGAAGCTTCGGCTATTTTCTGAACAAAATCAAACGGTTGCCATTCTAAATTATATTTTGAAAGTATCGGTTGAAACCAACCAAAACCAGCTCCTATATCACTAACTATTTTATTTGGAAGCTTATTAACTACCTCGCTTAATTTCAATTCAGCCCACTGACCTCGATCTAAATTTTTATAATTTTTCATTTTTTTTGTCGTTTTGGGGCTGCCAATAAATTTTTGATTTTTCCAATTCATGATACGTTTTCCATTCTTCTAATGTTAACCCCTTTCTGAATTTAATAAGTTTAGGAACGTGAACTATTAAATCAATTAACGCTCCTACCAAGGCTTGTAATGCTTTAAAATCGCCTTTAAAAACTTTCGATTTCAATTGGATGTAAACAGAATACGCCAATTTTCGTGGTGTAAACTGTAATGGTGTAAACAAAAAAAGTAAATACCAACCCGATCGTAAAGACCGTCTTAAACGAATAGTATAATCGCTATTCTTTTTACGTGATTTCACGTCAACCCTGTGTTGCACCAAAACTTTAGGTAAATAATGCACAGACCAATTTTGCTTAAACAATTGATAGGATGCAAAATCTTCCTCTCCATAAAAAACAAACCATTCTGGATAATTGGGTATATCATGCCAAGCCTTCATTCGCCATACGTGTGCACAACCTACAAAACTCTGAACTGACATCGTTGACTCATTCGAAACATTATTGTTAGGCAACTCTAATCCCCAAAAAATTCGTGCTGCTACCACGCCACAATTCGGATTTTGATCAAAGTAATATTGGATAGATTCTAATGGATTTTCTGTTACAAAATGGGCATCATCATCTAATGAAATTGCATATTTTGTAGTTGTTTGGTTCAAAAGTACATTTCGACAATACAAATATCCTCTGGAAATCTCGTTTCTTTGAAGTAGAATAGTTGGATAATTTTTACTTACAAATTCGAAAGTACCATCTTCCGAACCATCATCAAAAATCCGACATTCTACTTGTTGATTTCTCAATAACCCTTCAATACTTTTGAGAGTTACAACCAAATCCTCGAATCTATTTTTAGTGGTAATTAAAATTGTAAAATCACTTTTAATGATTCCCATAGTACAGCTTCTTTTTTGATGATTTTAATAAACCACAATAATTTTTACATTGTATTTTACAATTCATTTAGCAGACTATCAATTTAAAACAACATTCAATCTATTTAAAAATTCAGTATCACTGAAATAATTCCCAAATGGAAACACAGCATCTATAGTTTTTAAACGATCAAGTATCAAAGCTTCTAGTTTCGCTTTTACGTCCTTTATATCGTTGCAATTTGCAATAAATTTATCATCCTTAATAATTAATCTTAGCTCACTCTCTAAAGGAGATATAGACAAAACCGGTTTATGATATGCAGCTAAGAAAGGTGCTTTCCCAACTAAAATATTACAATACAAAGGCCCATTTTCAAGTATTATGACAATATCTGTTTCATAAATTTGTTCTAGGGCTGAAGTAGTAAAATCTATAGCTTCAAGAACTATAATATTTAATACCGAGGCATATTTCTTTTTAATTCTGTAATATTCAAAACTTTTTAATCTTAAAATTAACTCAGTGTTTTCTTTGAAACTGTTGTTACTGTTAATTAATTCCCTGTACGCATCCAAGAGTATATCTATATCCCTTCCGAACTGTATTGCTCCGTGATAGGAAATTGTTACTCTTTTGTTTTTTTTAAGCACTTGACAAGTATCCGACAAATCGAAAACTTTTTCCGCATACTGATGTGGTAAAGTGTGAAACTTTTTTTTAGAACCATATAAATACTGCATGTCTCTTGACATCAAGGTAGCAGAAGAGGTACAAGTCTTTGCCTGCGCCACTACCGCATTCATGTTTTTCATTCTAAAAATTTCTAAATTAGTTAATTCCCCTGTATAACCTCCATACCAATAGACTGGATATGGATCATGAAAATTAATTATTGCGTGTTTTAAAATAGGTAAGTCTTTTGTTGCCAACAGCATTTCGTGTTCCAAACCGGCACTTCTAACAAATATATGGTCATACCTTTTATAGTCAATCTTGGCAATTTCAGTAGCATATACTTTATGAATGTATTTTTCTTTAAGCGAAATATAAAACAACCTCCAATATATTTTATTAAGCCATAAAGTCGAAAATGGTATTTTTAAGTTCAATACTTTTTCTACGATAGAATTAACCGGTAATAAATCTAATCTATCTTCACTTGCGTATTGTTTCAAATAAACAACATCAATTATAGAGTCGGGATAAGCCGTACGCAATTTTGCTAAAAAAGAACGAGAAATAATCCCTTGGCTAGTTCCCGAAACTCTTAAATCTTGTTCTATTACTAAAAATTTCATGCTTTTATGTATAATTTCTTTATCACCATTTTCATCGTTTTACAGATAAATAAAAAATAGCTTTTTATATAGAAATGAGAAAAATATAATATGGTAAATAATCTCCAAAAACGAAGGCTTTTTTTATTGTCTAAAAAAGTTTTTTCTAATTGATTCTGTAAAGTAGTAATTTCATTTTCATTGAAAAAGGCACTTTTTTCTTTTATTAAATAATGGTAAAACGCAAAAGAACCTTCGTTCTTTAAAACCAAATTATCATTTCTAGAAGTGATATTATCACCACTCCATCGAAAAGAGACGACTGCTTCATTAATGGTGTATATTAATCCAAAATTTGATACCTCCAATACCGCTAAGATATCCGAACACCAGGCTAGTGGAAAGTTTTTGAATCCAACTTCCTTTAAGACCGAAGTTTTAAAAATAAATTCACTCAAAGAACTTCGTGTTCCACCTCTAAATTTTCGCATCAAAAAATCAGTGGAAAGCTCTAATTCTGGATGTTTGTAAAGTCCTGATAAAGGCAAGTCATTCTGATCAATAACCACAGTAGCAAATCGAACTACATGAATCTCATTTTTTAGAATTTTATCTAAATTCTCATAAAAACTAGCCACGCAATTGGCATCAAGTACATCATCATCGCCCAAAAGCAGCACCCATTCTTCTCCTTGAACTTGTGATAAACAGCGCTCCCACTGTTGCGTTAAGGACACATATCCTAAATTAGTATCATAATATTTATACTCAAAATTAATTTGATTTTGATACTTTTCTAAAAGTACTGTTGGGTAGTCCTCACTAGCATCATTCCCAATGTATACTTTAAATCGCTTGTCGGTTTGGAGCGCTAACGATAGTAGTGTAGCTTCAAAAAAACGAATTTTATAGTAAGGGATAACTATGGCTAACAAAAAGAATTTTATTTAGAAGATTTAAAATATAAAAACATTGATTTGGCCAGCGGTAAAAAACCTATTTTTTTCGCTACTTTCTTCCAGACTAATCCAAATTGATAGGTATTTGATTTTTTTAAATTTATTTCGCGATTTCTCCAATAAATCATTCCTTCGTTGAATCGAGTAATAACTGATTGATACAATAATTTAAATTCATCTTCACTTAAAAATGGTTTTAAATAAGCAATAGCTTGTAATGTTTCGTCAAAAAATCCCGACGTTTGCGATCTTCCTTCAAGATTCAAACGATAAAAAGCAAGTGATTG
>NZ_JAQWTM010000245.1 GCF_029242675.1 Flavobacterium sp.
GTAGCTCTTTTCGAGTACTACATTTTTAGTGTTTTTATCACCAAATAAAGTTATAGCATCTACGGTAGCCATCTCTAAATCTCTGAAAGTAATAATGTTTCCAAAGGTTTTAGTAGCATCATATATTCGATTGGTACGAGAAAATGCTTGCATTAATCCGTGATAACGTAAATTCTTATCTACAAATAAGGTATTCAGTGTTGGTGCATCAAAACCCGTAAGAAACATACCGACTACTATAATTAAATCAACTTCTTTGCTTTTAACACGTTTGGCAAGATCACGATAGTAATTTTGAAATTCATTGCTTTCCACGCCAAAACTAGTTTTAAACATGGCGTTATAGTCTTTTATTACTGCTGTCAAAAATTCTTTGGCACTACTATCCATCGCCGATGGCTCAAAGTTTTCTTCAGATATTTCACCAACGGCACTCTGCTCTTCATTAGCAGCAAAAGAAAATATCGTAGCAATTTTTAAAGGCTTCTCTGTATCTTTTTGAAGACGGTTTAGTTCTTCATAGTAACATTTAGCTGCCACAACACTACTTACGGCAAACATGGCATTAAAGCCTGTGTTTCCTGCGTGACTTCTATGTGTTTTTATTCTATAATTATTTAGAATGTATTGTGAAACTTCTTTGATACGAGCTGGGTGAAGTAAAGCTTTAGTATTTTCTGCACCAGTTAATTTCTTTTCATCCACTTCTGTTTCAATACCTTTAAACTGCGGACGAACGTTGTTGTAATCTACTTTGAATTTTAGTACTTTTTCATCTCTAATGGCATCGGTAATTACATAGGAGTGTAATTCGCGACCAAATACAGACGCTGTTGTTTCTGCACCCAAAGCGTTTTCTGGAAAAATAGGCGTTCCAGTAAAACCAAATTGATAGAATTTTTTAAACTTTTTGTTCAGATTTTTTTGTGCTTCACCAAATTGAGAACGATGTGCTTCATCAAAAATGAAAACCACTTGTTTTTGATAAATGGCTAAATCACTCTCGGTTTTCATTAAGTTATTCAGCTTCTGTATGGTTGTAACAATAATTTTATTGTCGTCTTTTTCAATATTTCTTTTTAAACCAGCTGTACTGTCTGAACCATTTACACTATCAGGAGAAAAGCGTTGGTATTCTTTCATGGTTTGAAAATCCAAATCCTTACGGTCTACTACAAAGAATACTTTATCAATAAATTTTAGATTTGTTGCTAGTCTTGCTGCCTTAAAACTGGTAAGGGTTTTACCAGAACCTGTAGTGTGCCAAATATATCCTCCACTTTCTTTATCGGACCATTTTTTAGCATTAAAGGAACTTTCTATTTTCCATAACATTCTTTCGGTTGCTGCAATTTGATAAGGTCTCATTATTAACAATGTATCGCTTATATCAAAAACTGAATAGGTTAGCAATACATTTAACAAGGTGTGTTTTTGAAAAAAAGTCGTTGTAAAATCTTTCAAATCTTTGATCAAAGAATTGTCTGCTTTTGCCCAGTTCATGGTGAAATCGAAACTGTTTTTATCTCTTTTTACTGTGTTGGCAAAATAACGGCTGTCTGTACCGTTTGTAATTACAAATATTTGTAAATACTTGAAAAGTGAATTTTCACTATTAAAACTTTCTTTGCTGTAGCGATGCACTTGATTGAACGCTTCACGAATAGCAACTCCACGTTTTTTTAATTCTATTTGTACCAATGGTAAACCATTTACTAAAACGGTAACATCGTAACGATTTGAATGTGTTCCTTTTTGTTCGAATTGTGAAATTACCTGGACTTTATTTCGAACAATATTCTTTTTATCTACTAAGTAAATGTTTTGGATATGACCATCGTCAAAAACAAAATCGTAGATGTAATTTTCATGTAACTTTCTAGTTTTATCAACCGTATTGTCACTTGGTTTGTCTAAATACTCTTCTGTAAAACGAGCCCATTCGCTGTTTGTAAATACCATGTTATTTAGCGCTTGTAATTGCACTCTAACATTAGCTAACATGGTTTCCCTAGTATTAAGGTTAGTAGGATTTTCATATCCTAGATTGATTAAATCTTGAATGAATTCCTTTTCTAATGCCGCTTCTGTTTGATAACTTGCAGGAGCTTCATTTACCTCTAAATACTTGGTGAATTTATCTAAAACAATGAAATTGTTTGATTCTGCTATGGTTTTATATTGCGACATCTTCTTCAGTTACAGCTTGATTAATATTTGATTTAAAACGATAGTTTATTTTAATTTGATTTACTAAATATTCTAGAACTCTTTTGTCATTATCATTGATTATAGAAGTCTCTTCTCCCGAAAATTTACCATGACTCGATAGATTAATTATACGATTATAATATGCTTCGCGAGACTCTTCGGGTAAAAGATCTCTCCATTTATTGTAGCCTAAAAAGGTGGACATTTTTTCTAAAACATTACGAAGAAAATTAAAATGATACTTTTGAATATTACCAGATGGTAGTATAGCTTTATCCAATTCAGATAGAAGAAATAAATGATAGGAAAAGGGTGAATCACTTGATTGGTTACTTAGTAAAAATGTACCATCTGCTAATTTTTCAAAACGTTTTTTTGCGCAATGGTTCACTTTATATCCATAACTTGAATCCGCATTATTGAATTCATTAAACAAAACATTATAAAAGAGTGGGTTGTGTGTTGTAATAATAAACTTTAATTGTGAGTTACTAGATTTAATTAGCTCAGCTATATTTACAGCTAATTCAATTAAATGATTATCATCTAGTGAACTTACAGGATCATCTATAAATACATACTCCAAATTATTAAATAGTCCACCTAAGTTTTTGAGTTTTTCCAGTGCTGTGCTCAATTCAATATTTGCAACTTCCGCTTCATTTTTTAATATGCCTGCTTTTTTCTCATTCTCTTCGTTAGCCTTTTTATTAGCTAGCCTTTCAGCTTTTTTTGCTTCTTTGTTTTTTAAATCGGCTATGTTGGCTAATGATTTTAGTTCTTCTTGTGCTTCCCCCAATGGGATTAATGCTTCAATAGCTTCATTTAGTAAACTATAAAACACACTCCAAATAAAACAACTTTCTTCACCTTTAGAAATTTTCACAAATTCCGAAGGCTCATCATTCCCACGCTCAAATGAAAAACGTACTTCGGAATAAGCAGGAATCTTTACGTCCCTGTTGTCTTGATCTTTTATAATGTATTCTTCATTAAAATTAGGCGTTAATTTATCGCTTGTGTAACGCTGAAAATGTGCAGATATATTCGGCTCTTGTCCTTGGTCCTGAAGTATCCACTTTGTATATGCATTTGATTGGATTTTTAATTTTCTATCTAAATCGTTTTCCAAATCATTATCCCAAAAGAATAAGTCTTCAGTAAATGCATTGTAGTACAAAATTTTGATTTTAGTTTCTTCTTCGTCATCCTCATTCTGAGGATTCTTAGGAGCAATCAATTCTTTAAATTCACGTGATAGACGTGTTTTACCAGTACCATTAAATGCATAAATCAATTGCACTTTTTTATCAGCATCTATAAGCGATTGTGCTATTTCTTTTAATGATTGTGCCATATTAAACTTCTAAATTATCTTTTGGAAATGTTAGTAACAAATCACTATAATACTGATATTGTTTTTTTCTTAGCTCAATTTCTTTTGGTAAATTTTCGATAATGGAAGTAGTTAAATTATCAAATTTGTCTAAAATAGAAACAATTCTTTCTTGTTCTTCTTTGGAAGGTAATGGAATTTTAATTTTAGCTAAATCCTTTGCTGAAACATCAATTACTTTAGTTCCTTTTGCGTATTTAGCTTTAGCCTTTGCGAACCTGGTAGTCTGTGTAAAGTATGCAAAGAACTTTCCAGTGATATTCTCCCCGGGTTTAAAAATTGTAGCATGACCACCTGTAACGGCAGTTTCCTTGCCAAGATATACTAGAGATTTGCCTACATCTTCAAGATTTTCGCTTGTGTTGGTTATGATTACATCACCTGTATTTACCTTTTTCAGTTTCAGAGCAGTTTCTTTAGAAACAAAAGATTTTGTTTCTGCAGTAAGAGTCTTATAATAGGTATAAATCTGACCGTAGTGAATTGCAGGAATTCCAGATTCTGTAAAATCTGATTTTGGTAAACCATTTCCACGGATTAACTCTCCGACTTCACCAATTGGCAAATGTTGCACTTTCGTTTCATCGAAAACAAACAACTGCTCTCGGTAATAGCTATACTGCTGTTTTCTTGCTGTAAGCTCTGCTGTAAGCTCTGCTGTAAGCTCTGCTATAAGCTCTGTCAAAGTATCTAGAATTGCAACTATTTTTTGCTGGATTTCTAATGATTTTTCGGGGTTTTCTGGACATGGAATGGCGATTTGGAATTTTTTAAAATCTTCCTTAGTTATAGTTTTAATTATATTACCACGAGCCATTTCTTTTTCAATTTTGAATTTTTCTTCAATTTGATATGCAAAATATTTTTTATCAATTTTAATCTTAAAATGCTCAAATATTGCGATAGTCCTATCAACATATGAATCATATTGTGTAATAGCAACACGTCCAATACTGCCTTGTAAAGTTACTATAATAGTGCCTACTGGTACAAATACACTTTTTGACTGTGCTAATTTTGAAATCTTTTTTTTAGTATTAGTTACAAGTTGTAAATTGTAACTAACATCAACAACTTGGACAAATGGCATTGCATTTTCACCATCATACCACTCACTATTGCCGTATGGTTGAGGAAATGAACCACGTCTGAATGTTGCAATTTCTTCAAGACTTATCAACTCAATTTTTACACCTTCTAATAATTTATCTAAATCACTCATGCTTCAATTTCTTTTATAATGGCATCAATATCAGCACGTAGTTTGTCTATTTTTTCTACTGTTTTGGCAACGTCCTTGTTCAATTCTAATATGTTAGTCTTTTCAAGATTGTCTTTAGCTTCTACATAAGAACTCACCGATAGGTTATAATCGTTTTCAGCGATCTTGGTATTGTCT
>NZ_JAQWTM010000319.1 GCF_029242675.1 Flavobacterium sp.
CCAGATTCAAAACCTTCTACTTGCTTTCTTAATATTGCTGAAATTTCAGCTGGTTTAATTTCTGCCATCTTAATTTATAATTTAGACACTAATGTGTGATAAAACTAATTACTTAACTCTTTTTTTAATACTTGTAATCTGTTAGCAACAGAAGCATTGTATTGCTTGTCACCTATTCTTAAGATAAAACCTCCAATGATTGAAGGATCTATATGCTTTTCAATTGTGATTTTCTTATCTGACAACTTTGCTATCGAAGCTAAAACTTGTGCTTCTAAAGCTGCATCCATTGGAAACGCTGTAGTTACTTTAGCTACTTCAATACCATTGCTTTCATCAAATAATTTTACATACTCTGATGCCACTGCTTCTAGGATTTCAAAACGCTTGTTTTCAAATAATAAATGAAACAAACCTTTCGTAACTCCATTAACGCTAGCAAAAACTTCAAGAAGTGCTTTTTCCTTAACTTCAACTCTAGTCGTTGGGTTTTGGATAAAAGTATTTAATTCCTCATTTGCACTAATTGTCAAAGCAATTGATTTCATGTCTGTATCAACAGCTTCAGCAACTCCTTTTGAGTTTGCTAAGTCTAGAATTGCTTTTGCATAACGAATTGCCGCTCTTGTACCTGCCATAATTGCTTAGTTTAACTTTACGTCCCCTAACAATTTCTCTACTAATTTAGTTTGAGACTCTTTGTTAGATAATTCTTCTTTCAATAATTTCTCTGCAATACTCAAAGATAAAGTAGCCACTTGCGCTTTTAATTCAGCAACAGCACCATTTTTTTCACTCTCGATAGCTGCTTTCGCTTGCTCGATCATTTTAGCTCCTTGAACTTGTGCTTCGTTTTTAGCATCAGCAACCATTTTCTCTTTCATTTCACGCGCTTCTTTAAGCATAGTGTCACGCTCTAATCTTGCTTCTTGCAAAATACGTTGGTTGTCAGCTTGAAGGTCTAACATTTCTTTCTTTGCATTTTCAGCAGAAAGCAATGCATTTTTGATTCCGTCTTCTCTTTCGTTTACCGCGTCAAGAATTGGTTTCCAAGCAAATTTTTTCAATAATAAAATTAATCCAACAAATATTAAAATCTGCCAAAAAAACAAACCAAACTCAAACTGATTTATTAACTTTTCCATTATATATGATTATAAATTTTATATTCTAATTTTGATTGTATTGCTACAATAGTAATGTTTAAATTTTAAAAACAATAGTTACAACCAACCGTTGCAACTATTGTTTTTTCATTTTTTAATTACGAAGCGAATAACGCTGCGAAACCAATACCTTCAATAAGTGCAGCTGCGATAAGCATAGCTGTTTGGATCTTTCCTGAAGCTTCTGGTTGACGAGCAATTGCGTCCATTGCTGAACTACCAATTTTTCCAATACCTAATCCTGCTCCAATAACGATTAATCCTGCTCCAATGATTTGTGGAATTTCCATGATATATAAATTAAAAATTAAACATACAATTTAAGTCTAAAAGTTAAAGGTCAAAAATCGTATGTGACTTTATTTCTTTTCGTTTTAGAGAATCTGACTTAGTGCGCCTCGTCGTGGTGGTGTTCTTGAACAGCCGAACCAAAATAAAGTGCTGATAACATTGTGAAAATGTAAGCTTGCAAAAATGCTACTAAAATTTCAAGTATAGAAAGCAAAAATGCTAATCCGAATGATAAACTACTTCCTAACCAACTTTTGAAGATAAACATTAAACCAATGATACTCATTAATACAATGTGTCCTGCAAAAATATTAGCATACAAACGTATCATTAAAGAGAATGGTTTGATGAAAATACCCAACAATTCAATAGGTGCTAAGATAATACGCATTGGTTTTGGCACACCTGGCATCCAGAAAATGTGTCCCCAATAATGTCTGTTAGCAGAAAGGTTTGTAATTAAAAAAGTAATTAAAGCTAAAGCAAAAGTAATAGATAAATTACCCGTTGCATTAATTCCTAGTGGTGTTAATCCGAAGATGTTTAAGAACAATACAAAGAAGAATATCGTTAACAAATAACTCATGTATCGTTTGTAGTTTTTCTCTCCAATATTAGGAATAGCAATTTCGTCACGAATGTAAACTACTAATGGTTCGAAGATACGTCCTGGTCCTTTAGCAATTCCTCCGTTTTTAGCATATGATCTAGCTAAAGAACTAAATAATAAAACCATTAAGAAAGCAGCGATTAAAATAGAAACTACTGTTTTAGTAATAGAAAAATCTATTGGTCTTATGTTAGAAGGAAAACCTGTTTCTTCGTTTTCAGTAATTGTTCCTGCAGCATCAGTTCTATAAATTTTACCATCATGATGATTGATTGCATAAAATTTACCATCAGATTCTGCTACCTCTTTACCGTGGTGAAATTTAGCCGAAGAGAAAGTATGTAAACCTTTATCCCATAAAATAACTGGTAAGGCAACGCTCCAAGCTTCTCCAGTCACATCATCTTGTGTGAATGAAAAATCGTGAGAATCTAAAACGTGGTGGTTGATAAACGCTTTTATTTTAGATTTTACGTCTGTTGGTTCCGCATGAGCTCCCTCATGATGTCCTTCAGCAACTTGCTCATGACTTGCTTCTACCTGCACTTGCGTAGAGTCAACTTCTTGATTAGCAAAACTCATCAATGGAAGACAGGCAACAAAAGTTGCAATTATAAATCTAAGCGGTTTTTTTGAAATTACCATATCTATTAAATATCTTAATTTTTTAACGTTTCTAAAATTTGGTGCAAAGGTACATTTTTTATTTATACGCAAAAGCATATGAAAAATTATTTTCATTTGTTTTGAGTACGAATGGCCTTTTATTGCTTTTCATTTAATAAACGGATTGTTAAAATCGTCTCAATTGCTAAAAATAGCATAAAAATCACAAAAAAATTCATTTTCTCCAATGTATTTTCGGGCGATGCGTTTTTTAATATTGGTTTCAAAAGTAAAAAACAGAAAATCATTTTTACACTCGTACTTAACAAAAAAGACATTCCTACATTATCAAAACTTTTGGCTTTTACCTTTAATAAGATTATGAATACAATTAAAGACAATATATAGAAAACTGCATAGAGTGTTTCTAGCGCATAATAAAAATCTTGGTCGTCAATGACTAAAAAATGAAAAACTATTTTGTGTACTACATAAAAAAAGGTCGCTAAACCTGTTAAATAAAGTAGTGACCTAGAACTTTGTTTCAGCATGGGGATTTTAAATAATGAACGTCCTAAAAACGTAATTACTGTGTTTTATTAATTTCGTTAACTTGCCTGTACACATTATATAAAGCGAGAGCAACTCCCACCATTACTAAAATCTTACTATAATATACTGTAGGACTAGGGTGATTTTCGTCGAGCCAAGTTCCGAGATAGGCAAAAAGGAAAATAATAACTCCCATTTGAATGGGAATATTAATTAGCGCCAACCACTTACTAGCTTGTTTTTTGTTGGGCTTGTTTTCCATCGGCAATTTTGATGTTTTTGATATTTGCTTTCATAGAACAACTCGCTGTGAAATCAGCTCCAGGTTCTACAGATAACTTACCAACATTAACTTGTCCATAAATACTTGCTTTAGCTTTAATTGATAATAATTCCGTAACTTGAATAGATCCGTTAAATTTACCCTCAATATCAGCATTTTTACAAACTATATCTCCAACAATATTTCCCGTAGATCCTACCACTAATTTTCCCGTAGATTCAAAATCTCCTATTAGTTCACCGTCTAACCGAAAATCAGTCGAACAAATAATGTTGCCTTTAATTATGGTCCCTTCGACAATTCTATTCGTTTTCCCTACGATTTCAGAATTTGATTTTTCTTTTTTATTAAACATCTTCTTTTATTTTTTTAATGCTAAATAATCACTTAAATTTTTCTTGATTTGCACCACTTTATAATCATCATTTGAAATTATAATTGCAGGCTCTGCTACTTTAAAATCCTTGTTTTCTTGCAGTGTAATTGCAATATCAGTAGCATATTGTTTTGACTTGATTCCTTGTAAAATAATAAACACCTCGTTGTTAGCGTAATTATCATAAGTAATGGTCAGCCTTTGAAAATTTTCGGCTGCTAAAAATTTCTTAAATTTTTCTTCAATCGCTTTAGCCGCCTCACTCTCACGAGAGTTCAGTTGGTACAAAATTTTATAATTTTGACTTTCGGCTGTGCTGAATTCCATTTTTTCAAGTGTCGGAATTTGATCTGTTAAAATCGCTAATGCTTGCTTCCCTTCCTCCGTATTCGAATAACTATCGGCAACAAATTGGAGTGCATTTTTATAGGCAGCTAATCCTTTTAGTTTTCCAAGCGTATTGGCTTTTAGCAACTCAAATTTAGCCACGATCTCCTCACCTGACAATTGATTGATTAATGGATCAATCTGCTCTAGAACAGTGGTAAACTTTTCATCACTATACAATTTATACAGTTTATTGTACAAGTTATCAGGACTATCAGCTAATGCCTTGTCATCTAAATTATTATTGTTTATGATCACTGCATAGCGCGAATTAGGATATTGGCTATTGATCCTTTCCTTCATGGCTATCGCCTTAGCAGCATCCGTAATTTGGTAAATTTTGTACAAGTTATATAAGGTTGGCAACACTAATTTCTCCTCTGGTTTGTTTTCCAAAAGTTTCTCTAGCTTCGTGGTAGCCAATGCATACTCTTTAAATTTTTCCTTATAAATCAAACCCAATTGGTAATAAGCCGTGTTGCGTTCCTTGTTTATACTATCAATAGCAGTAGTACTTGTTGGTAATTGCTTAATGTAAAAATCAGTGGTATACTCCGCGATACTTGATGGATCAATGCTGCTATTAGTATCTCCCTTGGTGGCAGTATCAGTTTCAGCACCGTCATTACCATCAAAATTAGTATTGGCTGTAGCTGATAATCTCCAATTGCCCACTGGACTGCGGTTTCCCCAATTTTTCTTGAATTCTACTTTACCAAAAGCTACCGTAGTTGGATTGTAAAAATAAAATAAATTATCTCCTGCATTTACCCCTGCCATTGACGGCGGTGCTAGTGGTGGTTTTTTAGAAGATCCTCCTGGACTTTGAGGCGCAACAGCAATATTTGTATTTGCAGCTTGATTGTTGCGATCAATGTTAGCTTGCTTTTCCATTAGCTTTTCCTCAGCGGCTTTTTTAATCGCATCAGCGGCCTTGAGTTTTTCGATATAGTTTTCGAAATAAGCCACGCGCCCTGATGTAGACATACCTACCACATTAAGAATACTATCGTTACGATTGGCTATGGCTTCATAGATAATAACATCATCTAAATCCTTTCGTACTTTTTGAATGTGAATGAATTCCCTAGTCTTGGGATTCATTTTAACCAAGGTGCTGTCATAGTATTGGGCCGCAACAGGATACTTTGCGTTTTTAAAATACATGTTTCCTATATTTCTATAGTTCGATGCTACCAAGTAATCGTCAGTAGTTGCCTTGTTCAGAGAGGTATTGTAGTAGGCTAAGGCCTGTTTTTGCTTGTTTTGGGTGTCATAAAAAACGCCCATCTGGTAATTTAAAAGATCAAGGAAAGGTCTGTTTTCGCGGTCCGCTAGCAATTTTTTGAATTTTTTTACAAAAGCTAAGGTATCGTCTTTTTGATAATCAAATAATTGTGCTTTTCGAAACTGTGATTGAATTACGTATTTCCTATCGGATTTTCTATTCATTTTTATGACTTGCTCATAGCTGTAACGCGCACTATCTTTTTTTCCTAACTCTTCGTACAGTTGTCCAAGTATGAATTTATAACGCGCTCGCTCCTTGTTGTGCTTTGTGAACTCGGCGGCTACTTTTAATTTAGCTACGGCGCTGTCCTTTTCCTCCAAGTTTAAAAAAGCTTCCGACAATAGCGCATGCGCATCTGCATAGACTTGATTGCTCAAGGCTCTTTGTTTTAATAATCTTGAAATATTAGTAATCACTAAGCCGTCATTACCAAGGCGCATATTTGTTTTCTCTCGCCAAATTTTGGCCTCATAAATAGTACTACTGTTGGGGTACTTGTATAAAATGTAATTGAAGGCATCGAGAGCGGGAATAAAACGCTGGTCGTAATATCGTGCTTTACCTAATAAAAGGTACGATTCATCAATTTGATAATTTTTCTCGCGACCGTCAATATTCATGGAATGTTTTTGAATGGCTTTGGTTGCTTTGGTCTCTGCCAATTCAAAATCAGGGTTTTTATTTTTTTGGGCTCCTGCTACTTCCTCATTGATTACCATACTCTCGACAGGAAGCCGGTGCCAAAAATCGTCTTTATCAGCGGATTCTATAGACTTAATGCCTTTGTCAAGGCCAATTTGACCATTATATAGAATATTATATTTGGTGCTTAAGGCGTGTGAGTTTCTCGACAAAAAAGTATTATTCTTGGTAGAACAAGCCACCAAAAGAAGCAGTCCTACACATGGAATTGAGAATTTAAATCTATTGGTTTTCAATGATAAACGTTTTTAACATTAAACTTTTAAAAAAGCTTTTTAGTATACTAACGGGTAAAAATACGTTTCTTTTTGAGAAAGTGAAAATTATATGAAGTTATTTGAATGCGGCTACTCGCATGAGGGATGTAATGGAAATCCTTTTTTATTTTTTTTCAAAATAAAAAAGATTGGGAATGAAAGCCCGACCGCGCTTTTTTGGCGCGGTCATGCCCTAAAAAATAAAATTATACTGCAAAAAATTGCTCTAGTTCTTGTAGTGTTTCTGGTGAGGTTTGGATGTCCTTAACCACCTCGCCTTTGTGCATAGCAACGATACGGTCGCTTACCTCAACGGTGTGCAATAAATCATGGCTTGAAACTAAAATAGTCACGTTAGGATCAGCCGCTAGTTCCTTGATGATTTTTTTAAGGCGGAACTGCGTAGTTGGGTCTAAATTAGCAAAAGGCTCATCGAGAATAATCACCTCAGGATTACCAATAAGAGTAGCGATGATCCCTACTTTCTTTTGGTTTCCCTTAGATAAGTCACGTAAATACTTTTTATTTTTTAGAATTTCGCCATTAAAAAATTCCTCGTGTTTGGCTAATAATGCATCCACATCGGCTTTGTTTTGACCGCGTAAATCGCCTATGAAATAAAAATATTCCTCAGGAGTAAGGTAACCAATAAGGAAACTCTCGTCTAGGAAAGAAGCCGTAAATGGTTTCCAAGCTTCGCTGGTATTTACTTGTACGCTATTGTTGACGATAGTACCGGTTGTAGGCTGGATTAAATCCAAAAGCAAACTGAAGAAGGTCGTTTTTCCTGCTCCGTTGTTTCCTACTAAACCAAAGCTTTCGCCTTTTTTAATTTCTAATGAATCGATTTTTAATACGGTGGTACCGTTGTATTTTTTTGAAAGATTGTTTACTTTAATCATCTTTATAAGTTTTATCGTTGGATTGATTTTTTAGTGTGACTGTATGCTTCTTAGCTTTTTTGTTTGTAAGCCACTATGGTAGCGTATTTCTCTGATTTGTAGATTTTTTCTATTTGTGAAAACGCCTTGCCTTTTAAGGCTAGACCTAACACACCTACTGCCGCAACTAGTGCTAAACCGATGTTCGCTCCGCCATAAGTAGACCCTATCCAATATAAAAATACGGGTAAGCCCAATTGCGGAATGGAGATGATCATGGTTTTGAAGTTAAATGCTTTTTTGTCTCCAAAGGCACCTTTACCTGAACTTAAATCGATTGGGGTTTTAGTGTACGCACCGCCTAAAAGAACGAGTTGGGAGTTGACACCAATATTATAAATTCCGCCAACGACAATTGTTAAATAGGTTTGCCATCCAAAATAAAGGTAGAACGATGCTATTAAGGTGGTTACAATAGTTGCAATGACCATTAAATACCATTTAGAACTTAAATAGCCTTTGTAGGGAATATTTTGTGTCATCATTAATTGATAATAAGCACTATCCCAACTAGGAACGAATTGCCCAAAAGTGATTAAGAAACCTCCTGAAACGAAGATTCCAGCAAAAATATGCATGATTGGATTGTTGTACGCCTCGATACTGTTTGTAAAGAATAAAAAACCGTAAAACAGAAACATTACACTTAGTCCTACTGTAGTTTTAGAACGCTTGTTTCTCTTGATTAATTTGATATCATTTTTTAAGAAAGTCCCAATGGTTCCAAACTGGTTTAACCATACAAGATCCTCGGTTTTAGCCACATCCTGTTTTTGAGAAAGTCCTGCATCGAGGTATAAATTCTTTTTGAAAAACTGAAACGTTAGATAATACATTGTTCCTAATGCCACTACTGGAATAGCTGCTGCCCAATAGGTATTGAAAAGCGCATCGAAAAATGGTGCTGTATAATCCGTTACATTAAAATAATCATAGTAATGCAAGGCGGCAAGCGAAACCGCTACTGCGCCAAAAATAGCAAACAAGTTATCCTTATTACTTAATATAATATTGATGAAATTATTCAGGTACACTAATGACAGGATCGAGATAAACCACAATACCACTGCAATTGGATCATACCCTTGAACAATAAGCACAACACTAAACGGAATCAGGAAAAAAGCATGAATGATATTGAAAAAAGACAAGGCTGTTTTTCCTAAGGAGAAATGGACAATTGTCGATTTCTTGATTGGAAAAATCAATAATGGTCGAATGTTCATCACAGGAATCTTTTGAAGAAGCAACCTGAAAATTAAATCGACAATTAAGTAATAGATCATGAATTTATTGACCGTTGCTACAGGATCCAGGTTTGCTTTCTTTAAAATAAAAAACACACCTATTCCCAATGCTAGGAATATTACAATAAAATAAGCGGCTACAAAACCCATAAGGATTTTTAATGCCAAGTTGGTTGCGAAGGAAGCCGACCTAAAAAAAGCTTTCCACTCGAGGTAGAGAAATTTTTTAATCATGGTTTGATTGTTTTGGTTGTAGGGTAAGTATACTAAAGTAAGAAAACGTTACAGCTTTTCTAGTTTATATTCAGGATAAGTGGCAAACAAATAACTCTCGGCCTTAGACGGAATGATCTTGAAAATGATATAAAAGAATAAACTAAGTGATACTAAAAAGAAACTCAAACCCATTGTCCAGTAAGCATTGCTAAACAACCTATCAGAATGATTAAACAATTGTGTCATCATATTAAAAGGCAAAATTACTATTCCAGCAAAATTCCCGTAATGACTTATGATTTCCTCAAATAGCCAGCGCTTTTCTCCGCTTTGTTTTTTGTTTTTCCTTGTTTGATACCCTTTATAGATTTCGTAAAACATGCCAACTATCAGTACAATATAAAACCCAAAGAAAATATATTCCTTAACTGCACTAAATTGTAAAATAGTAAACAAAGCCAATGTCAATGCTACGGTCAAAATAATTTTAGGAATACTAAAAAAGTCTTTGAAATGCTGCCAAACGATATGATTGTACTTTTTACTCAAAGCAGCTTGTCGTTTTTCGACCACGTCCATAAAACCAAAGACTCCAAATTTTTTGAATTCTTTTTGCAGAGCAGCTTCAAAAGAAAGGGTTGGATTTTGCTCCCAATCTGTTTCTATCGCGTTCGCTAGATGATCCACAAGCTCTGATTGCAAGTCGTACCATTCGACATAATGCTGACGGGTAAAAAGGAATAATTGGTCTATTTGTTCAGTGGTTAGTTTCATGTTTGAATATTATGAAAAGTGGTTATTTTTTATTTATATTTTTTCTCTATTTTGTCATGCTGAGGAACGAAGCATCCCTGCTTGTTGCTTCAGTTAGTTATATTTTGACTATTAATGTCTAATTTGATGATGTTTGGTTGCCAACTTTATGGAGATGCTTCGTACCTCAGCAGGACAAATTTGCTTGCTTATAATATTGCTTTTTGTTGTATTCATTCAAGTTTATATTCTGGATAAGTAGCTAACAAATAGCTCTCGGCCTTAGACGGAATGATCTTGAAAATGATGAAAAGAAAAACTCCAAATGATATTAAAAAGAAGCTCAAACCCATTGCCTCATAATCATAAATAAAAAAGTCATCAGACTGATAAAAAACCTGAGACATCATATTAAAAGGAAAACTAAGCGCACCTGCCAAGTAACCATAATTATGAATGACTTCCTCAAATAACCATCTTTTTTGGCCACTTTTTTTTCTCTTTTTTCTGTTTTGGTGATTTTTATAGAGTTCGTAAAACATAGCAACGAACAATAAAAGGTAAATTCCAATGAAAATATATCGACTATTTACACTTAATTTTAAAATGATAAACAAGCCTAATATTGCAGCTATTGTTGATATAATTTTAGGGAAACTAAAAAAATCTTTAAAATACTCGCAGACAATTTTGTAGTACTTTTTCTTAAGTACCCCTCGTCTTTTTTCGACCACATCTACAAAACCAAAGACTCCAAATTTTTTGAATTCATTTTGCAGAGCAGCTTCAAAAGAAATTGTTGGGTTTTGCTCCCAATCTGTTTCTATCGCGTTCGCTAGATGATCCACAAGCTCTGATTGCAAGTCGTACCATTCGACATAATGCTGACGGGTAAAAAGGAATAATTGGTCTATTTGTTCGGTGGTTAGTTTCATGTTTGAATATTATGAAAAGTGGTTATTTTCTATTTATATTTTTCTCTATTTTGTCATGATGAGGTACGAAGCAACTCTACTCGTTGCTCTACTTAATTTTTTATTTATTCAACTTATAAGTACTACTTCCCTTTATTTATTTGCCTAATTTGAGGAGATGCTTCGTACCTCAGCAAGACAAATTTGTGTGATGACGGTTTTATGTTAGTTGGTATTGTTTTTTGATATTCTTAATTGTCTTTTTACTAAGATAAATTGCAGTAATAGAGAACAAAATTGTAAATACCCAAATGCAACAAAATAGTAAAACCAACCACTGATACCGGAGTAATTCGTTTCTTAAATAGCTCGAAGAACTCATCCCTAAATTTGAAAAAGATATAATCAATCCACTACTAGTTAATCTATTTACCATTAAAAACTTCTTGCCATCAATTTCCTTATTTTTCCACAAATAAAAAGAAAGAGGTAAAGTAATAATCAATGAACTACAAAATAGCACTGCTATGTATTTTTGTGGACTAACAAAGTATGCTGAAATGGTATATACAAAATAAACGAGCACAAGACTACCAACGATTTTTGGAAACGTTAAATATTCAGCAATCATTTTTCTGTGTTCTTTAGCTAGTTCTTTACTTAAAATTTTGGCGCGTTCTTTTTCAATCGCTTTTAATTCTGGCTTTGCGATTTTTTTAAACGTCTTTTCTTGTACTTGCTCAAAAGACAAGTCCGGATTTTGTTCCCAAAATTCCTCCATACTCAAAACCATGTGATCGGTGAGTTCTAATTGCAACTCATACCACTTGATATCTTTGGATTCAATGTAATTGGATATGTATTGTATTTGTTCGTTGGTTAGGTTCATATTTAGATATTATCAAAGGTGGTTATTTTGTATTTATGATTTTCCTCTATTTTGTCATGCTGAGGAACGAAGCATCCCTGATTGTTGCTCCTTTTAGTTACTTCAATTTAATCAACTTATAAGTCTTACTTCCCCTTATTTATTTGCCCAATTTGATGAGATGCTTCGTTCCTCAGCAGGACAAATTTGTGTGATGACGGTGTTATGTTAGTTGGTATTGCTTTTTGATATTCTCAACTATTTTATTTTGAATGTGAATTCCAGTAATTAAAAATATTAGTCCCAAAACCCAAAATAAACAGAAAGGTAATATCAAAATTGGATATTGTTGAATCAACACTTTAAAGGAATTTAATAAAAATAGTATCCAATACATAATTCCGAAGATTCCAGTATAAGTTCCATGGTTAATGTTTAATTCTAAAAACCGTTTTCCTTGAATCTTTCTATTCCTGCAATAAGAATATAGGATTGGAATAGCTAAAATTGCTAAGAAAGCAAATGACTTTCCAACCAATTTAATTGGTTCATTAAAATAAAAAGTAGCCTTGTATATAATAAAAACGAATAATATACTTCCCAAAATTTTAGGAAACTTTAAGTATTCCTTTGCCAACTTCCATTGGTTTTTTCTGAACTCTTTCTTAAGAATTTGAGTTCGCTCTTCTTCAATGGCTTTAAAACCATTTCTACCAAATTTATCCTCAGCATAGTGTTTTACTTGATGAAAAGTGAGTTCAGGATCAGCTGTCCAAAATTCCTCCATACTCGAAACCATGTGATCGGTGAGTTCTAATTGTAACTCATACCATTTGATATCTTTAGAAATGATATAATTCTCTACGTATTCTATTTGTTCGTTGGTTAGTTTCATATTTAGATATTATGAAAGGTGGTTATTTTGTATTTATATTTTTTCTTTATTTTGTCATGCTGAGGAACGAAGCATCCCTGCTTGTTGTTCCACTTAATTACTTCAATTTAGTCAACTTATAATTATGCTATCCCTTTATTTATTTGCCCAATTTGATGAGATGCTTCGTGCCTTAGCAAGACAAATTGTTTGTTACACTTAGGAGTTTAAGGCAGCATATGAATTACTGAAATGATAATTTTTTTTCGAATTGAAAATGCTTCAAGACCAATTGTAACACTAAAAACATACTGAATAGCATCCAAAAAGAAGATATAACAAGTAGTATTTGATTTCGTAATTCGTTAGGTGTTGGAGAAAAGCAAATTGGATAAACAAACATCAAAAAAGCGATTTGTCGCTCTTTAAAATTATGTTGAAATGAAGTTTTGTGCTTTGCCTTTAAAAATTTAATATTACTTGCAACAAGGAGTAAGCCACCAAGAAGGTATAAAAAACGAGTTCCAACTTGAACATTCTGTGTGATTGCTTTAGCGTCAAAAAATGAAGCCAAACCATAGAAAACGATCAAAACAACTACCGATGATAGTAATCCAATCCATAACTGTTTTTTTACAAGAACTAGTTTTTTTTCTAAGACAATCTTTGGGTACTTTACGCTTAGTCCAGTCAGAAATGAACTTGTTGGTTGCAATTCTTCAGACCATTTATCAAGTACTATTTTAAAATTGTCATCAAATGAAAGCTTATTTTCATCCATTTTAACTTCTACTTCAGTAGCGATATGGTCCATGATTTCCAGTTTAGTGTCGTCGAATTTAAGTCCGTTTAAAACTAAAATGGAATCTATAAAGTCAATTTGTTCGGTTGTTAATTGCATGGTTTATTGAATTTTTAATTTTTTTTCAAATTGAAAATGTTTGACCGCAAGCATCGCATAAAATCCTGATGCAATTATCATTACAACTGGCAAAAAAATAGTCATAAAATTAAAATTAGATAATTCCTCATTTGCCTTAAATTGTAATATGCCAGCAGCAATAGCAATAAGATTAAATATTTGGATCAAACCATTTCGATCAAATAAATAGCGGAAGGATGAATATTGTTTTGATTTCAATAGTTTATACTTGGCCAATAGCAGAAAAACAATAGCCGTAATTGCACAACCTTTTAAAACGGTGTTTAGGTTATCAATAATTTCGTTATTGGCTGCATTTTTAATAAGTACTGTAACTATAATTGCAAAAACTAAACCTAAGCTTAAAGACATCTTAAAAACGTCAAGCATCATTTTATTGCATTTTAGAATGACCATTTTAGGAATGGGATTTGTCCCCCATATCCACATAGAAGTACTCGGTCTTAATTGTTCCTGCCAATCTGTAAATACGGCAACTAAAGCTTCATCAAATGACGTATTATTTTTATTTAGTAGTACTTCAATTTCTGTAGCAATATGATCTATAACTTCAAGTTTTAAATCATCATAAATAAGACCGTTTAAAACTAAAGTTTTTTCGATAAGATCTATTTGTTCGGTTGTTAATTGCATGTCCTATAAATTAAAATTCTAAACTCAGCTTTGGGTTCACTAAACTCTGCATGTTTTTAATAAAATCTTCCAGCTCAGCCAGTCGGTTTACCGTTTCTTTCGTGCCTGCCTCAGTAAGTTTGTAATATTTACGCATTCGGTTATCAACCTTAGCGATTTCAACATCTAGAATTCCTTCGGCTTCTAGTTTATGCAAAGCTGGATACAAAGCACCCTCAGTAATATTAAGTTCGCCTTGCGTAATCGCCTTTACTTTTTGAGTGATTTCATAACCGTACATCTTACCATTTTCTTCCAGTAACTTCATGATAATGGTGTTTAAACTCCCCTTATATAATTGTGAATTTTTCATTTCGATTTCATTTTGAATTACAAATATACATAAGATTCTTATACATAACAGTTTTAGGTATGTAAATTTTTCAAAGTCTTTGATTTAAGAAACCTAATCTCTTTAGTATATTTGTACAAAAAATAAAATATGGCTTCATTTTTAAAATTAATTATAAAAGAAGTAAAAAGAGAAACCAAAGACGCGATCTCTATACTTTTTAATGTACCCGAAGAATTAAAACTCAACTATACCTTCATTGCTGGACAATACGTAAACATAAAATTAACGCTTGATGGCCAAGAGATTCGTCGTGCGTATTCTATTTGTTCTTCGCCTGAAAGTGGTGAATTACGCATCTCGGTAAAAGCAGTGAAAAATGGTGTTTTCTCTCAATTTGCTAACTCAAAACTAAAAGCAGGTGACATGCTAGAAGTAGGAACACCGGAAGGAAAGTTCACTTTTACAGCAGATGCCGCACGTCAAAAGAACTATGCAGCCTTCGTTTCTGGAAGCGGAATCACTCCTGTATTGTCAATCTTGAAGTCGGTTTTGAAAAGCGAACCGAAAAGCACTTTTGTTTTGGTTTACGGAAACAAGTCACCCGAAGACACGATCTTTCATCAACAGCTTCATGATTTACATCTAGAATATGTAAATCGTCTGTTTGTACATTATGTGTACAGCCAAGTAAAAGTTGATGAAGCACTTTTTGGTCGTATCGACAAATCAGTGGTGAACTTTGTGGTAGGCAACAAACACAAGGAATTAGAATTTGATAAATTCTACTTGTGTGGTCCTGAGGACATGATCAATACAGTTTCGGCTACTTTAAAAGAGAAAAATGTAAAAGAATCTGCTATCAAGTTTGAGCTTTTTACTAGTTCAACTCAAGTTGCTGAGATTAAAGACTTAGGCGGACACTCCAAAATCACGATTATGGTCGATGATGAGGAAACTACTTTTGAAATGTCTCAAAAACAAACCATTCTAGATGCAGCTTTAAAACAAGGAATCGATGCTCCCTATTCCTGCCAAGGCGGAATATGTAGTAGTTGCTTGTGCAGAGTAATATCAGGAACGGCTGAAATGAAGAAAAATTCAATTTTGACCGATAAAGAAATCGCCGATGGTTTAGTACTAAGCTGTCAAGCGCACCCAACATCCGAATCAATTTATGTGGATTTTGATGATGTTTAAAATCATCTCAATTATAAAGCAAACTTCTCTGAAAAGGGAAGTTTTTTTTTGGCCTGAAAAGTCTTTTTTTCAGTACCTTAGTGAAAGAATTCCACTTTTACCTATGCTATTTCCTTATCATTGATTTGTCGCTTTCATCACCTTGTTGTTAATCTGATTTAAAACATTAATAATTATGACAATCTTCACTAAAATACATCCGGTACATTTAACTTTTTTTATCATTTTTGCAATTACTGCTTCGCTCTGTGCACTGATTATTATACTAAAGATGTCCAGAAAAAAAAGGCCAAAACAGCTTGAAAAGGAAAAATTCGACGCTACCCTTAGTCCGGTGATGAAAGAAATAACAACTACAGACGATGCAATTTTTAATTTTTGGCCATACGTTAGCGAACTAAAATCGGCTAAAATACTTTCGAATAAAATCAAAGAAAATGAATTGGTATACAAAGTGTACCGCTACGCTAACGAACAATTTGAGCATATCCTGCTAGCGACCGAAAACGAAAATAGCTATGTATCGTTAATTGTAAATAGAAATAAGAAAAAAATAATAGGTTATGCAGTCGTAGATTCGCAAGGACACTATAGTTTGACTTAGAAATACAGTGTTTCTAAGGTCAATAGAAGGAGTTTATCAATAGGCTTTACCCTTTGATAAATAATAAAGCCCAAAAATTTAATTGTTTTTTGGGCTTTATTGCTGAAAGAAATTGATGCAATGTTTACAAGTATTTCATTTTTAAACATTTGTAAAAATCATAAAAGCTATTTCCTGAAAAGTTTATAAAAAAGAGCTTAACAAAAAGATATTTTTTTGTCTTTTATTCTCTTCTTTATCATCTCCGTAGCTGTACCAATCTTTTGTTCGCTCTTCAATTAATGTTTTAAGCCCTATTAGGTCGTAAGTCTTCTTGGCACTCACTGGTTTTATCTCTGTTTTGGCGGTGTTGCTAACATCTACTTTTGTGGCAATGTAAGAAGTATACAATTGCGGAATTGTAAGTCCTAAAATCATTCCTGGTAAACCGTTTATAGAACATGGACCTCCCGAAATCGTAATATCGTCACTGTAAAAGGCGAAAATATAAACATCATCCATAATTTTACCAACCGCTTTACGGCAATTGTAACCTGCTATTTCTCTGTTTTCGTTTGTGATTTTCCACTGTATTTTTGGAATGCTGTCAGCAATAACAAAGTTGGTCCCTACAATTTGTTTTTGCATTTGCATAGTCCCTTGTGTAAAATCAAAATACCAGCTACTTTCCTCGTCTGATTCCTTTTGATATTTAGGCATTTTTGTTTTTGGACTCCATCTATCAAATTTAAAGATGCTTTTATTATCTGCAAATGTGTAAACGAAATAGGAAGTTTTAAGGTCGGACATATTCTCTTTCATCGAGTCATTCCAGCTGTCATTGCTCATCGTTTTTTTTACATTGGTATTTACTTCATATTCGATAGTGGCACTATCCACAAATTGTTGCGCTACTACCGTATGGGCAAATAGTACGGCTGTAATATAAAAAAGTAGTTTTTTCATTAGATGCTATTTGAACGTTTGATTCATTTTTATCACAATTTATACTGTTTAACTTCCTGCTCGTTTATCGGCTTAACAGTATAATGGTTGCGGTGTTTAATTGTTTATTTACTTTTTTCGGCGCTATTTTTAAAATTCCAAGTGAATCCCACCATTACATATCTTTTAAGTCGATCATTGCGCTCTTCACTGATGGTGTTTCCATAAACTGACCTATTAATACCTATGTTTTGATTTAATATGTCTCTTATCAAGATGTAGGCGGTAAACTCGTCGCTTTTAAAAGTACGTTGTAGCCTAGCATTCCATAATTGATTGGTAAGGTTTGTTTGGAAATCAACTGTTTTTTGTCGTGAAACAAATTCGTAATCAGTCGACAACTTCCATTTTTCTCTAAAATAAACTCCTGATTCTACACTCAATGTATTGGTGTTAAACGACTTTACCACATCATTTTGTGAGGTCGTATTTCGATTGTTTGCAAACCTATTGCTTAGACTAAAATCGTATTTCTTGTCTTTTGATTTGTTTAGATAAATCGAAAATCCCGAGTTCAAATTTTTAGCACTACTTAAATTATTATTAATGCTTTGAACGGTTTTAGTGTAATATACTGAAGGGCTCAAATTAACACTCAAATCAATTTTCTTTACTTTAAAACCGTATCCTAAATAAAAATTAGTCGAAAAGTTACCATTAGTATTGATGGGTTTCGAAATTGTTTTGGCACTCTCAGGGTCAATTACGCTACTGTACGAAATTAAATTGCTAGTTGTTCGATATGAAATACCTTGATATATTTGCGTTTCAGTTAGTATATTATAACTGTTTTGGTTGATGCTGAAACTGTTTGTAAAAGATTGTTTTAGATCTGGATTACCTAGAATTTGATTAAAAAAGTCTTGATTGTTTCTTAAAGGTTGCAATTGATTTATTGTTGGTTGTTTAGTAGCACCTTGATAAGTAAAACGAATGTTACCATTATTCTTGTACTTATAAGAAAAACTAGCCGATGGGAAAAAGTTAGTGTAATTTCGATTGTACTCTTTGTCCAAGGTCTGGTCCAGCAACTTAAAAGTTGTAAAACCAAATCCACTACCCAAACTATAATTGATTTTTTTAGAATTGTAACTCAACTTTAAATTGGGTCTGTTGGTAATAATATTTTGCTTAAATTCATTTGAAAAAGCATCAACTAATACATCATACTTACCTGTACTGTTCGAGAAATCGTAGGTCAAATTATTACTTTCGCCACCATTAAAAGTAATTTGATGCGCAAATTGAAAAGCAAACTTTTTACTGATTGGTTCAGTGTAGGTAAGGTTTACATCAATATTTTGATTTCTAACTTCCCCAATCTTATTTTGATCAACCAAATTTGTAGCTGATAATGCACCCGCTTCGTAGCTTTCGTTGGTCGATTTTAAAAAATTATCCGAGTTTGTATTTAAGCTGCTCCAAGTACTATTGACAGAAAATGTACGTCTGGCTTTTGCAAATTTATGTTTAAACAATACACTGGCGTATAGCGCAGTTTTGTCAGAGTTTGTTGTAAATGTTTTATCCTGTTGGTTTTTCAACAACCCATCATCTCCAGTTATTAGCCCGTTAGTTAACTCTTGGCTTTCTGTTTTATAAAAATTAGTTCTGGTTGTAATTTTTAAAGAATTTACAGAATCTATTTTTACTTCATAAACAGCATTTAATTTAAAATTTCTCCTGTTTACGTCAGATACCGTTGATCTATTTTCGTTCAATTGATTTTCACCAACTTGTGTTTGAGAGATTCTGGTATTGTTATTTGAATAAATTTGCTGGTTTAATTTTGGTGACAAGTTCAAAGTTTGCTTGTCTTTCCATTTATTGGTGTATTGGAGTCCAGCATTCGTATTTTTAACAAATCCGTTTTGAGTATCTACATAGGGTTCATCATCGCTATTACCTCCTGTCCATTGATAATTAACATTACCATCATCATCCATATTCATCGATACGTTGTTTTGATCGCCATATTTATCACCATCTTCCCAACTCAAACCATCTTGACCCGTGTTTCCATTTAATAAAAAGCCAGACAATTTTCTTTTACCTTTAAAACTACTAAATAATATATTGGTATTGTACCTAGAGTCAGCACCAGCAAAGGGTTGGTTAGCACCATCTAGCTTTCCAAAATAACCTTTCTTTTTATCTTCCTTTAATTTTAAATTAATGGTCTTTCGGGTATCACCATCATCGATTCCCGTAAACTCCGCTTGATCACTTTTCTTATTAAAAACTTGTACCTCTTTTATAGCGTCGGCTCTCAAGTTTTTTACTGCCATACTTGGGTCATCACCAAAAAATTCTTCGCCATCAACTAAAACTTTTTGAACCGTTTCTCCCATGGCTTTTATCGTACCATCTTTGTCTACTTGAATACCCGGTAGTTTTTTTAATAATTCTTCAACATTGGCATTTTCACCTACTTTAAAATCACTCGCCCTATAGCTTGTTGTATCTCCCTTTATTCGAATCGAACCCGATTTAATAATAACTTCTCGTAATAATTCTATTTTACTCGTTAAATTGATGGAACCCAATTTAATTTCCTTTTCTTTTACCAATAAAGCATCTATATAATCAGCGTACTGATGATGCGACGTCATCAATATATACTCTCCTTCTTTTACTTCTTTAAAAATAAATTTACCTTCCTTATCTGAGCGAGTAAATTTGTATAAAATAGAGTCGGTTGGAATCAGTAGCGCAACGACAGAGTTGTAAACTCCTGCCTTATCAGCACCACTAGTTACAGTTCCTGAAATGGTTGATTTTTGCGAAAAAATAGTGCTAAAACTAAAAAAGAGAATTAGGGTAGTTAATGTCTTTAAAGGCATAAATAGATAGGTGTTTTTATTGTTAAAAACAGATCATTTTTCAATGAAACAAAAAATAGCTTCCTATCATAAATTGACCTTACAAAGTCAAAAATAGTATAATTCTTACCTTGAAAATAAACAGCAGGGTTAATAAAATGTTAAATTAAAAGAATAGCAAATTACTGATACAAACTAGGGATTAAAATTATCCTATTAAACGGTTTACGTTATCTACTACCATAGCAGGATTAATCGTTCGCATGGCATCTTCATAACCAACTATTTTCTTATTGCCGTAGACTGAAGTGGGCAAAAAAGGATACTTTTCTCTATCCGAAACTAAAGAGTTGCTGAATGGTTGGTTAAAAGGTACAAAGCCCGCATACGGATGCGTCGCGCCCCAAAGCGTTAAAACCTGTACGCCTAACATAGCCGCAATATGTGCGTTACCTGAGTCCATAGACAGCAAAACGTTTAGGTTGCTAATGAGTGCTAACTCTTGCTGAAACTTGATTTTACCAGCCATGTTAACCACATTCGGTTTCCCTTTTGCGAATGCATCCAATAGTTCTCCTTCTTTTTTTCCACCACCAAAAAGTAAGATGGTGACATCCGCTTTCATGGCTAATTGGTCAATTACCTCTTGCATTAAATCAAGTGGATACACCTTAGAATCATACTGTGCAAAAGGCGCTATTCCTATTAATTTGGTCTTTGGAGTTCCAATAATCTGAAGAATTTCTTGACTTAAAGACGCTTTTTGAGGAAACTGAGGATGCGCTAAATCGATAGGGAATCCTAACTGTTTCAACACCGCTGCGTGCCTTTCAAACATACTAGGCAAAGGTTTAAAAACCTTGTTATCTGCTCTTGTTAAAGCCTTTTTTTCTGCTCTTCCTTTATCCGTAAAAGCTACTTTTTTTCCGCTCAAGGCAAAAAGAGATCGCACAACCTGAGATCGTAGTACATTATGAAAATCAGCAAAAAGGTCAATATCGAGCTTTTTTACATCTTTAAATAACCGAACTAAGCCTACAAAACCTTTGTGCCTTTCTTTTTCATCGAAAGCAAAAAAGGTAAGATTGGGGATTCCGTCAAAAAAAGGTTTGAAAAAAGGTCGCGAGATAACCGTGAGTTTTACCTCTGGATACTGCTGCACTAAGGCGCGTAAAACAGGAACGGTCATGGCAACATCACCCATGGCGGACAGTCGCATGACGGCTATATGTATTGGTTTTATTGGCAAACTACTTCTCTTTAGTATTTGCGTTTTCTAAAGCTCTTCTATCTCTGTTCTTTTTTAAAGCAATTCTTAAAAAAAAGAAACCAAATAAAGCCACCAAGTAAATAGCGATTCCCGAATGCTGCTTTTCATCAATAAACAGAATTTCATAAAAAACGTACAGCGTTCCTATAAAAGAGAGCACATAAATGATCTTGAACAAAAGGGGTTCAGTAGAAAAAAAAGAAGGCTTGGCCATATTACTTTTTGTTTTGATACAATACAGGATTTAAATCATCATCATTGTACATTTTCATTTGCTTGTACACCTTCATGAATTTTTCTCCGTTTTCGATTGCCAACAATAAATCATCGATAGCTGTTGATAAATCGGTTCTTTGCTCTAGCAAAATATTTAGTTTTTCCTGACATTTATCTCTGTGTTCAACTGAAGCTTCTGCACGAGTTGCTTCTTCGTTCATGTGATAAATTTTTAAAGCTAAAATAGACAATCTATCAAAAGCCCAAGCAGGACTTTCTGAATTGATTTTAGCATCTGCATTCACTTTCACATCGCTAAATTTTTGTAAAAAATAACTATCAATGTATTCGACCATATCGGTACGCTCTTGATTAGAAGCATCGATTCTTCTTTTTAAAGTCAATGCAGCTACAGGATCAATATTAGGATCCCGAATAATATCTTCAAAATGCCATTGTACGGTATCGATCCAATTCTTAACATATAACAAGTGTTCGAATTTATCTTTAGGAAAAGGATTGTTTATCGGTTGATCTACATTATCAAACTGATGATAATCTTTGATACTTTGCTCGAAAACAGAATAGGCTAATTTTGAAAACATCTTTTATATTTTTATAGATACAAAGATACTTTTTATACTTTTATAAAAAAATTACACCTATAAAATCTACTTTAGTACTTAATAATCAAATACTAAAATAAAAATAACAACAAATACCATCATGCAAATCCATCATTTATCTGAAAACAACAGTGTGCTTAATCATTTTTTAGGTCAAATACGAAACGTAAACGTCCATAAAGACAGCATGCGTTTTAGACGTAATATTGAACGCATTGGCGAAATCATGGCGTATGAAATGAGCAAGGAATTGCATTATAAAGCAGTGTCAATTGAAACGCCACTTGGAGTCAAAAACACTACTGAAATTTCAGATCAGCTGGTTATTAGTTCGGTTTTACGCGCAGGATTACCCTTGCATATGGGTTTCTTAAATTATTTTGATCAGGCCGAAAATGGTTTTGTATCGGCTTTTCGATACCATCCTAACAATGATGATTATTTTGAAATAAAGGTAGACTACCAAGCCATTGCTGACTTTAACGATAAGTACTTACTAATTGTAGATCCAATGCTTGCTACAGGACAATCGATAGTAGCTGTTTTTAATCAATTGATGGAACGAGGAACGCCTAAAGCAATTCATATAGCCGTAGTAATTGCTGCACCTGAAGGCATAGCCTACCTTGAAGAAAATTTACCCGATCATTGCCATTTATGGATTGCTGATCTTGACGAAAAGCTAAATGAACACAGCTATATTGTCCCAGGACTAGGTGATGCAGGTGATTTAGCTTACGGAACTAAACTATAATTGAGAGAAAAAAGCAAAGAAACTACAAGCAATGAGCACGAAAAGCACCATTTCTTGCTTTAATTTCACCTGTGGGATTTCGATATGACTAGTAGCCATAATAGCTAAAGGAGCAACGGTAAAAAGGAGCAAATCATTGCTCTTGTTAGCGGAAACAACAAATACTACTACGCCTATAAAAAAAGCAGCTACCACCTTTTTAAATGAGCTATGTAAAACTTGAGGCCTATTAGACAAACTTAGGACCATAGAACTAACAAAAAATAACGCTACTGTAGCATAAATTGATAAAGCACCATTTTGATAATTATTGGTAAAATAATTGATTTCGAAATTAGTACTTACGGCTTGCTCTAGGTATTCAATTATACTAAAATGAAACAACAGAGAAACCAGTAAAAACAAAGTAGCTACCGCAAAAAAGGCGATAAATGGCAAAAACCAATTGCGATAATCTCTCGAAACGTGAAAAATAATAGAGATAAACACTAAAACAAGATACAGTATACACCAAAACTGAAACAAAGCGGCTACAAATATCCAAAACGAAGCATCAAAAATCTTCTCTTTGGACGCTTTTAGCGATTGGAGAGATAACAGCCTACGGAGTGCTAACAAAATAAAAAAGTTAGCCAAAATTAAATTGACATTGTCTAGGACCGATGGAAAGAAAATCAATAACAAAAAGTAGAAAAAAACCGTAAATCCGCTGTCTTTACTTAAGCCATTTTTTTTCGAAATAAAATTTGTCATAAATACAGAGCCGAGCAAAACAGCTAGTAATCCCAACTTTTGTCCAAGTAAAACAAGTGAATTCGTCCAACTTGAATCTTGCATTTGAAAGACAAAGAAGAAAACTAGTATCAAAAATACTACTAAAGAGAAATTTAACGGTGTAGATTTTTTAAAAACACTTGTAATCATAAGGATATTTTATACTTTTGTGACTGTAAATATAATACTTGTTTAAAAAGTAAACCCTCAAGTTGAAAAGATTCTCAATAAAAGAGTTTTATAGGTTTTGAGGAATAAACATAACAAACTAATTTTTAGCGATATGAAAGCATTTTTTGAAGGAATTCAATACCTATTTGTAAACATTTTATTTGCTCCTCTTGATTTTTTACGTTCTTTAGAACTTTCATCTTGGTTTGTGGCAAATACAATTAACTGGATTTTCATGATCATTTGCACTGCCGCAATGGTTTATTGGATCAAACAACTTAGAATTTTTGATGATGCAGGTACAGAAAATCAAGATACTACTGCTCATTCATTTTTAAAATAATAGCATAAAAAGTATTGGGAACTATTTTAAGTCGTTCCCAATATCTTTTCTATAATTCATCTTATCAAAATGTAGCTTTGCTATGTTTTGGTAAGATTTTTTTATGGCCTGTTCAAAATCATCTCCGTACGAAGTAACCATTACAACACGTCCACCATTAGAAACTATTCGTCCGTTTTCTAATTTTGTTCCCGCGTGAAAAACAATAGAATCAGTGATGTTTTCTAAACCAGTAATGACTTTCCCTTTTTCAAAAGCTTCAGGATAACCTCCTGAAACAACAACAACTGTAGTTGCGCTACGTTCATCCACCTCAAGTGTAATCGTATCAAGTTTTTCATTGGCTACAGCCAAAAACAATTCAACTAAATCATTTTTTAATCTCGGGATCACTACTTCGGTCTCAGGATCACCCATTCGCACGTTGTACTCGATTACGATTGGCTCGTTATTTACGTTAATTAGTCCAATAAACACAAATCCTTTGTATGGAATTCCGTCTTTTTGAAACCCTTCAATCGTAGGTTTTACAATACGCGTTTCGATTTTTTGCATCAACACATCATCAACATACGGTACCGGAGAAACCGCTCCCATTCCGCCTGTATTCAATCCAGTATCACCCTCGCCTATGCGCTTATAATCTTTGGCCGTTGGTAAAATTTTATAATTCTTACCGTCAGTTAATACAAAACAGCTAAGTTCAATTCCGTCTAAAAATTCTTCGATTACTACTTTTGAACTGGCTGCTCCAAATTTTTGCCCTACTAACATATTTCGTAATTCTTCTTTGGCTTCCGCCAAATCATGAATGATCAATACGCCTTTTCCAGCAGCTAATCCATCTGCTTTAAGCACAAACGGAGGTTGTAAGCTTTCTAAAAAGCCACAACCTTGCTCTACAGTTTCGGCGGTGAAACTATCATAGGCAGCCGTAGGTATTTTATGTTTTACCAGAAATTCTTTGGCAAACTCTTTACTTCCTTCTAGCTGTGCACCTAATTTAGAAGGCCCAATAACTGGGATAGAACTCAATTGGGCGTCATTCAAAAAGAAATCGTAGATCCCATTTACTAAGGGGTCTTCAGGACCTACCACCACCAACTCGATGTTTTTTTCGATTACTAACACTTTTATCGCTTCAAAATCAGTAACTCCAATAGCAACATTGGTTGCAATCTCTGCCGTTCCTGCATTTCCTGGAGCCATAAAAAGGGTATCGCAAAGCGGACTTTGAACCATTTTCCATGCAAAAGCATGTTCTCTTCCTCCTGATCCTAATAGTAAAATATTCATCTGTAGTGTGTGTTTAGTTGTGTGTCCTTTGGTAAGGAATGCTGCAAAAATAATTGCTTTTGGACGTAAAAAATAATTAATTTTTAAAAAGTTGTCCCAACCCTTTCCATTCGACCCCGATATACGCTATTTTTGAAGAAACATAACTTTAGATGCTTTCTCTATTTGATTTAACCTTGCGGCTCAATGGCTTCCCTATAAAAAAGGCGAAGACACAGTTGCATGCTATAATCAACCTTTCTGAGACTGACTGTAGCACTTTTGTAGCAAATCAAAAAAGAGAAATTCTCGATTTTCATTTGAATCACAATTCATTTTACCGTGATTTTGCCAAAGAACAATCCTTTAAAAACTGGAGTGATGTACCTGTTTTGACCAAGAAGGACCTCCAAATACCACTAACTGATAGGCTTTCAGAAGGATTTACAAAAACCAATTGTTATACCAATAAAACCTCAGGTTCAAGCGGAACACCTTTTAGTTTTGCCAAAGATAAATATTCCCATGCCCTTACTTGGGCTTCAAATATGTACCGTTTTGGTTGGTTTGGTATCGATTTTAATCAGTCCTATCAAGCACGTTTTTATGGCATTCCGCTGGATTTTATTGGGTATAAGAAAGAACGATTCAAAGATTTTTTAGGCAAGCGCTATCGGTTTCCGATTTTTGATTTATCCGATGCCGTTTTAGAGACTATTGTTGAAAAATTCCGATCAGAACAATTCAAATACATCAATGGCTATACGAGCTCAATTGTACTTTTTGCCAAATATTTGAGAAAACGAAATCTACTTTTAAAAAGTATTTGCCCTAGCTTAAAAGTAGTTATGGTAACCTCCGAAATGCTTTTTGAAGAGGATAAATTGCTTTTAGAAACACAATTCGGAATTCCCGTTGTAAATGAATATGGCGCCTCAGAGCTGGATTTAATAGCTTTTCAAAACCCAAAAGGCGAATGGCAAGTGAATGCTGAAACGCTTTATGTAGAGATTCTTGACGACAATAATTCTGTTTTGCCCTACGGCCAAGAAGGACGCATTGTAATCACGTCATTGTTTAATAAAGCGCATCCTTTTATTCGTTATGATATTGGCGATATTGGTATTTTAGACGAAAATAGTACGGTACAAAAACCCCTTCTGAAAAAATTAATTGGCCGAACAAATGATGTTGCTTTGCTGCCTAGCGGAAAAAAATCGCCTGGATTGACATTTTATTATGTGACCAAAAGCATTATTGAAGATGATGGCAACGTTCAAGAATTTGTGATCACACAAACTAGATTGGATAGTTTTGAGATTGATTACGTTAGTGCAACCGAAATAACTTTCGAACAAATTGAGAAAATTGAAAAAGCCATTGCCTTGTATTTAGAACCGGGCTTGCATTTTACTTTTACTAAAAAAGATTTCCTAAAACGATCCAATCGAGGCAAACTCAAACAATTTAGCTCGTTACTTTAGTCTCCTTAACATATTTGGGTTTAACTACTAATTGCTTCCACAAAAACAGGAGCATACATAGTGAAGCCTTTATACTAGTCAAGCCATGATGCTTCCTGTAAATGGCGTAATTGTGCTTAAGCAAATTGACTTTAGCAGTTGAAATAGAGTTGGATCTAATGCGATAAAAAGCCAAGCTTTCAGGCACTGGTTGGGATGTTCTAATCCTTTTTAAAATCGTAAGCCATAGCATCCAATCTTGTCTTTTTCTATTGGGTGAAATCGGAATTTTTCCAAAAAAAGCCACATCATAGATACCGGTTAGGTTACCGATATAATTGCAAAAAAATAGTTGGTTGTATGTCAAGTTTTTTGGTGCTTGAATTTCTCTCCCCAAGGGTTGTCCATTTTCATCCATGCAGTCATAGAACGAAAAAGTAAAAGGCAATTGATGTATGTGCATCCATTGCAGCTGCTTCTCTAATTTATGCGGTTTCCATAAATCATCTGAATCTAAAAAGGCTAAATACTTTCCTTTGGCTTTTTCTAAACCTAAATTTCGGGCTACACCCGTACCGGAATTTTGAGCTAATTGGTACAGCTGAATTCTGGCATCTGCTTTTATCAGTTCTGATACGATTGTAACTGTGGTATCTTGAGAAGCATCATCAACTACAATAATCTCCCAATTCGCATAGGATTGCAACTGTACAGACTGAATCGCCTCAGCTATAAATTGAGCGGAATTGAATGTAGGAATGATAACGGATACTAATGCTGACTCCATGTTAATAAGCTTTAGTATCTCCTTTGTAAATATTCACAAGTGTTTGATAAATAATTTTTAAATCCAGAATCAAAGACCAATTTTCGATGTAAAAAACATCTAATTTTACTCTGTTAATCATATCAGTATCTTGTAGAATCTCGCCTCTATAGCCACTCACTTGCGCTAGTCCTGTGATGCCGGGTTTTACAAAGTGGCGCTTCATGTATTTTTTAATTTTATTACTGTAAGTGATGTTTTGCGACCATAAATGCGGTCTTGGACCCACGACGGACATATCTCCAATTAAAACATTTAAAAACTGAGGTAACTCGTCCATGCTAGTTTTGCGCATAAAACGACCTATAACTGTTACGCGAGGATCATTTTTAAAGGTCTCTGTTTCCGTTGAATCATTCAGTCGCATCGATCTGAATTTATAACAATTGAATTCATTTTCATTAATACCTGGACGTCCTTGCTTAAAAAAAACAGTTCCTTTTGACTCTAACTTAATTAAAATAGCCAAAATTGGCGTTAGCCATGATAAGATGCCAAAAATTACAACCAATGAAAAAACAATGTCAAAAGTGCGCTTAAAAAATTTAATTACGGGCTCGTCTAAGACTGTCTTTGGCAAGGATAATACAGGGAAAAAATCGTAATAATCAACTTTTAAGCTTTTAGTAAATACCTCTTTTGTATCTGGAATAAACTTAATAGTTTTAAAGTTTTCGTCAGCAAAATCAATTAAATCTTTTAACTGTTCGTTCGAGACCTCATTCAAGGAACAATAGATTTCGTCTATTTTTTTTTCGACTACAAATGTTTTAACGCTATTGATATTCCCTTTTATATTTTGATTTACCACTTTATTTGAAAAGAAGCCCGAAAAAACATAACCGTATTCCCTCCTACTTTCAAAAAGCTCTTTAAGCCGAATCGCCTCAGCAGTGTAACCAATAATAATTGCACTTCTAAAATTATTCCCTGTTATGATACGGTATTGCTTTAAGCAATAAAATAAGAAAAATTTTGACAGCGTAATTAATATAAAAACGCTCAAGCAAAACTGCAATACTACCTCAACATCAAACATAAAATTATCCAGAAAAGGAAAATAGGCAACCACCAACAGCAAGAAAAGAAATCCTTGCTTTACGATTTTAGAAATGATTTCAATGGGAGTAGTAAAACGATATACTTTATAAAAACCTAGTATAAAGGCTAATACAAACCACCCTGCTAGTAAGTATCCAAAGTAATACACATTGTCCAATCCGAATTGATTGAACCAGAAAAAACAATTTACGGCAATGATTAACACATCTGTAAAAACAGCTATGGGACGTATAAATTTTGAATATCTTCCTATTTGGTTAGCAGTCATGTAGTAGGTACAATTCTTGAATTATGGGCAGCATTTTGGGTTTTAGTAGTTGGCAAATTACATGACTTATATCGATGTATTTGTCAGGCTCGCTCACCTACCGTTTGACTATGCAAGGTATAAAAAAACAAGCAACCCATAGGCATATAAGCCATAACTATTTGCACTTAATAGAAGAAAATGTACAATCCCAACTAATCAATTTTGTGTATTTTTACAAAAATTATAATTATTCATGTTAAAAGTAGTTCATGTTGTTGAGGCTTTAGCTGGGGGAGTCAATACGTACTTCAAGGACCTTTCCTGCTATTTTGGTGCGGAGCAAACAGCACTTGGAATCAACACTACAATTATTTATAGCGCCAACCGTAAGGAGGTTGATGGTGCTCAAATAAAAGCTTCTTTTTCGAATACCGTGCCCTTAATTGAGTTGAGTATGCAGCGTGAATTTTCGCTGATAAAAGATCTCAAAGCCACTAGAGAACTCCTGAAATTAGTTCGAAAACTCGATCCTGATGTAGTACACTTACATTCCTCTAAAGCAGGCGTTCTTGGCAGGATTGCATGTTTTTTTCTATTTAAGAAAGTAAAGGTGTTTTACACACCACATGGCTACGCTTTTCTTAGAACTGATATTTCAGCTTTCAAAAAAGTAACATACCGAGCAATCGAGCTTGTTTTTCAAAAGTTATTCAAAAATACCACTATTGCCTGCGGTGACGCAGAATATACAATTGCAAAAAAAATGGGACCTTCTTACCTAGTTCGAAACGGAATTAATGTTGATGAAATTCAAACGCATTGTACTGCACTTACTAATTCGGTTTTAACCATCGGTATCGTAGGAAGAATTACAGCTGCAAGAAACCCTGAATTATTCAATCAAATTGCTTTAGAAAATCCACAGTATCAATTTGTTTGGATAGGTGATGGAGAACTAAGACCAACACTTACCGCCACCAACATTCGTATTAGCGGTTGGTTTTTAAACCATCCCAACGTACTTCGAGAACTGGATAAAATTGATGTTTACATCCAAACTTCGCTTTGGGAAGGTTTACCCATTGCGGTTTTAGAAGCTATGGCGATGCAAAAACCAGTTATCGCGACAAACATTCCAGGAAATAGAGATGTGGTTGTGCCAAATGAAGGCGGCTTTCTCTTTGACTCTATCGCTGAAGTAAAGGATTACCTAGACCTTCTCAAGGATAAAAATACCCGAGCACAAATGGGAAAAAACGGACACGTTCGCTGCCAAAAACTTTTTAGCAATGACCGTAAATTTAAAGAACTTGTTGCACTTTATCGGCAATAGCCTTTTGCTGAAGCCAATAACTGCCAAATACAGCAAACCAAAAGCTACTAAACACGATTCCATCAAAGCGGATTAAAAAATCATCTATACAGTTAGAGGTGAAAAAAGAAACGAAGAAAAACAATACCACCGGCTGCTTCAAATCGAGTCCCAAATAAGCAATTCCTAATAAATAAATCAAAACAACGATAGGACCCAAAAAACCGTATTTGAGGAAGTAATCTAGAAACTGGTTATGAGTAGGAAACTCATACTTAGCCAAAAATTGTTGATTTGTTTGTTTGTAATAAGCAATCAAATCTGTTTTGGATTGAGAAGCTCCTGTCCCAAAAGGTAGATTTTGAAGTGATAACTCCCAAGCTGATTTCCAAATTGATAGCCGTGTAACCATAGAATTAAAAATCTTTGCCTCTGGATTTTTAATCTCGTCCAATTTACCCACTTTGTCCATATAAGCAAAGGTTACCACTTGGTATTTATAGGTCATATAATTGTTGTTTTTGACAAAGACAATTAAAACAACTACTGAAATTATAATAGAAATTAAACTTACTTTAATCGTTTTCTTTACATTAACCTGCTCTTTTAGGGCATAGAAAAAAACAATCAACATTCCTAAAAACACATTAACCAAGGCCATTCGGGTGTTGATAAACAATACCATAAAAAATGAAATCACAAAACCACTAATTCGGAAAATATGATTTTTAAGTCCCCTGTGTTTTTGGAACGATTGTAAGATCAAATAGAGAAAAATAACTGTTACAAAAGCCATGTGCATGTTTAATGCTGGTGCGTGCAAACCCATGCTTTGTGAAAACACATAACCCATTTCCCATAAATCAATGCCACTTTGATATTTAGCTATTAAAATGGGATTGGTACCTATAAAAAGAAACCAATAAAAAAGAACTATCAGTAAGGTTAAATAGGCATAACTAGTTAGCAATTTATAGAAATGAACTCTGTGGTAATTGCCAATTATAAACCAGGCAAATACAGGCAAGGCGGCGTACTTTTCTAAAATTTTCACTTCATTATAGTAGGAGTCTGTGTTAAAAAAAAACAGTAATTCTAACAGTAAGGGCAAGGCAATTAATAGCCGTAAGCCATTAGCCTTTTTAATTGTTTTCATCTTTTTTAAGAAAAACAGATTGAAAGCTGCAAAAACAAGCAGCAGCCAGGTACAAGGAATTCTAAAAATAATTCCTGCACCAATTAGCAGTAAAAACAAATTGAATATGCTATCGAAGTTTTTCTCGGAAATTGTCATAGTATAACGCGAAATAAATTAAAGGAAAAACCCCTATTTTATGCCTAATGGCAGTTCCTAAATCAGGTTCAAAAACACCTTGAACAATGAAGTAAGAGAACAATATAAGCAATAACCACAACTCATAATTCTCTTTTCGTCTACTTTTTAAACAATTTGAAAACCGAACTAAAAGTAGAGAGAACAAAAGAAGTTGCCAAATTACAAAAGCTAAAATTTGAGGAGATAATACATGTTTTAAGCCATTTACTGGAACGTTAACCGTAAAAAAACCGTAAGCGATTCCAATAGCTTCACCATACCAACTATCAGGCTTAATTGGAGATACAATAATAGAGTTGGCATCCTGCGAATTCAATCGGTCTAAATTGACTACTTCCCTACTGCTTTCTGATAGATATTGCCCCTTGACAAGGCCGTAACTCAATGAAAGAAAAAAGGCTATACATAGTCCGTAAAACAAAGTCATCATTGTTTTATTTTTGAATTGTACATAACGCAATCCATACATTCCTATCGAAATAATGGGAATTAATAAAAAGTAGGGGCGGTAAAAAGCACCAAATAGTAACAGTAAAAGCATCGAATAAACAACCGATTTTTTAAAACTAAATCGATCACTTTTGTAAATAAAAACAATCAAAGCAAGATACAAGTACGTAATGAATTCCTTAGAAGGCATAGACATAAATACAGCTATCATAAAAAAGCCTAAGTAAACTAACAGGTTTTTGATTGTAAGAAGGTTAAAGTTTTTAGGAATCCCTACTTTATATAACACATAAATCAAAATCGGATACTGAATTAAAGCTACAATTGGAAAAGACAAATACCGTAAATAGGTAATTTTGTAAAATAAAATCGTAAGCGGGTAACTACCTAAAAACCCAATTTCGTTGCCCTTATCATAAGCAATAAGCATCGCATCGTAAAAAAACTTTTTAGGTAAAACATAAAATGCCAGTAGCGCAACAATTAGATTGCAGAGAAACAACAGCAAAAAAGTAGCTTTATTTTTAGATAATTTATAATTAATCATTTACAATTTTTTATACAATTCAATCTGTTTATCTACCATACTATCAATGTCATACTGCTTCGCTCTCAAACTACATTTTTTAGCGATAGCTTGGTAATACATTTCATTGTCCACAAGCTTTATTACCTCAGCCGCCAATTGTTCAGCATCACCTTCTTTAAATAAAATTCCTGCTCCATCAACCAAGGTATTTACGGCAGCCACATTAGTTGCGATTACCGGTTTACCAGCAGCCATACCTTCTACCGCAGCTAGGGAAAACCCTTCGTATTTTGACGATATGATTACAATGTCGGCCATTTTTATCAATTCGGGTACATCCAAGCGTATTCCTAAAAATACAACCCTTTGGGACAATTTCAATTCATTGACTAAATTAATACAATCATTCTTCAATTCTCCGTCTCCAACTAACACTAATTGCACTTCAGTAGGTAAATACAAGAGTGATCTAATGACCGTTTTTTGATCTTTGGGTTCTTTAAAACTAGCAATTTGAATGATGGTTTTTAAAGAAGAATCGCTACCAGGGAACAAAGTTGAGCGATGAGTGGGTTTACTGTTCCTAAACGTCTCCAAAAGTACGCCATTAGGTATTAATTCAACAGCGTGGCCCAAGCCCGTATGCTTTTGAATAACTGTTGCTACTGCTTCTGAAATTGCAATTATCTTGTTGTAACGTTTGTAAAAATAGGGATCTAATCTTTGAAAAAAACGGCTGTTGATTCTTCTTCCAGAGGTACTGTGTTCCGTATAAACTAGCTTAATTTTTGAACCCGAAAGCAATTTAGCAATCACTACCCAATATTGTGTAGGAAATAAATGCACATGTGCAATATCATATTTCTTTAATAAAGGAATAATCTTTAGTATAGCAAGAGGATTGTATGCTGAACCAAAATTTAAAGAATAAATAGAACAGCAATTTAAAGATCGTAGTGCTTTCATAAACGGATAATTAAATCCATTTAGCACAAGCAAATCTACAGTTACCTTTTTTTTCTTGTATAACGGTAAGGTGTCAAGCAATAGCTTCTCAGCACCGCCTGATTCTAAACTGTTTATTATGTGTACTATCCTCATTTATACTTTTTACCGCTTGCTTTCGCAAAATGAAATCAATTTAAAAAAACAACAATCTTATCTCTTTTATAAATTACAATTGCAGAGCATAAGTTCCAAAAAAGTGAACTAATCACAAAAGCACTAGCAGCACCTGTCATGCCGTAGATAGGTATCAACCATCTATTAAAACCCAAATTAAGTAAAACTGCTACAACCACTATCCTTTGAAATATATGCTGCCTACCTGTCATATTTAAATAAACGGGCGCAGAACCAAAGGCGGAACAAATTACTTGACCAATTGTTAAAATAAGTAGGGCATCTTTAGCCAAAACATATTCTTTCCCAAAAAAACCTAAAATAGGGTCCGCAAATAAACATAAGAATAAAGCGGCTGGAAGTGTTAAAACTAAAATTAATCGGGAGCTGTTTTTGATAACTCCTTTAAGTTGTTCTAGGTTTCCGGCAGAATGAAATTCGGCTATTTTTGTAGAGACTGTAATGTTAACTGTCACGATTATCATCGATAAAATAGTCATCAATTTTACTGCCAAAGCATAAAAGGCAACTGTTGCATCTCCCCTATATTTTTTTAAAAACATGATGTCAAAACTAATCAGTAAAAACAACGCCATTCCGCTAACTGCAATAGGATAGGATTTAGTAATAATCTCTTTATATGAAGTAATACTACTACTAGCATCCACTTTGTTTTTTGAAAAATAATACCATACAATCACTGTCGTTACCAACGCAAGCAATATAAATCCTCCCAAAAAAACATCTGGTAAATAGGATTCATTATCGGTATACTTTAGGATAACAGCGCCAACTATCACAGGAACGTACTTAATAGAATTTCTAAATAACTCTGCGACATATAAATGATCTAAAGCCCTAATCACTTCAATGTTTAGTGTTGTCAGAGCGTAAAAAATCAATAATAATGTGGCCTGATAAAGTAGTTTGTATACTCCCTGATCGCTAAAAAAAGAGTCAATAAAGGGTTCATTAATGACTGAAACGAGCAAACATAACAGAATGGACATTACTAGTAGGATGCCCACCATTTTTACATAAATACCCTTTAAGCCAATCAAGGAATAAGTTCCTTTAAGTTGGCCTCGAAAGTAAAGAATCGACTGATCGCACCCTAGCAAACAAATACTACCGATGACAAATAAATAGGATCGTACAAAATCGTATTGACCTACAATTTTTGGTGAGAAATTTTTAGTGAGAAATAAAGTAAAACCAAACAAAATTAGCACTCCAAAAACTCTCAAAATTAACGTTATTATACTTTGATGAATAAACGAATTTTGTTTGATTTTTTGAAAATAGTAGCCAATTGTTTTTAACATATCTACGTTTATTAATCTGTATTACTAGGCCCTACACGAATCAATTAGTTTTAGGCGTATTTGGCTGATTGACTTTTATAAAAAGATAAAAAGAGTCTCAATACTATAAATAGTCCTATAAACAACAAGGGTAGCAAAAATTTGAATTTTCCGTTAGTGAATTTGTCGTTTTTGACGTTTAAAACTGTCGAACTATCGTTGATAATTTTCTTGGAATTGAATAATTCAATTTTTAAAGCCGCCATTGTGCTCGCGAGCGTATCCTTAGTTTTAATGATATTGTCTAGCTGATTATTATCGTTGTAATAAATCATCTTATCATTTTTGCTGACCACGGCCTTATTTGTAGAATAGGAATTAATTATTTCATCAATTTGTACAATGATGTTCTCTTTTACTTTAATTTTTTCCTGAATGTTTCCAATGGCAATTTTTTGGATATCCTTATAGTAGGCGGTTGTATTTAAATAAACTAATAAAGGATCTATTAGCTGTTTTTGACTGGTTTTCCCATTAGTTGAGACGATTATCGTATGAAAATTGTAGTTTTTGCTAGTAGTGGTCTCTTTAACAACTGATTTTAAATCTCCGTTTTGCGCTAGTAATGCAAGTAATTCAAAATTTTGCTCATTACTACTAATGAGTTTATAAATATCTACAACAGGTTCAATTTTAATTCGCAGTAAATTTTGGTAGTTATAAATTCCCATTCCTTTAAAAAAAACGGAATCTTTTTCAGCAATCTTGGTCGCTAACAAATCGATTTTGGCATAAAGATAATCCGTCGATTTAAAATTAGGTGCGACTATGATTTGGTGATCATACAATTGTTTGGTTTTGTCTAAATACAATCCCACCCCAAAACCTAGCAAAATCAAAACAATGACAACGATGATGTTTTTTACAAAAAAATGAATTGCAAGAAACAACATCCGATTGATCCATTGAAAAAAATCACCCACTTTAGTAAAAAGCGTGAATAAATCAATCTCTTGATTATCTTGATTTTGGGGTCCGTTTGTACTCATTCTTTAGTTATTTAGAATTGAAAATTTGTTCCAATATTTTAATGGTAATCAAATATGTAGGTTTTACTCCTGTCGTTCCTAAACCACCTGATGCTAATGTACTTCCCGTTTCTAAAGGATTATCTGATGCATAATAGGCATATCGAACCTTAATATCTTGAGGAACACTTTTTCTAATTTTCGAAGCCGACTGAATTGCTTTTTGGTAATAAGATCCTTCCATCTCTAATCCAATAACACCCCAAGTTGACTCGTGAAAGAATTTAAGTAAATCTCTATTTTGTAATGAAGTTCCCAAAACCGTAACCATCGGACCCGCGAAAACCGCAATGTCATTGTCTTCGAACATCTCTGCACTTAATTCATTTTCGAAGCAATAATTATCAGCTGTTCCTTCGTTGATGTGGGCATTAGGAATCATGATATCCCCTTTTCCTCCTTCTAGAATTCCGGCTTTACCCATGATCGATACTGATTCGACATTCAACAAGATGTTTTTCTTGAATGGTTTAAGCAGCTCATCAATGGTTTCATAAGCTTGCTCACCAAAGGCATAATCCATTACAATTAACACTGGTTCTTGTCCTTCGAATTTTGCATTAGGAAACGACGACTTCGCCCAGTTGATCTTAGCGGTGTCAAAAATTTGCACATCAATATTGGTTCCTGAAGCATCGGGTATGGAGATCATACCGTGTTTAAGCGCTACTTCTTCTACTTTATTTCGCACCTCATGCGCGCCTGACTTACTTAACTCTTCGTAAATAAAGAAATCAGCTTTGTCCTTGAACTGCGTTTTTAGTACCGTAGTAGCAAAAATAGAGTTCATAACAGAGTGCATGTTGGCACTAATAACATGTATAGGTCGCTCTAATAATCCGTTTTCTTTTAAAACTTCTTTGATATTGGTAGCCCAAATCTCTCCGTGAATGTGGTGTCCCAAACGTTCTCTTAAAATAGGACTAAAAGTAATTGTACGCTTGTTGTTATCCACAATCTCATCAATCGCTAATTTCCCTAACCAATAAATAACGTGTAAAAAACGATCAGGAGCAGCCTCTGACCCAAAAGCGTCATAAATGTTTAAAACCTCTTCAAAAGTTCTACCTAAAATATTTGCTGCATGAGAAATTGCTTTCTCTTTTTCGATTAAAGGCAGTTTTTTAGTTTGAGCGACTGCCTGCTCTAGTTTCATCCAATCACGAGAAACTTCGCCTGCATCATCTAACAAAACTCTGTTTCGTATTTTGTGAGACTCAATAAAGATAAATGTTAAATGCGTTAAAATATCGTAAATGTCTGATCGACCACGAGTAATTTCTACATTCATTTGCTCCTCGTCAATTCTATAGCAATTACGTCTTCTCTTAGGAGGGACAATCGCTTTAAAGTGCGATCTAGAATACCCTTCATCAGAAGTTAAATTGATAAAACGACATTCTTCTATTCCTACCGGTAGTCTTTCTATAACGTATAATAATCCGTTTAATTCTACTTTTTCTTCGGCTATATTCCCGTAAATTTCAGGGCGTAACGCTAATAATGCTTCGCGCAATGTTTCACCCGAGATTCCCATTGGTTTATAAAATCCACGGTTAAATAAATGACGCATGGTAATGTATAATTTCTCAATTGCTGCTGATGATTCTTGCGCTCTAGAGCGTGATATGTTTTTAGTTTCTTTCATTTCTTATAATTTTCTAACCTGCAAAGGTAGGTGTTTTATTTCAAGTTTAATAAATCTACGATTTTCCTGTTGTCTGACAGTCTTGGGATCTTGTTTTGTCCGCCAAGTTTACCAATTGATTTCATGTAATCCTGAAAACCATTTTTGGCCACAGCCGTAATAACCACTTTTTTCAGAATGTTACCTACAATCAGGTCGTCGTAGTAGATGTTTTGTTTGCGCATGGCAGTATCTATCGCTTCTGCAAAAGCAGATATGTTCTCCGGTTCCTGCTCAAATTCTATAAACCACTCGTGGTAAGGCAAGCCGCTAGCTGGATTTATTTGCGGTGCCACCGTAAATTCGTTCACACGAACAGTAGTTCCCTCCATGGCTTCTTGCAAAGCACTTTCGACTTCTTTACCAATCACATGCTCGCCAAAGGCTGATATGTAATGCTTAATTCTTCCGGATACGATAATGCGGTAGGGCTTTAATGAGGTAAACTGAACCGTGTCTCCAATGTTATAACCCCAAAGTCCTGCATTTGTCGAGATGATTAAAACATAATTAACGCCAAGCTCTACCTCGCCAATGGTGTACCGTCTAGGGTTATCTGTGAAAAAAGAATCGCTTTTGATAAATTCATAAAAAATACCGCCATCCAACAGCAACAGCATCCCTTTTTGCTGCTGTGTATCTTGATAGGCAAAAAACCCTTCCGAAGCAGGAAATAACTCGATGCTGTCTACTTTTCGTCCAATAAGATTTTCGAACTTGGCGCGATACGGCTCATAATTGACACCACCATAGATAAACAAGTTGAAATTTTTGAAAATCTCACCTACAGGCTTTCCTCCTTTTTGTTCTAAGCGCTCAAAATACATTTGTACCCAAGACGGAATTCCTGAAATTACCGTCATGTTTTCATTGAAGGTTTCGCCTACAATTGCATCTACTTTAGCTTCCCAATCGTCAATACAGTTGGTTTCTAAAGAAGGCATCCTGTTTTTTTGCAAATATTTAGGAACAAAATGCGCCACAATACCCGATAAGCGGCCAAACTGAATTCCGTTTTTTTCTTCTAAAATGGGGCTTCCCTGAAGGAAAATCATTTTGCCATCTACAAAATCCGCCTTTCCGGTTTCATGGATATAATGTAAGATTGCATTTCGAGCGGCTTGAATATGATAGGGCATCGATTCCTTAGTAAGCGGAATGTATTTTGCACCTGAGGTTGTTCCTGAAGTTTTAGCAAAATAAAGTGGTTTACCTTTCCATAACACATTTTCTTGCCCGGCAACCACCTTTTCAACATATGGCTTTAGATCTTCATAATCTCTAATAGGAACTTGATTTGCAAAATCAGCATAGGTTGTAATAGTACCAAAATTATGGTCCTTACCAAAATCAGTTTCCCTAGCTTCTTTAATCAATTGATTAAAAACAGCCTGCTGCGTAGCTACAGGATTATTGGCCCAGGATTGTGTTTTTTTGTAAATATGATTAGCAAAGAGTTTTGCTGCTATTGCTTTTATAGACATGATGGTTGTTGATTTGTAACGTGCGTAACACAAAATAAGGTTTAATCAATGAGAGCGCTAGCGCTATTTTTTACGTCAAAAATTATTTAGTGTTTTTCTTTTTGCTTTTAGTGGTAAGTGCTTTCTTTTCCTCTATTTCCACTTCTTTTCTTAATTGTAATTCTTCCTCAGATGCGGTCAATTTCAATGGCGGTACCGGTTCTTCAGAAGCAGCTAAAATCGAATCTTTATTGAATTTAGCATACTCCAACTGTCCGTTTAATACTTTTTGAATGGATTGAATATAGGCTTCGTTTTTCTTTAAGGCGTTCGTTAAAGAGTCGGATTTTAATGCTAAAATAGTGGCATCCTTTTTTAGTTTGGTAGAGGAATATCCAGGAATATATTCCCGTAAAGGAGTAAAGGCAATAATAAAAGTAGTGATCGATATAAGTAAAATTGCTCCTAGAGTAGCGACTACAAAAACATTCATCAAGGTCAACTTTAAAGAAAAGGTTTCCTCAAAAGTGTCTTCATTCAAGATAACCAAGCGGTTTTTAGTGAATAATTTACTGTGAAGTTTCTTTCTTTTTAATCGTTTCTTGGACATAATTTTTCTTTATATGACAAATATAATAATTTAAGTCAAGCATAGTACTTTAGTACCATAGTTCGCCTATGAACAGCGATAATAAGTTGTTTTTAATATATTTTTAACTTTACACGCTTTAAATATTTACGGTTAAATGAATGCAGGTATCGTTATTCTATTTACCTTTGTCCCTACATTAATTACAAATTTGCTTCGGCAATAAATTATTCAATCATGGGAAGATTTGGTGTTACAGAAATCCTAGTTATTTTGGCAGTGGTTTTATTACTTTTTGGAGGTAAAAAAATTCCAGAATTGATGAAAGGCTTAGGAAGCGGAATTAAAGAATTCAAAAATGCCGCAAAGGAAGATCAGCCTGCTGATAAAAAAGAAGATACTAAAGAGTAAAATCTAACGATTCTATTTAAACACGTTAAACGGTTTAAGTAAGGTAATCCCAAATCCCAAATACTGGTGTTTGGGATTTTTTTGTGCCCAATTTTTGGCTTCTAAAAAATAATAATATCAAAAAAGGCAAAAAAACACGAATAAAAGAAAATTATTTTTAACTTTGTTTAAAATAAATTTAACTTTATTAAAATGAAACTACCAATTGTTTGTCCCAGCTGCGAGAATTCATTGCGTGTAAGCCAAATGAAATGTGACCAATGCGAAACCGAAGTCAACGGAAATTACGATTTACCCTTGTATTTAAAATTAAAGCGAGAGGAGCAAGATTTTGTCCTAGAATTTTTTCTAAGCAGTGGTAGTATTAAGGAAATGGCCAAGCAAGCGGGCAACTCCTACCCCACAATGCGAAACAAAATGGACGACCTTATTGAAAAAATAAAAAATTTAAAATCGTAATCATGACTTGGCAAACCGTTTTTAATCCGTTTTCAAAATTTTCCGAAAAGCAATTACTCTCAATTGGAATCCTGTCTTTTATTGTTAATTCAGTAGTCTGTTTTTATACTTCCACAAAAATGGATAGTATTTTTCATTTTTCTCCGCAACCAGATCTTTTGTTAGCAAATGCATTTATCTATGTGACCATTAGCACTGTAACTGCAACTTTATTTCTTTTTTTACTAGCGCTACTCTTTAATAAAAAAACCCGTTTTGTAGATATCGTTAACACCGTTTTATTGTCGCAAGCTCCTAACTTTTTAGTGTTGCTGTGCATCAAATTTAGCGGACTTGAAACAATGGCTAAAACCGTTAATACCAGCAATGGAGCGGTTCCCTCCTTAGATTTGAATACAATTGCCATCGTTCCTTTTTTAATTGGAATCGTTTTAATGCTTGCCCTAATAGTATATGGTTTTGTGCTGATCTACAATGGTTTTAAAACAGCGACCAACTTAAAAAAGGGGCTTCATATTGGCTTGTTTATCCTATTTCTGTTCTTATTTACTTTATTTCACCAGATATATATTCACTATTTAAACCTTTAGTTCTGCCGCCTTAACAAACAAAAACTATCATTATGAAAACAAAACTATTAATTATCGCGCTCCTCAGTATGCAATTCCTTTTTGCTCAAGAAATAACCGGTTCGTGGTCAGGAGAACTTAGCGTTCAAGGAATGACGTTACCACTTAGCTTTCATATTAAAAAAGATTTAAACGGACAAGTGTCTACAATGGATAGCCCAAAACAAGGGGCTAAAAACATACCACTCGGTACTACAACATTCATCGATAATTTAGTAACAATAAATGCACCCGCACTGGGTTTGAGTTATTCAGGAAAATTGAATGCTAGTACTATCGAAGGAACCTTCAAACAAGGTGGAATGGAATTTCCAATGACTTTAACTCGACAAAGTGAAAATGTTCCTACCGTTATGAGGCCGCAAACTCCAAAAGCACCTTTTAATTACCAAACTGAGGAAGTTAGTTTTGTAAATTCAACTGACAAAAACAGTCTAGCTGGAACACTTTCAACACCAAAAAATTTTAGTAAATCAAGTCCAATTGTAATTATGATAACAGGTTCTGGAAGTCAAAATCGCGATGAAGAACTTTTTGACCACAAACCATTTGCGGTAATCGCTGATGATTTTGCAAAAAAAGGAATTGCTACACTACGTCTTGATGATCGCGGTATTGGTGGTTCTAGCAAAGGAACTAAGAATGATACCTCGGCTAATTTTGCCACTGATATTACAGCTGCAGTACTTTTTTTAACAGATAAGGGCTTTACTAACATTGGTTTATTAGGTCACAGTGAAGGCGGCATGATTGCACCCATGGTTGCTCTTAATTCTAAAGAGGTAAAATTTTTGGTTTTAATGGCTGGTCCAGGCGCAGCTGTTGATGAATTGTTGTTGCAGCAAAATTATTTAGCGGGGAAATTAGCCGGTATGAACGAAGCTGATTTACAAGAAAATAAAAAAACGAACGCTACAATTTATAATTTTATAAAAAATTACAAAGGAACTACTTATGAAGAAGACTTACGATCGTTTTTAAAAAGTGACGGTCAAAAAGCAAACGAAGATTTAGTTAATCAATTGAAAAATTCTTGGTTCCGATACTTTATAAGTTTTAACCCTGATACTTACTTATCAAAAATTAAAATACCTGTATTAGCAATTAACGGAGGTTTGGATTTTCAAGTCCCAGCTAAAGAAAACTTAGCTGCCATTAAAAATTCACTAACTAAAGCTAAAAACAAAAACTTTGAAACCTACGAATTCGAGGGCATGAACCATCTGTTTCAAGAATCTAAAACGGGTGCATTCTCTGAATATGGAGAAATAGATCAAACCATTTCACCTAAAGTACTTGATAAAATGAGTAACTGGATTTTGAAATTATAACCTAAAAGTCTCGATTTGCTCGAGAATTTTTTATTTTTAACCTCATGGTAATTCGAAAAAGGGCTCAAAAAAACCACGACTCATATTCTTAATTTACTGGTCATTAAAAAAAATTAAACACTGCTAAAAAAATTACAAAACTCTTATTTAGAATTAATCTTAATTATGTATGTTTGCACTTCAAAAAAGCAAAATAATACTTAAAATAGTAGCAGCCATGACAAAAAAGAAGAAATCAAGTAATTTAATGCGCATCATACACCGATATTTGGGTTTTTTTCTTGCGGGAATAATGGCTGTTTATGCCTTGAGCGGAATTATTTTAATTTTTAGAGATACCGATTTTCTAAAGCAAGAAAAGAATATTGTAAAAACCATAGCTCCCAATTTGAATGAGGAAGATTTAGGAAAAGAATTGCATCTTAAAAAATTAAAAGCAGAACGTGAAGAAGGAGATATCGTTTTTTTCAAAGAAGGAACCTACAATAAAAAAACAGGAGCGGCTGATTATAAAACCACAAGCCAACCTTTTATAATTGAAAAAATGAGTCATTTGCACAAAGCAAAATCAGGTGATCCTTTGTTCTTTTTGAATATCTTCTTTGGATTATCACTATTCTTTTTTGTGATTTCTTCTTTTTGGATGTTTTTACCCCAGACAACTATTTTCAAAAAAGGAATGTACTTTACAGCCGCAGGAATTGTCTTGACATTGATACTATTGTTTTTGTAAAACAATACTTTTATAGCTTTATATGAAAAAACCATCTTTAGTATAGATGGTTTTTTTTATACTTGCAGTGACTCAATTACTAAATCACCATCGTCAATTGAATCCTCTTTCTATCCTCATCGACTTCGGTTACTTTTACCGTTACATGTTGGTGTAACTTCACTAC
>NZ_JAQWTM010000321.1 GCF_029242675.1 Flavobacterium sp.
TTGGTAATTTTCCAATCCTGTTTCTATATGGCCCTGGATCAAGCGGAAAGGATCAGTTGGCAGACTGTTGCCAAAGCTTCTTTAGTGTACCTCAATCGGCTATAAATTTAGAGGGCGGAGCCTCTACGCTGAAAGGACAAATTAGAAAGTTTGCTCAATTCACAAATATCATCTGCCATCTTTCCGAGTACAAGCGTGGTGATACAAAGCTGGATGGAACCATCAAAGGGTTTTGGGACAGGCGTGGTTATGAATTTGGAACAATTGAAAGTAAGGTAAGTACTGATACTGTTCCTATTTTGTCTTCGACGCTATTGACAGGCAATGAATACCCTGAATCCGAGGCATTAATCTCAAGGCTTCTGTGGCTAGAGTTTCAGTCTAAAACCTTTACTCTTGAAGAGACTAAAAACTATGATATTTTAAAAGATTACACTAAAGAGGGAGTTTCCCATTTTACAGATCAATTATTGGTTCATCGTTCGTTAGTTGAAAAGACTTTTCAAGCTAAATTCAGGCAATGTAAAGAAAACTTTATCCCAATGTTCGATGTTAAACATACTCGGGTAGTAAGCAATTTAGCTGTGCTAGGTTGTATCTATGAGATTTTCAAAGATATTATCTCTTTTCCCTTTAACTATAGTCAAATGATCGGTCATTTTGAAAAATGTACTGAAAACCAAAATAGAAAACTTAATTCTAGTAGCATTATTACGAAGTGGTGGGACTGCTTTTTAGCTGCTATGCGTGGTAATAAAGACGATCGAATAGTTGTTTTTAGAGACCTTCGTTTGGACGGGAACATACTTTCTTTTCAGTTTACCTCTTGCTACAATAAAATACAAAGGCAGTGGATGCAGCAATACAGGGAAACGGCTCCTAATAAACTTGCCTTACAAGATTACATCAAAAAAGATCCTTGTTTTTTAAAAGAAGTTAGCAGCATTAAATATGAAAAAGGTAAGGATGCTCGAAACACTTCCGGTTATCAGATAGACGTTTCCAAATTACAAATACAAGATGAAATCATCAATGCCATCGAATGGCAAATTTGTGAGCAATAAGCCATTTAATAAAGTTTTAGTTTCCTACACTACCTACACCTTGTTAAGTTGTTTATTAATAGGTTGTTGTATGTAAAAAGTAGTAGGAAACACAGTAGGAAATAGTAGGAAGTAGTAGGAAGTTAAATTTGGGTTTCCTACCTCTTCCTACTCAAACCTACACTTTTATCATGTTTTTTTCATTTTAAAATATTGTAAATCAATAAAGTAGGAAGTGTAGGTGGAGTAGGAAGCTATTTTGTACTAGGAACTAACCTTTTCAGCAAGTTGCCCCATCATTTAACTGTGGTTAAAGGAAAAAAAAGAGAGTTAGGCTTGGCGCTACATTCTGAAATTTTATCTGATAGCTGGAATGCAAGTTTTTGAAAGTATGTTTTGTATCAACTGCCTTTTAAGTAACAAGTTTATATCGTTTGTAAAAGCCATGATAATGTTCCTCTTTAAACTAAAAGTTCTATGTTCTTTTCTTTAAGACAGCGATTATAATTCGATTAGGAGCAGTATAACTTAAATAATGCGGCATGTTCTGCTTTCAATAAGATTTGCATCATTTTTAAAAAATAAAACATTTGGTTTATTTAATTTTTCTTTAAGAATTAATCAAAAAAAAAATTAAACACTGAATTCAAACTAAATAAGAAAATAGCATAAAAACTTAAGTATTCGATATATCAAAACTTTAAAACATTAGGATATAAGGGTATAAGGGTATAAGGGTATCAGGATATGAATAAATAAATAATTACTTAATTAATTACTTAAATAAATAATTACATAAATACATAAATACATGAAAACATATAAACGTATCTATCTAAGAATTTAGGCTTTATGAATTTCATTTCTAGAACATTTTATTAGAGAATCAAATAGTACTGTAAATAGATAGCAAGGTGTGTTATTTGAGAAAATAACCTTGAGAATAAAAAAAAAATAAAACACTCGTAAACTCGAGTTTTAAAACAACTTAAAAATAATTATCATGAAAAATAAAGGTGGAGCCCCTAAAAAAGAAGATCATTTAAAGGTGAAAAATAGAATAATGCTTTCATTTAATGAAGGAGAATATAATATTTTAAAAGAGAAAGGATTGATTGATGGCAAATTAGTGAAGACAGTTATACTTAAAACTTTGAGTGGTAAGAAGCTTATTCTCCATACAAATAAAGATCCAAAATTGATGGTCGAATTAAATCGAATTGGTAATAACATTAATCAGATAAGTAAGAAACTCAATAGTGGCCAGCCATTTGCCGAAGGAGAAAAAGAGTATTTTTTTTCATTATTGCGTGAAGTAGAAAAAATTATAACCTCATGATCGCAAACATATCGCAATTTTCAAGCATTGCTCCTTTTTTACAATACAACAAAAATAAAGTATTAAATGGTGAAGCAACTGAATTGGATTTTGGAGGAGATTTATATAAAAAAGAAGCTAAATATGCTGAGAGTCTGATTGCTAGTTTTGGCTATAATGTTAAAAGTAATAGAAAAGATAAGTTTCTTCATGTTTCATTGAATTTCCTTCCCGAAGATAATGGCGTATTGGATGACACCATTTTGAAGGATATCGTTAAGGACTATTTATCCGGAATAGGTTTTAGTGCTGACCATCCTTATATAGTGTATAAGCACAATGATACTGTGCATCCACATGTTCATATTGTAACGTCTAAAATTGACGAAAACGGAAAATGCATCGTAAATGCTAATAATTATAGACAAAGTCAAAGAGTCACAAGAGAGCTTGAAATTAAACATAAATTAATAAAAGTAAGTTCTCATAAGGTTCATGCGGTAGTCAATCAAAAATTATCATATGCACCCAGCTTGGTCGAAAAACTTAATTTTCATATTAAATATGCGCTTGAAAGTCTGTTAGTCGAAAATATGGCTCAATTCATTGTATACTTGAATGACAATTATTTAGATCTTCAATTGATGCAGGTAGGTGGCTTTGTTGATGATAAGAAGCCAGTAATTAACGGATTAGTATTCAATAATTTAACGACTAATTTTTTGCAAAGTCAAAAAGGAATTAAAGCTAGTTCCTTATACTTAAAGCCAACAATGACAAACTTAGAAAGTATTTTTTTGAAGAATAAGGAAATCAAGCAAAGTCACAAAATGGACATCAAGAAAGTCCTAGATGAAGCTTTTGCAAAATATGAGCAACTAACTTTGATTGATCTGGAAAAACTACTAATTGCCAATAATATTAATAGTAATTTTAAATCAGACAGAAGTAATCAATTAGTAGGAGTGTGCTTTAGAAAAAATAATACCGTTATTAACTATTCAGGAGAGCAAATTGGAAAAAAATATACTGCTCGAAATTTGTCTGTAATTATTGGAGATAAGACTATACTTAAATCAAAAATTAAATTACAAAATAGCATTCGAAAGAAAGAGCTTACGCAGATTCCTACTAGGAATTCCAATTCTATGATAAAAGACGATATATTAGATCTAAGTGCTTTAAGAGTAATCTCTGAAAATGATTTAGATGTGTTCCAAACTCAGGTCAGTGAAGATGTACAGGAAGATCATTCAATTTCCGATATAGATAAAAAGAAAAAATTAGATCCGGTTAAAAGGAGAAAAAGAAGATTGTAGCGCTACGGTGAGCTGAATTGTGTTTTTGCTTTGACGTGCTGGTATAAGAATCATAAAAATATATTTGTAATCATTTGCTTGTTAAATATGTATTTTGTAGGTTTGTACCATGGGTGAAGTTTTAGGGAACGATGCAAAAAGAATTTTATCTTTTTTTCCCTTTAACAAAAGTAGCCAGCCATTCTCTCGCCTACGTTAACAATAGATAGATACGACTTGAACACGTTGAATATAGCCAAATCGACATATAAGTGGATCATACGGATTAAATGCTATCGGCGACGATTCTGAAAAGAACAATGTAAAAAAGCACTAGAAACGGCATCGTTTTTTTAGTGCTTTTTGGGTTTAAAAGACTTTTATCTAAGCATACCTAATCTTTTTATATGATTCGATTTCTAACCGGTTATTGGAGTAGTAGTTAGGTAAGGTTATTGATAGCTTAATTTTTTTCAAATGCACTAAAAGCATCCAAAAGAACCGTAAAGAAAATAAAATAAATTTTCTTTACGGTTTCCCGTACTTCTTGTTTTTATTTTTTAGCTACCTTAGCAATGTGTATTTCCTACATATTTATAATAAGGAAATAGAAATTTGGCACTAATGTGATCCAAAATAACAGCACAAAAAATCTAATAATCCGATTACAAACCTTTCATGGCAGCCGAACAAAAACAAAAATTAGAACAACAACTCTGGAACATCGCAAACACCCTACGTGGCAAAATGGACGCCGATGATTTCCGTGATTATATATTAGGATTCATTTTTTACAAGTACCTAAGCACCAAGATGGATTTGTATGCCAATACCATCTTACAACCCGACGGATTGACCTTTGCACAAGTCGAAGGCCACCCAGACGAAGCCCTTTTGCTTGAAGAACTAAAGCAACTTGCCATTGACAAACTCGGTTTCTTTTTAGAGCCGTCTGAGCTTTTTTCAGAACTCGCTCGTCGCGGTAACGCAGGCGGAAAAAACAACTTTATCCTAGGTGACCTAGCCAAAGTACTTACTCACATTGAGCAAAGTACCATGGGTTACGAGAGCGAAGAAGATTTCGGAAACCTGTTTTCTGATTTGGATTTGACCTCTCACAAACTCGGAAAGTCTGAAAACGACAAAAATGAACTCATTGTAAAAGTCCTCACACACCTAGACGAAATAGATTTCGACCTAGAAAACACCGACTCCGATGTTTTGGGTGATGCTTACGAATACCTCATTGGGCAATTTGCCAGTGGTGCAGGAAAAAAAGCAGGCGAGTTCTACACCCCACAACAAGTCAGTAGCGTATTGGCGCAACTGGTAACCGTGGGCAAAGACAAACTAAAAAGCGTTTACGATCCCACCTGTGGCTCGGGTTCCTTATTGTTGCGTGTGGCCAAAGAGGTCAAAGACGTAAGCGAATTTTACGGTCAAGAAATGAATCCTACGACCTACAACCTTTGTCGTATGAACATGATCATGCACGATGTACACTACAAGCGCTTCGACATCAAGAACGAAGATACCTTGGAGCGTCCGCAACACATTGATCAGCGTTTTGAAGCCATCGTTGCCAATCCGCCATTCTCGGCCAACTGGAGCGCAAGCCCATTGTTTATG
>NZ_JAQWTM010000330.1 GCF_029242675.1 Flavobacterium sp.
GGTGGTGGAACGAACTTTTTAGGTTCTTCTTTTTTAGGAGGTAATTTTATTGCAGTGATTTTCACATCTCTAACAACATCATCTTCCTCTCCTTTCGGGATAAGGTCTAGGATAAGTGGAGCACCAACAGCCAAACTAAAGAATAAAGCACCAATAATCAATGCTTTAATCGTAGTACTTCTGTTCGTTTTTCTCAACTCATAAGCCCCGTACACTTTGTTACGGCCCTCAAAGACGATTTCCAACCACTGGTTTTTAATAATATCTAATTTCATATTTCTTAATTATTAGGTTATTGAGACAACAAGACAAGTCTTATTTTCCTTCTAACAATTTTAATTCCGCAGGAGTAATATCATTTACGATTGTGTACGTAGGAACGCCTGATATTGCCATTTCATCCAAAACATCAACCACATTTTTGTAGTTTGATTTTTTACCTGGTTTGATGATCACAATCATTCCTTGGTCTGGCTTCCCTTTAGCAGTTGAATAGGCAAGAACTTCCTCTTTTCTTTTCAACAATTCTTTACGAAGACCATCTTTAGAATACGCAATATCTTTTGGACCAGCAAGTGGAGTTTCTAACAATCCCATGTAGAAAGTCAATTTGTTGTTAGCACCTAACAATAAAGTAACGGTACGATTTTCATCAACTTTGATATCAACATTTTTCTTTTCATCTTCATCTTTGTTTGGCAATCCCAAATTCATCGATTGGGGTTTAGACAAGGTAGTGGTTAGCATGAAAAAAGTAATTAATAAAAAAGCCAAATCAACCATGGCAGTTAAATCTACCTTTGCATTCGCTTTTTTAGCTCTTACCTTACCACCTTTTTCGCCACCGCTGTCGGTATTTAATTCAGCCATTGTAGTATATTTTTTTTAATTAAAAATCTTTACCTCTCAAACCAGTAACCAAACTAAAACTGTTGATTTTCTGATCTTGACAAATATCCATTACCTTTCTGATTGCTGGATATTCTTCTTTAGCATCACCTTTGATAGCGATTTGCAATTCCTTGTCATTAACCTCGATATTAGCAATACGTGCATTGTATATCCAATCTTTCAACTGATTATCTGTTGAATCCATAGGTACACCTGGCTGCCCAGCTTTACTTCTATCAGGTGCTTTCATTTCAATGATTTGCTTAAGACTTGTCATTGGCACACCAAAGTCATCCATTAATGAAAACATTGTTTTATCTGCATCAGAAAAAGTTTCACCATACTTCTCAGCCATTAATTCTAATGTTCTGATACGTACTTGCCTTCCTTTTAAATCAAAGAAAACTTTTCCGTCACCAACAATTATCGTAGCTAAATCAGATTCAGGTAATTTAGTCTGAACTGTTGAAGCCGGCGTGTCTACAGGAAGTGCTTCCGGTATTTTAGCCGTTGAAGTCATTACAAAGAAGGTAAGCAAAAGGAATGCAACATCACACATAGCGGTCATATCAGTAGACCCCGGATTTTTCTTTATTTTTATTTTAGCCATTCTTTTTGTTTTTTAATTGATATAAATATCAATATAATTATTGCTTCAAACTTCCTCTGAATCTTCTGTAAGAGTTTACAATAGATACAGCAGCCTCATCAATAGAGTACGTTAAATCATCAATTTTAGATGTACAGAAGTTGTAAGAGATAATAGCTACTGCTGAAGTTCCAATACCTGTTGCAGTATTAATAAGTGCTTCAGAGATACCTGCTGCAAGTGCTGCTTGATCTGGAGTTCCAGCTGCTGCTAATGCACCAAACGCTTTAATCATCCCTGATACTGTTCCTAACAATCCAATAAGTGTTCCTAAAGATACTAATGAAGAAATACTCGTCATGTTCTTTTGTAACATTGGCATTTCAAGTGAAGTAGCCTCTTCAATTTCTTTGTGGATAGTTTCTGCTGCTTCCTCAGAATTGAATCCTTCTTTTTTAACTGCTTGGTATTTAATTAAAGCTGATTTAATTGCATTTGCAACTGAACCTTGTTGTTTATCACATGTTGCGATAGCTTCTTCAATTTCTCCTTGTTTGATACTAGCTTGGATTTTAGTCATAAAAGCATCTAAGTTAGTTTTACCTGCTGCTTTTGAAATAACGAAGAATCTCTCGATTGAGAAAACAAGTACCATCAATAACATTCCTAATAATACTGGTACAACAGCACCACCATGATAAACTTGACCTAAAGTATTCAACGGAGTACCTGTTTCTATATTTCCTCCTTCAAAGTTTTCAGGATTACCCATGATAAATTTCCAAATTACAACACCTACACCAATACATGCAGCAATAATAATTCCTGAAACCATTCCACCACCGTTCGAAGTGCTTTCTTTTTTAACGTTTGCCATTTTCTTTAATTTTAATAGTTTTAAATAATTTCTTTTAGTTATAATAAACTTGTAGTCCCGCAAATTTATATGTTTAGTTCAAATAAAAAAATTTTTTTTAGTTTTATTATGATTAATTTTAATCCACAAAAATTTTAAATTTTTATTCAAGTACCAATTTGTAAATAAGTAAAACTAAATTACAGTTTTTTCAGATAAAAAACTAACTTTTTAAGATTAAATCAAATTTTTTATCAAAAACAACTGTTTTTAAAGAAGGTAGCTTTATTTAATAATTAGCAACGAAACGCAAATATCTTTGCGTTTTAGTGAAAATATCTTATGTTTATAAAAATAATAATATCTTGCAATCTAATTAAATCAGCAAAAAACCATGAGCAGCAAAGCAACCTTTACAGCACATATTAATGAAGGCTATACCACTAAAGGAGAAAGCATTATCCTAGGAGGAGCCATACTAGATGGTGAAGCCTTAGCAGATACTTTGGTACGAATACCCTTAAAAACCTTAAATCGCCATGGATTAATTGCAGGAGCCACAGGAACCGGAAAAACTAAAACTATTCAAGTATTGTGTTAGCAATTATCAGCTGCTGGTGTTACAACTTTAATTATGGATATCAAAGGTGATTTTAGTGGAATTGCCAAAGAAGGTGTCGAAAAATCGTTCATAACTGAGCGTCATGCTAAAATTAACCTCCCTTATAATGTTGCGAAGTTTCCAGTTGAATTATTAACGCTTTCCGAGCAAGGTGGCGTGAGACTTCGTGCTACGGTTTCAGAATTTGGACCTGTACTGTTCTCGCGAATTCTCGATTTAAATGATACGCAATCCGGCGTAGTTTCTATCATTTTTAAATTTTGTGATGACAGCAAAATGCCTCTTCTTGACCTAAAAGACTTTAAAAAAGTAATCAATTATATTACAGAGGAAGGAAAAGATGAAATCACTTCAGAATATGGACGAATATCTACTTCAACGACCGGAATAATTCTGAGAAAAATAATTGAATTAGAACAACAAGGAGCTGAATTATTCTTTGGCGAAATGTCATTTGATATTGATGATTTGATGCGTATTGACGAAAACGGAAAAGGATATGTGAATATTCTGCGTTTAACGGATATTCAAGATAAGCCCAAGTTATTTTCGACTTTTATGTTGAGTTTACTAGCTGAAATTTATCAGCAAATGCCTGAAAAAGGAGATGCGGAGCAGCCGGAACTTGTGATTTTTATTGACGAAGCGCATCTTATCTTTAAGGAAGCTAGTAAAGCCTTATTGGAACAAATTGAGACAATTGTTAAGCTCATTCGATCTAAAGGAATTGGAATTTATTTTATCACTCAAAACCCAATGGACGTTCCCAGCGGTGTCCTTGCTCAATTAGGTTTAAAAATACAACATGCTTTGAGAGCGTTTACCGCAAAAGACAGACAATCCATTAAACAAACTGCTGATAACTACCCTACATCAGAGTACTACGAAACTAGTGAAGTATTGACAAGCCTAGGAATTGGAGAAGCTTTAGTCACTGCATTAAATGAAAAAGGAATACCAACACCATTAGTTGCAACTATGTTACGTGCTCCAATGAGCCGAATGGATATTTTAAGCGAAAGCGAAATTCAAGAAATCAATACCAACTCTAAATTAGTTAAAAAATACAGTGAACTTATCGATCGCGAGAGTGCCTATGAACTATTGAATAAAAAAATTGCTTTGGCAGAAGCGGAAGCAACGAAAAAAGAAGCAGCCCTTGAAAAAGAAAAAGAAGCGGTAAAAACAACTAAAACGACTGCTAAACAAGGACCAAGCACAGGCGAAATTGTCGGTAAATCCGTTCTAAAAGTGCTCACTAGCGCTACTTTTATTAGAGGAGCACTAGGGGTATTATCGAAAATGATGAAAAGTAAATAAAATGAAGAAATACAGTATCCAAAAAAGCCCATTTGTAGTTCCCACCACTGATGGTAAATTAATTGAAGAGCATCACGGTTTAGCAGCTACCTCTAATGCTGCCATCTCTATCGCACATATGGTTGCGCCGCCTCATTGGAGCGAACCTTACCAAACGCCTGAATTTGAGGAATACACCTATATCATTAGAGGTAAGAAACAATTTATTATTGAAGATGAAATAGTGATTCTTGAAGCAGGACAATCGATTAAGATTGAAAAAAATACGCGTGTACAATACGCTAACCCTTTTGATCAAGAGTGTGAATACATCGCGATTTGCACCCCTGCATTTGATTTTACTAAGGTACATCGAGAAGAATAATTCTATAAAAAAGCCAACTTAATTTATTGAATAAGTTGGCTTTTTGAATTTTAGGGAATTGCTATTATCTTAGCAATTCTAAGATTTTATCTTCCACCTCTTTGCTATCCCAAATTTTTTCGATATCCTTGGTCAAAAGCACTTTTTGCATGATTGCATTCTGCAAATCACCTATTGCTAATGCTTCGCTATACGGTCTATCGCTAAAGGTTACGCGACTGTATAACGGAATCCACTTATCAGGATGCCTATCTGAGAATACTTTTTCTATTTTTTTCTGCAAAAGAAATTTATCATCTGCCGTTTTTGAGCTCATTTCAAGGAAATTGCGATAAGACAACTCAGCAATAGCATCAGCATTCGGCTTACGCGATTTTTCATATTCAGAAAACACCATTTCCCAATCTTCTCCGTATTTCTCCATCATTTCATACAAAATCGAAATATCTTCAAAGCCTGCGTTCATTCCTTGTCCGTAAAATGGCACTATCGCATGACAAGCATCCCCTATCAGAGCTACTTTGTCTCCATAAGTCCAGGGGAAACATTTCATTGTTACCAATGTGCTCGTTGGATTTTTAAAGAAGTCTTCGGCTAATTCCGGAATAACATCGATAGAATCTGGAAAATTCGTTTCGAAAAAAGACACAACGTCTTTCCTTTCTTTAAGCAAATCAAAAGAATTCTCTCCTTCAAACGGCATAAACAAAGTACAAGTAAAACTTCCGTCTAAATTGGGTAATGCAATTAACATGTACTCGCCTCTAGGCCAAATATGGAAGGAGTTTTTATCTAATTTATGAGAACCATCTGCATTTGCAGGTATATTTAGTTCTTTGTATCCAATATTTAAAAATTCTTGCGAATAATTGAACATGCTTTGGCGTTGCATTCTATGACGAATTCTAGAGAAAGCACCATCAGCACCAAAGACCATGTCATACTTTTTATCTTCCCACGCTCCTCGTTCTGTTTCGCCAATATGTAAGGTTGCATCTGCTAGAGTAACATCCCAAATTTTTTGCTCGAAGAAAAACTCAGCACCTGCTGCTTCTGCTAAATCAATCATTTTTCGATTTAAAATACCTCTAGAAATCGAATAGATACTCTCACCTTCTTGACCGTAGTTTTGAAAATTGAGCTTATCAACAAGGTGAATTGCTCTTTTATCCATTGGGATTGCAATCTCACGAACAGCATCTCCTATCCCTACTCCGTCTAATGCTTTCCATCCACGGTTAGACATCGCTAAATTAATAGAGCGTCCTGAAAATTGTATTTGTCTAATATCCGGGCTTCTGTCATAAATATGAACGCTATGCCCTGCTTTGCGTAGGTAAATAGCCAAAAGGGATCCTACTAAACCGGAACCAACAACTGCTATTTGTTTTGAAGTTTGCATTGTAATATATAAAAGTTAGGCTAAAATAAACATTTAATATTTTAAGGTGTCTTTTACACCCTAGTTTTTCGCCGGTTTAAGGATTAATTTTGTTCCTGATTTTATAATTTCTTCCTTGTTCATTTTCATCTTTCTGAACTTTCCAGCATTGTATAATTCTGCTTGATCTTTGTAATGTGCACTAAACGGGTTCCCAGATTGCCCAGTTGGCAATATGCTCCAACTATTTTCAATATCTGAAAAATCGACTATTCGTCTTGTTGATGGACCTCCTTTTACGGTATAATTAGGCGTATCTCCATAAGTATAAAACTGATTATCAATCACTTCATTTGTTCCCGCTGTCGCAAAAGGACCTACGTTAAACAATTGACGAAAAGCGGCGATCTTACCAATAGGGTGCTGAAATTCAACTAAATGTACTTTGTCCCAAGTCCAACCTTCAACCGAAGAACCTAACTGCTTTTCTAAAGATGTTATAGTTTCCTTAAATGACTTTGTAATGACTTCAGCTCGCGTCTCCTTTTTATTTTCAGTATTGGTATTATCCCACCATACTGACTCTTCCTTGCTTATTTGATTTGCTATGACTTGTTTCATGATATGCGTATCTAAAAAACGCTTGAAACCTTCCGCTCCTAGCTCATCTTCAAAAGTATTCTTTAAATAAAAATACACCCATTTATTGTAAATAGTTGGAGCAACATCTTTTAGGTCATTTGTCCCTTGCCATTTTTTTAGTATCGCAATCGCGCTACGTTCCATGTCTGAAAGTTTATTTTGATCTACAATCGAAACGAACTGCTTAATAATTTGAGGAGATACCATTGAAGTGTTATCGACTAACATTTTACTGACTGCTTCTTTATCCCAGTTCGGTTTTGCATCCAGTAAAGTTGTAATTCTCTTGGCTCTATCTTCTGGTAAGTAATAACCTGGATATAGAAACCCATCTACCGCTTCAGGCTGATTATTAGCCGAATAAACATAACCCCAGTCTGGATTTTCGGCTGAAGGATTTTTGGAGAAATCCAGAAACTCCGCAATATCATCATTGCCCGAGGCACCATTTAGAATAAAGTTAGGATTAACCCCTTCTTTATGTTTGTATAATTTTCCAGTTGCCCACCACGCTACATTTCCTTTTGCATCACCATACATAACATTAAGTCCTGGAGCCGAAATTAACGAAACCCCATTTTGAAAATCAGCCTTGCTTTTAGCATGTGACAATTTATAAACCGCTTCTAAGATATGCAACGGCTGCTGCGTATAAATCCATGACATCGCCACTGGTTTTTTAGCATCCAAGCCATCAATTAAATCATTCATAAGGGGTCCGTGACGAGTCGTTTTGACATTCAAAACCACATCACTAGAATCCTTCACTTTAATTGTTCTTTCTGCCACAGCGTAATCATCAAAACCTGTGGGTGTTTTATACTGTTTGGCATTAGCCGGATTATTCTCCTCTTGGTACAAATCGATATCATCGTTTTCGAACATCGTTAAACCATAGGCGTATTCCCGATTGTGACCTAAAAGTGGATAAGGTGTACCTGCTAAATAACAGCCGTATAACTCCATTTCAGGTGTGACAATATGCGCCTCATACCAAGTTCCCGGTTGCGAAAACCCAAGATGGGGATCATTAGCAAAAATAACCTTACCGCCCTTAGTTTTTTGAGGAGCGATTACCCAACTATTACTACCTATAAAAGGCGGAATAGGGGAATTATCGAGCAGTGCAGCCACCGCTTTTGAAATAGCAGCATATTCTTGCTGCTGCCCTTTGGCATTTTTTATTTGTAAACTAGCAAAAGATCCATCAAGACCCAAATCTTTCAAATAATCTATTCCGTACTTGTCACGGATATCCGTCATTAACGGATCTGATTTTTGAGCCATTGCAAAACTAAAAGACATATATCCATATATATTATAAACGTCTTCGATAGTAAATTTCTGTTTTGGCACTCCTATCAATTGAAATTCAATTGGAGTAGGTCCGTTTTCTAAAAAATCATTGATTCCGTCGAGGTAGGCCATCGTTAGCTGGTAGCTTTCACTATTTTTATCTAAAGCAGCGATCGCTTTTGCAGAAGCAGCTTCAATCCCCAAGCCACTAAAAAATTTATCGTTTTTGAGTGCTACATTTCCAAAGAGCTCAGAAAGTCGACCCGGTGCAATGCGACGCATTAATTCCATTTGCCATAAACGATCTTGTGCGTGTACATACCCAAGAGCAGTCATAGCGTCTTTATTAGAAGCGGCGTAAATATGTGGCACGCCAAAGTCATCAAAATATACTGTAGTCTCCTTTTGAATGTGCTGCAATGTTAGTTCTCCGTCGTATTTTGGCTTAAGATAAAATACATAAGATGCACCGGCTAATGCGGCGGCAACTAAAAGAACAACCAAGACCAAAACGATCTTTTTTACTATTTTCATTGAATTGGAAATTTATAGAACAAATATAATTTTTAAAACTGACTTAGGATTAAATAATATTGTTTATTATTTTTGTATTTTTGTTAAACAAAATTATCAAAATATGATTGCATTTGCAACCGAAGACTTAGAAAAGTTAGAAAAAGTAGAGCGACTCAATTTAATCAATTCCTGCACAGGATACAAATCAGCTAACTTGCTGGCTACTATATCCAAAGAAGGCATTACTAATGTGGCTGTTTTTAGTAGCATTACGCATTTAGGAAGTAGTCCCGCCATGCTTGGATTTATTGTTCGCCCTACCACTGTCCCTCGTGACACCTATAAAAACATAAAGGAAACAGGTTACTTCACGGTTAATCATATTGCTGAAAGTATGATTGCTGATGCACACCATAGCTCAGCCAACTACGATGACTCGGTTTCAGAGTTTGACAAAACCAATCTTGAAGCTGAGTTTAAAGAAGGTATCCCTACTCCCTTTGTTAAAGGAAGTCCCGTACAATTGCATTGCAAATACCTAAACGAATATTATATCGAAGAAAACAATACCATTCATATTATCGCTGCAATTGAAAAAGTATATTTCGACGAAGATCTTAAACACAAAGATGGCTGGCTGCAACTAGACAAAGCGAAGGTCATTGCATTAAACGGTCTCGATGGGTATTGCCTACCTCAATTAGTAGATCGTTTTGAATATGCTAGAAAAGACACTCCAACGAAATCATTTTACAAGTAAAACTCCAATAAATTACCTAACCGCCTACTTGGCTACAAATAAAAACAAAAAACCCATTGTCTTATTATATATAAATGACAATGGGTTTCTTATTTAATGTATAGAATAAATTCCTTCTTTCAATATTTGTCCAAAATCATACATGTCTTCAAAAGAACAGTATAATGGAACAGGCGCTAACCGAATCACATTGGGTTCTCTCCAATCTGTGATTACGCCATTTTTCATCAAGTAGTCAAACAAGCTACGTCCTTCGCCATGTAAAAAAACAGAAAGTTGACACCCTCTTTCGGCTGGATCAGCTGGAGTTATAATTTCAAAGGTACTATCGACTTCCTTATCAATTTCTTGGAGAACAAATTCAAGATAGGCTGTGATTTTATTTCTTTTCTCGATGATGGCATCCATTCCTACCTCGTCGAACATATCCACAGATGCTAAATATGGCGCTAAAGACAGTATAGGAAGGTTACTTATTTGCCAACCTTCGGCTCCTTTCACGGCATCAAATTGCGGCTCCATTTTAAAGCGACGCTCTTTGTTGTGTCCCCACCAACCGGCAAATCGTGGTAAAGAAGCATTGTGGTGTTTTTCGTGAATAAAACAACCCGAAGCATTTCCGGGACCTGAATTCATGTATTTGTAACTACACCAAGAAGCAAAATCAACGTTCCAATCGTGTAGTTCTAATTTTATATTTCCAGCGGCATGTGCTAAATCCCATCCTACGATAGCACCCGCTTTGTGACCTGCGGCAGTAATCGTTTTCATATCAAAAACTTGGCCTGTGTAATAATTCACTCCGCCTATTAACACTAAAGCGAGTTCATCACCTACCTCTTCAATTTTAACTAGTACATCCTCAAGGCGAATGTTATGTTCTCCTTCTCGTCGTTTTATTTCGACTATAGCGTCATCAGAAGCATAACCATGAAAATCTACCTGGCTTTGAAACATATATTGATCCGATGGAAATGCTTTTTCCTCACAAATGATTTTGTATCTTGTTTTGGTAGGACGATAAAAAGAAACCATTAGTAAATGTAAGTTAACAGTCAAGGTGTTCATAACTGTAACTTCAGAAGGTAGTGCTCCTACGATTTTACTCAATGGTTTTGCAAAACGTTCGTGGTAATCCCACCAAGGTTTATCGGCATAGAAATGTCCTTCGACAGCAAGATTGGCCCAATCGTTCATGACTTCATCCACGTAGGATTTAGTACGTTTAGGTTGCAAACCAAGTGAATTACCCGTGAAATAGATTACTTGTTTGTTATTTACTTTAGGGAAGTGGAATTCAGATCGGTATTTATGTAAGTTATCTTGTGCATCAAGTTCTTGCGCAAAAGATCTCGTATTTTCGAATTGCATAATTTGATTTTTGTTTTGTAAAAATAACAATTATAAACGGCATGCCAAATCAATATATGCTGCTTTAACAGAAATAAAAGTCGAAGTTGATCGTTAGGTCAAGAAAGGCAAACCTATAAAACAAATCGTAGGAAATTTATAAAGCAATTTAGTGGTCGTATAGCTTTTTATAAAAAACGGCTTTCAAATCTCAGGTATACTAAAATAATGTAATTCTCGTTGTACTATACGGAATACCATTGCTAAAAGTCTTACTTTTATACTATCACTTCTCAACATAAATAATTTACCCATGCTTAAAAACAATCTCAATGCTATTCTTTTTTCTTTTGCCCTGATAGTATCCGCCTATCTATTTTCTAATGCGTTCCAAAATCGCAATAAAAACACTGACACAATAAGTGTTACGGGTTTAGGTAAAATAGACTTTGTCTCGGACTTGATTGTTTGGAGCGGTTCATTCAGCCGTAAAAGCGCAACCTTGAAAGAAGCCTATGCACTACTCGATACGGACAGAGCAAAAATTAAAACCTATTTAAACGGAAAAGGGATTAGCGATAAAGACATCGTATTCTCAGCAGTTAACTTCAACAAAGATTTTGAAACCACCTATAATGAAAATGGTACTGTGAGACAGACCATTTTTTCAGGATTTACACTGAGTCAGAATGTGAATATACAATCCAAACAAGTAAATGAAATCGAAGAAATATCACGCCAATCGAGTGAACTGATTAATTCAGGTGTCGAATTCTATTCCAATGCCCCGGAATACTACTACACGAAGTTAGCCGAATTAAAAATAAAGATGATTGCTGAGGCTACTAAAGACGCGAGTTCTAGAGCCAAAAGTATCGCTGAAAACGCTGATGCTAGTTTAGGCAACTTAAAAAAATCGGATATGGGAGTCTTCCAAATCATTGCACAAAACTCTTCAGAAGATTTTTCATACGGTGGATCATTTAACACTAACTCCAAAAATAAAACAGCCACCATCACTGTAAAACTGGTTTATCAAGTAAACTAGTTCAGGCTAGGTGTTTCGCGTGAATGCTTGCTTTGCCAATTCGCTATCGCTCGTGTGAAGTGAAAATCGATTTATAGTATGTAGCGGAAAACTAAAAAAGATTGTAGTGTATAGCAGATTCGCCGCAGCGAAAACGCCCACATTCAAAAATGGCAACTACAAAAAAACCTCGCCATTACTGACGAGGTTTTTAGAAAATTAACCTTATTTTTATTAGATGATCAACATGGCATCACCGTAAGAATAGAATTTATACGATTCTTTGATTGCTTCTTCATACGCTTTTTTCATTAAATCATGTCCACAAAAAGCAGAAACCATCATTAACAAAGTCGATTTAGGTGTATGAAAATTAGTGATCATACAAGTAGGAATCGTGAAATCGTGTGGAGGAAAAACAAATTTATTAGTCCATCCGTCAAAAGGGTTTAAGGTATTTTGAGATGAAACTGAACTCTCTACCGCACGCATAGAAGTCGTTCCAACGGTACAGATACGTTTTTTCTTTGCTTTGGCAGCATTGACGATATCACAAGCTTCTTGCGTAATTTTAAGCTCCTCAGAATCCATTTTGTGTTTTGACAAATCTTCTACTTCAACTGGATTAAAGGTACCTAAACCTACGTGAAGTGTAACCTCAGCAAATTTAATTCCTTTGATCTCAAGTCTTTTCAATAAATGTTTAGAGAAGTGCAATCCTGCTGTAGGTGCTGCAACAGCTCCTTCTTCTTTAGCATAAATCGTTTGGTAACGGTCTGCATCTTCTGGAGTTACGTCTCTGCTTATGTATTTAGGAATTGGAGTTTCTCCAAGTTCCGTTAATTTTTTTCTGAATTCTTCATAAGAACCATCGTAAAGGAAACGCAATGTTCTACCACGAGAAGTTGTATTATCAATAACCTCAGCTACTAATGAATCATCATCACCAAAGTACAATTTATTACCAATACGAATTTTACGTGCTGGATCTACTAATACATCCCAAAGGCGTTGCTCAGCATTCAATTCTCTTAATAAGAAAACTTCAATTCTAGCTCCAGTTTTTTCTTTGTTCCCGTATAAACGAGCAGGAAAAACTTTAGTATTATTTAGGATTAAAACATCACCATCATCAAAATAGTCTATAACGTCTTTGAATAACTTATGTTCAATTGTTTGTTTTTTGCGATCAATCACCATTAGGCGTGCCTCATCTCTATTCTCAGATGGGTATTCGGCTAAAAGTTCTTTGGGTAGATCAAATTGAAAATGTGATAATTTCATCTGTATTTTTTTGTTTAAGTTTAAAGTTTCAGATAACGAGCACGTTACCTAAACTCAGCGAGTGCAAATATACGACTGTGAGATAGGCGATGTCAAGTTTTTTGCTATTTAATTTAAATATATTATCACTGTAGGAGATAGCAATACTGCTACGTGCCTATAAACATTGAGAATTAGGGAATAATTTCGGATACTTTGAAGCCAAGTTTTTCCATATCATCCCAAAAATCAGGGTATGATTTAGAGACTACATTTGCATCAGTAATAATAATAGGCACTCTTAAGGCTAATGGCGCAAAAGCCATCGCCATCCTATGATCATTATAAGTAGCTATTTTAATATTAGAATTGATTGTAGTGCCTGTTTCTAGTGTAAGTGAATCATTTGTAACGGTAATAGTTGCTCCTAATTTGGTTAGTTCTGTTTTTAAAGCCTCTAATCGGTCTGTTTCTTTAATTTTCAAGGTATGCAAACCTGTTAAATGGCAACCTATTCCAAGACCTAAGCAAGTAACAACGATGGTTTGTGCGATATCTGGTGTGTTATTTAAATCAAAATTGATATCTGTAAGCTGAAAACCCTTTTGTTTGGACAACACTAAAGTAGTATCTTCAAAAAAGGAATCCACTCCCATTTCTTTGTACAAGGACACTAAAGCAGAATCTCCTTGCAAGCTGTTTTCTTTATAACTTGTTAATTTAATAGACGCCTCATCAGACAACGCTACTAAACTAAAAAAGTAGCTAGCAGAACTCCAATCAGACTCTACTGTCATAAGTTTGGGCAGCACCTCTTGCTTGGGAGTAACAGTAATTTTATTTCCAATAAAACTGGTTTCTATTCCTAAATCCGTTAGTAACGCTAACGTCATTTTAATATAAGGAACAGAGGTGATTTCTCCTTCAAGGGTTAACTCGATTCCTTCTTCCAGCTTTGCAGCCACTAATAATAATGCTGAAATGTATTGACTACTTACATTAGCAGCCATAGTAACTTTTGAATTTGTTATTTTTTGACCTTTAATTTGAATTGGTGGGTAACCAACCTCTTTTAAGTAACTAATTTGAGCACCTAATTGTTCCAGCGCTTCGACTAAAATTTTAACGGGACGCTCTTGCATTCTGCTCGAACCTGTTAAAGTAACATTACGATCTTCCTGAACCGCAAAGTAAGCAGTTAGAAAACGCATGGCAGTTCCAGCATGATGAATATCTATCAATTCCTCGTTACCACTCAATGCCATTTGCATTACTTCACTATCATCAGAATTAGAGGTGTTTTCCAAAGTAATTGCAGGAAACAA
>NZ_JAQWTM010000254.1 GCF_029242675.1 Flavobacterium sp.
TACCCATCGAACATTTTGTAGCAGCTACCAATGTTAATGACACAGTACCTCGTTTCTTAGAAAACGGTATCTATGACCCACAACCCTCTAAAGCAACGATTTCAAATGCAATGGATGTAGGGAACCCAAGTAATTTCATTCGGATTCAGGAAATGTACAACAATGATTTGGAGCTTTTCAGCAAAGATTTCTCTTCTTTTAATTTCACCGACTCAGAAACTATTGAAGCCATCAAAAGCATATACAATAACAATGGATACATTGCTGAGCCACATGGTGCGGTTGGCTATTTAGGATTAAAAAAAGAATTAAAAAACCATCCTAATGCCATTGGGGTTTTCTTAGAAACTGCGCATCCTATAAAATTTTTGGACACAGTCGAAGCTGCCCTTCAAGTAAAACTACCTATTCCAAAACAAATTGAAAGCGTGCTAAATAAAGAGAAAATTAAAACTACGATTACAACATTTGAAGAATTCAAAGCCTTTTTAAATCAATAAATTGAATTACTACAAATGGTTAGCTACAAAATAGTCTTACTGAATTTTGGTGATCAGTATCAAAGTGTTTCGCTCGTTGGCAAAAAAAACGGGCGCACTTACTTTGTGAACAATCATAGGATTTACTACCTTAGTGCTTTACAAACCTACTTCAAATCGAAGTACACAAAGCAAAATCACCTATGGATTTAGACAAAATCACTGATTTAATCAATAACAAACTATCTAGTTGGAGCGAAGCGCTAATAAAGTTATTACCTAATATTGTACTAGCAGCAGTTGTAATGGTTGTTGGTTTTTATATAGCAAAATTTGTTAGGAAAATAACCCAAAAATTAGTTGCTAAGATCTCTAATAACCTGACACTAAACAACCTTTTTAGTTCGATCATTTATTTTTCATTTATTGGAATCGTTCTATTCACGGTGCTTAGTATTCTAAATTTAGATAAAGCAGTAACTTCCATTCTAGCTGGTGCAGGTATACTAGGTCTTGCTCTAGCCTTTGCTTTTCAAGATATTGCCGCCAATTTCATGTCGGGTATATTTATCTCTTTCAGGAAACCGCTAAAAGTTGGTGATATTGTACAGATTAAAGATTATATGGGAAAGGTTAGAGAAATCAACTTGAGAGATACTTTGGTTGAAACTTTTCAAGGTAAAACTGTTATTATACCCAACAAAGAAGTTTTCCAAAATCCAATTGAAAATTACACCATCTTGCAAAAAAGGCGATTTGACCTAAGTGTTGGTGTTTCATACGGTGATGATCTCGAAAAAGTAAGACAAATTACTTTGGATGCCGTTAGCGGTATTGAAGAACTATCGCAGGACGATCCCGTAAATGTGTTTTTCGTTGAATTTGGTGATAGCTCTGTAAATTTATCTGTTCGAATGTGGGTCGGTTCTACTGAACAATCCGTTTACAATAAAGTGGGTAGCGAAGCTATTATTCGAATTAAGAAAGCGTATGACGCTAATGATATCATGATTCCGTTTCCAATTCGAACACTTGATTTTGGAATAAAAGGTGGGACAACTTTGAGTGAAATGCCTATGAATATTGGTTCAAAAGAATAAACATTAAACATAAATCGCTTTACATCTTAACTATACTTATCCTAAAAACGCATACCAAATTGAAAGACGAGGATAAATCAAAAAACTATTGGATCAGCTGTACCGCTTGTCTTGGCAGAGGTACGACCAGACGTAAACCTTCAAAAAAAGAACAATTTAAATTTGAAGCTGAGTTAGAAACATACCAAAAAAACGGATGTAATAACACCTTACCCATTAAGCCGATTGGTAGTTTACAACCTTGCAAAAGCTGTTTAGGATCAGGATTAGCTGTGGCTAAAAAACCACTTCCTGCTGATTATGAAAATTATCCCCATATAGCCATTATTGGTGGTGGGATTGGTGGAGTTGCGTTAGCGGTCGCCTGCCAACATCGAGGTATTCCTTGCACTCTTTATGAGCGCGATTGTAATTTTGAAGCTCGGTCACAAGGATACGGTCTAACGCTACAACAAGCAAGCAAAGCAATCAAAGGTCTAGGTATTTCAAACTTAGAAAAAGGTGTCGTGTCTACTAAGCATATTGTACACAACACTGATGGGACTGTACTTGGCGAATGGGGAATGCGTAAATGGATGCCCTCGACTACTCAAAAACATTCAAAAAAAACAAATATTCATATTGCTAGACAATCTTTGCGTTTAGCACTATTGCTAGAATTGGATGATTCAAATGCGCTGCAATGGGGACACTTACTAACCGATTTCAAACAACTTGACAACGGAAAGATAGCGTTAGCGTTTGAGGTCGATGGAAAAACAAAATATGAACACACGGACCTTGTTGTTGGAGCAGATGGAATTCGCAGTGCCGTCCGACGCTTTATTTTTGGAGTCGATACCAATCCATTGCGCTTTTTAGATTGCATTGTAATTTTAGGAATTTGCCCATTAGCATCCTTAACATCTTTAGAAAGTCCGTTGTTGGACTCAGAGACTGTATTTCAAACCGCTAATGGTCAAGAACGCATTTACATCATGCCTTACGATAGTGCATCAGTTATGTGGCAATTGAGTTTTCCAATGACAGAGGAGGATGCAAAAAAATTAAGTGCGTTAGGACCACAAGCTTTGAAAGAGGAAGCAATGAGTAGAACGAATTGGCACGCTCCTATTCCGCAAATTATTGCGAATACTGCTGTAGAGCAACTTTCTGGTTATCCCGTTTATGATCGTGAAATGTTAACTTCTAAGAGTTTCGAACAGGCGGGCGAAGCAACGCTTATTGGCGATGCGGCACACCCTATGAGTCCGTTTAAAGGCCAAGGTGCAAATCAGGCTTTATTAGATGCAATAGCACTAGCTCGGGCGATTACAGAAAGCTGTCAAGCTAATTCTAATTGGAGAGCAGAAGGTATCAGAAGTAGTATTTTAACTAATTTTGAACAAGAAATGATAGAACGATCAGCGGTAAAAGTTAAAGACTCGGCTGCCGCTGCGCACTTACTGCATTCAGAAAACGTATTGCAAGAAGGCAATTCGCCAAGAGGAAAAGCATTGGACAAAAAAGAAAATCGAGCGTAAATTTTTTTATACTTAACAAATAAAGCTCTTTTAATCAGAGAAAGGAAAAACAGCTATAAAACTAAAAATAAATCGAAATGAATGTAACCGAAGCGTTAGAAAAGGTAACTACTTATTTTTCACCAAAGATACTGGGAGAGGTAAATGACCAATACATAAAGGTGGCGAAAATAAAAGGGCAAGATTTACCGTGGCACAATCATGAAAACGAAGATGAATTGTTCTACATCGTATCCGGCACCCTTTTGATGGAAATCGAAAATGAACCAGCATTTGATATGAACCAAGGCGATCTTTTTGTAGTAAAAAAAGGAGTTAATCATCGCGTATCAGCGGTCGAAGAATGTTCTATTATGCTAATTGAATCCAAGACGACGGAGCATACTGGAAAAGTAAAATCAGCGATAACAAAATCAATCGAGGACCAAAAGTAATACAGTTGGTTCTCACATGACAACAAACTCATGAAAAAAGGCTTCATTTTCATGAAGCCTTCAACTATTAATTTTCTATTTACGCAGTGCAGTAGTATCCACCCTTGTAGGTGTGTCCTTTCCGCTAATGATGGACGATGCACTAATTGCTATTGCTTTGATAATTTCAGTCATATTAACCATGTCTAATGTTCCTATTTCGTCACTTGCTTTGTGATAGTTTGGTTCATTGTCCATTTTTGAAGTCGAAATGGTATGTGCTGGTACACCTAGTCTAGCCAAAGTAGCATTGTCAGATCTATAAAACAATTGCTGCTCAGGATACGGATCTGGATAAAACTTAAAAGCAGAACCTTCTAAATTTTTTTGTAAAATGGCACCCATAGACGATTTTTCAAAACCGGTAATATAGGCTGAATTATTTCCCCATTTAGAGTCTGTTCCAATCATTTCTAAATTAAACATAGCCGCAACCTCATCAGGGTTTAGCTGTTTAGAAAAATGCTGAGAACCGTACCCTCCTATTTCTTCGGCTACAAAAGCAGTAAAAATAATGGATCGCTCGTTGTTATTTAATTTTTTAAAATACTCTGCTAAAATCATTACCGCAGTGGTTCCAGCGGCATCATCATTGGCTCCGTTATAGATAGAATCCGTACTGCCATGCTTTTCACCTTCTTGAGGCGAACCAATTCCTAAATGATCGTAATGTCCGGAAAAAATAACATATTCATTTGGTTTAGTTTTTCCTTTCAAAACTCCTACTACATTATTCAGCGCTTTCTTTACAACTTCATTAGTTCCGTCTACCTTAAAAGTAGTTGCATCAGTAACTCCAAAAACAAATACCACAGTGTTTGTACTAGGAGTAGCAGCCATTTGGTTCATGTGCTTGATATTAGACATGAATTTTTCAAAAGAGGCATCTACTAAAACAAGAAGGTTTTTATCCGAACGATAATATTCATAAAACTTAGGTCCAAATTTATCTCCAGCCTTAATTTTTACTATCTCCATTTCAGATTCGTTGCTAAAAGAAAACTGAGGCTGATACGAAAAAGAAACAATAGCATCTGTACTGATTTCTTTGCCATCTATTGTTACAGTGGCAGTTTTTCGTTGCGATTCGGTCATAAAAAACGATTGCTTGTAATCTTTGGCACCGTTTAGTGTTTGCAAACCTATTTTTTTAAACTCCGTTTCAATATAAGACGAAGCTTTATCGATACCGGGAGTGAAAGCTCTACGACCTTGCATATCATCTGCAGCCAAGATCTTCTCTACTTCGGTTACTTTTTTAACATTGATTATTTTATCAATTGATTGCGCTTGTAATGCAAAATTGGAGCAAAGTACAAGAGCGGAGTACATTATTTTTTTCATATCTTAAGGTTGGTTATAAAGTTGTCACGATGATTAGAGTAGCAAATCTAAATTGTGTTACGTGAAAACGGAAATATTTTGACACAATAGTAAAATAAAAAAATAGCATTTAATAGGGACCGCCACAAATAATGCGGTAAAACAGAAAAATCCCAAAATCATTTATCTGACTTTGGGATTCTTCACTTTACTATCTATTTCTTATTTAAAGTCGTTCAGCGCTTTTTCAATAATAGCCAAACACTCTTTTATTTCATTTTCTGTTATTACTAAAGGCGGTGCAAAACGTATTTTGTTACCGTGAGTAGGTTTTGCCAAAAGACCGTAATCTCTAAATCGCAAGCAAATTTGCCAAGCTAAGTCTGATTCCTCGTCACAATCGATAACAATTGCATTTAGTAATCCTTTCCCTCTTACCAAACTAATTAAAGGATTATTAGCAGCAATAGCATTCAAACCATCTCTTAAAATGATACCTAAACGCTCTGCGTTTACAGATAAATTCTCGTCTTTAACTACCTCTAATGCGGCAATAGCAACGGCTGCCGCTACAGGGTTTCCTCCAAAAGTAGAACCGTGTTGCCCAGGCTTAATCACATTCATGATTGCATTATTCGCTAAAACAGCCGAAACTGGATAAACACCACCCGAAATTGCTTTTCCTAAAATAAGAATATCTGCCTTAACCTCTGGTTTGTTCTCACAACCATTGGTACAAGTACAGTTTCCGCAAGTAGCTAATAATCTTCCCGTACGGGCGATTCCTGTTTGCACTTCATCTGCAATAAAAAGTACATTATGAGCAGCGCATAACGCTTTGGCCTTAGCCAAATAACCTTCGCTAGGCACATAAACTCCTGCTTCACCTTGGATAGGCTCTACTAGAAAACCAGCAATATTTGGACTAGATTTTAAAGCTGCTTCTAAAGCATCCGTATCATCGTAAGGAATTTTTATGAATCCTTCGGTAAACGGTCCAAAACTCTTGCGCGCTGTTTCATCGTTAGAGAAAGAGATAATAGTGGTTGTTCTACCGTGAAAGTTGTTTTCACAAACAATGATTTGCGCTTGATTTTCAGGAATTCCCTTTACTTCGTACGACCATTTTCTACACAATTTCACTGCTGTCTCAACTGCTTCAGCACCTGTATTCATTGGTAAAACCTTATCAAAACCAAAATATTTTGTTACGTATTCTTCAAAAACTCCCAATTGATCGTTATGAAAAGCACGTGAGGTCAAAGTCAATGTTTGCGCTTGTTTTACCATAGCACCAACAATTTTTGGATGACAGTGTCCTTGATTAACTGCTGAATAAGAAGATAAAAAGTCAAAATATTTTTTTCCATCAACATCCCAAACATATACACCTTCTCCTTTTTCTAGAACTACCGGTAAAGGATGATAATTATGAGCTCCATATTTATTTTCTTTTTCGATTAGCTCTTGTGATTTTAAAGAAAGAGTAGCATTTGAATCTTGCATGAGTTTGTATTTTAAACGTTAGAATACAAAAATATAACTATTTATTTATTTTAAGGTACTTTTCGCAATATTTGACTTAAAAAAAGTGTAAAAAAGTCACTATTTAAAAATATAAGTATTATAAAAGTCAAATTAATTTATTTTAATTCAGATTCATATCTTAAATGATAAAAATAACTCCTATATTTATATTTAATTAGAACAAAATCAGCAAAAAGATCACCATGATTGACACTTTAGACCCGTTTGACATCAAAATTATTAAAGAACTAGAGAAAGATGGTCGGATGCCCTACTCCGCTATTGCTACAAATTTAAATATATCGAACACTATGGTGCACCAACGCATCAATAGACTAATGGAACAAGGCATTATTACTGGAATTAAACCTATAATCAACGAAAAGAAAATTGGTTATGATTGGGGTTCTTTTACCGGAATTAGTTTAAATAAAGATGAAGATTCGTCCCGAATTATTGAAGAACTTAAAAAAATACCCGAAGTCACAGAGTGCTATTACATTACTGGTTCTTACACTTTATATATCAAAATTATTGCGCGCGATCATGAACACATGCGCAAGCTATTGTACGATAAAATAGATGTCATTCCTGGCATTGCAAAAACCGATTCTATGATTGAATTAGGTTGCGCCTTTAAAAGAAATATTTCTTTATAGAATATAATTGATAACCAAAACCAAATGAAAAAATACCCTCACCACTTATTTTTAGCACTACTTTTTATTGCTTTTAGCTTTACTGTTGATGCTCAAAAAATGAATACCAAAGAAATTAATCGGCTTGAGAAATTAGCCCAACAGGTCACCATTATTCGAGACAATTGGGGAATTCCTCATGTTTACGGTAAGACTGATGCTGATGCTGTCTTCGGATTACTTTATGCCCAATGTGAAGACGATTTTAAACGGGTCGAACTTAATTATATCGAAAAACTAGGTCGTCTAGCTGAGATTAAAGGTCAGAGTGTTTTGTACAATGATTTAGAAATACGTTTATTAATCGATGAGAATGATGCAAAAGCGGATTATAAAAAAGCGGCTCCTTGGCTTAAAAAATTACTAGATAGTTATGCGGATGGAATCAACTTTTACCTCTACAAACATCCTGAGGTACAACCAGCACTTTTGACCCATTTTGAACCTTGGTACCCGTTACTTTGGACGGACGGAAGCATTGGTGCAATTAGTACAGCAGGATTGACAACAGGAGAACTTAAAACTTTTTATTCTGGCAACAGTGATAAAGTGGCTTATGTAGCACGAGAAACCGAAGTACAAACGGGATCAAACGGTTTTGCTTTGGCTCCAGCCAAGACAGCTTCGGGAAATTCTATTTTATACATCAATCCGCACACTACTTTTTATTTTAGGCCCGAGGTTCAGGTAAATAGTGAAGAAGGATTGAATGTTTATGGTGCAGTAACCTGGGGGCAATTTTTTATTTACCAAGGTTTTAATGATTACTGCGGTTGGATGCACACGTCCTCTAACGTGGACGTAGCGGATATGTATGCCGAAAAAATTGTTCGCAAAAAAGACCAATTATTCTACGAATACGATTCCAAATTATTGCCTGTTCTTGAAAAAAACATCACAATCAAATATTTGCAAAACGGAAAGCTAATTGCAAAAACTTTTAAAACCTACGCTACAAATCACGGTCCTATCATGGCGCAAAGAGACGGAAAATGGATAAGTCTAAAATCCAATAACCGTTCGATG
>NZ_JAQWTM010000364.1 GCF_029242675.1 Flavobacterium sp.
GAAACCATTTTATGATGGATTAAAATTTCATCGCGTAATCGATAATTTTATGATTCAAACAGGTGACCCAACGGGCTCTGGTGCAGGAGGAACAGGATATGCATTTAAAGATGAGTTCGTTCCTGATCTAAAGTTTGATCAAGGTGGAATTTTAGCCATGGCTAACTCTGGACCTGCCACTAATGCAAGTCAGTTTTTTATAACTCATAAAGACACACCTTGGTTAAATGGTAAACATACTATATTTGGTCATGTGACTTCGGGAATGAATGTGGTAAATAGTATTGTGCAAGGTGATGAAATGATTAAAGTAATCATCACCCGAAAAGGTGCACTCGCAAAGAAATTTGACGCAGCAAAAGTATTTTCTGATTACTATAACAATAAAGAGGAGGATGCCAAAAAACAAGCAGCCCTTGCTGCCGAAGCAGAAAAAGCAGAAAAGGCAAAATATGCACAGGTAATTGCTAAAAAACTTGCTTATTTCAATGAAATGAAAGCATCGGCAACGACAACTCCTTCTGGATTAACTTATAAAATAGTAAAAACAGGAACTGGAATAAAACCGGTTGATGGTGCTACTTTCTATTTTCACTATGCAGGTTATTTTGAAGACGGAACTCTTTTTGACAGTAGCTATGAGGATGTATGCAAAGAATACGGTACCTACGACCCTAACAGAGCGAAACAAAACGGCTACAACCCATTTCCTTTTCAAGCGGGTAAAAAAGACGGAATGATTCCTGGTTTTATCGAAGGACTAAGTTTGATCAATTACGGTGACAAAGCAATCCTATTTTTACCACCTGCTTTAGGTTACGGAGAAAGAGGTGCGGGAGGCGTTATTCCGCCCAATGCTACCTTAATTTTTGAAATTGAAATGTTCGAAAAAATTCCAACTAAGTAAATACAATATTTCCCAATCTACCCCAATTTGCAACTGCGAGTTGGGGTATTTTTTTTGGGCGTACCCTTTGCAATCTTGAATAAAAAATCAAGATTGTAAAGGTCGGGCTTTCCGCTGTATTCTCCTTACTACACCTTCGACTGTGGTCTCGTTTCCGCAAGGAGAGATGTCGCTTCTATCCCTTACGCAAAAACAGAACTACTACGTACCATCAGGACTACCACTTTTTAATCATTCTCAAATTTTACTTAGTTGGTACGTACTCGCAAGCCAATAACTACGATTCATCTCAGCGATTCAACAGTTCAGTAATAAAAAAAAGAATCAATAATAGAAACAGAATACATTTGAATCAAAATTAAATCAAATGAAAAAAATATTTACCTTCTTGAAAATCACATTCGGTCTCCTTATCACCTTAGTACTAGTAACCCTCTTCTACTTATACCTCAGTTCCGTTTCATTTTTAGAATCGAAAGACCAGACAACTATAGATTATTTAACAGCTAATAAAGTTGAATTAAACAATAGTACAATTGACACCACTCTATTTGATGCTGATTTTTATAAATCCGAGGTTTTCCTATTGGGAGAAATACACGGCTTCGCAGCCAATCAAATTGCCGATAGACAACTCTTCTTATTCTTGAATAAAAAAATAGGAGTTAAATATTATATCGCTGAAATGGATAGCATCACAGCCAACCAACTTACCAAATATCTAAATAATAAGAGCCTAAAAGACGCTACAGTATTGAAAAACGTAGTCAAATCAGTTGGTGCTCGCATCCCACAGCAATCGAGCGCTGAATTATACACTAAATGGAGTTTAATTTATGACTACAATCAAAAGCTTGCTGATTCCCTAAAAATAACCGTGTTAGGAATAGACAAAAACAGTGATGACTATACTACTGCAATTAGACGCGAACAGGCAATGCTGCTAAATTTTCAAAACTACATGAAAAAGCTGCATCTCAACAATGAAAAGTGCTACGGTCTATTTGGATTTTATCATACATTACAAAACGCCACAACTTCTGACAATATCCCTTTTGCAACTCAATTAAAACAAACAGGTACGAAAGTCACGACGATTGTGAGTTTCCCAATAGACAGTGAAATGTATTTACCAAAGAACCCAAGCTATCCTTCTCCTCCTGACGAAAAACTAACTTGGATGAACGCTGATGGTCCATTGATGCTAGTAAAAGGAATCAATGATTTAAAAGAACTAAGTCCTGAAAACACCAACACGATTTTTAAAATAAATAGTAAAAAAACTCCTTACTTAGAGTCACAAAAGCTCATCACGATACAATCAAGAGCCTTTGCTGAAACAATCAATCCAAGAGCAGGTCAAAATACCACCTCCTATTTTCAATATGTATTGATCACTAGAAACTCCAAAGCACTTACTGCATTAGAATAACTATCAAAATAGCTACCTTATAATACCAAAAAACCCCGACGCTAACAGGCAGTCGGGGTTTGTACAATGTATAAAATTGAATAGCAATAAAATTAACTTTTAAATTTCCAGTCGAATTCGTCTTTTTGATTGATAATAGCACCAATTTCAAATTTTACTATTTCTTCAAATTCTGTTTGTAAAATGATCCAATTTTCCTCATTAAAATAATTCTCAAAAGTATCAAACTCCTCTTGAGTAAACTTCGTGATTCCCTTGGCAGTAAGCTCTTTCTTGACATCAGCAATCTTCCTACCGATTACTTTAGAACCAAATAAATCTAAATCAGGGCTTGAAGCTACCATATAACCTAATTTCAAATCTTCTTCTTGATAAAAAGTCAAACGTATTTTAAGCTTATTGTAAGCATAAATAACATTATCATCTTCGTCTTTATAATTTCTATCGGGTTTACCGTAAATAGCAGTAACATCTTTTTGTTTCATCCCGAAAATGAGCTTATCAATTCCGTTTTTCAAATTTATTTTCATCCGTATGTGTTTTTGACAAAGTTCGCAAAGTTTTCACAAAGAATACGCTATTTCTCAACCAAAAATACAAAGCTAGTTAACCATACTAATTTATCAACAGAGATCCCTTTATAAAAGCAAACTTACCATAAAAATTAAGTAACTTAGTCTTTCCAAAAATTCATTGAAAAATTTACACTAAAAGCCAAACTAACTGCAATATGATTACTAAAAAGTTTCTCCTTATTATTCCCTTTGTTCTATTGTTTACAATTTTGGGTCAAGCCCAAAAACAATCTAAAACTACAAAAGCTCCCGAGTTTAAAGTAGCTTTTGAACAATTTACGCTTGACAACGGCTTGAATGTCATTTTTCATATCGATCGATCAGATCCTGTTGTAGCCGTAGCCTTAACCAGTCATGTGGGATCCGCTAGAGAAAAAGAAGGCCGTACGGGCTTTGCCCATTTATTTGAACATTTACTATTTTT
>NZ_JAQWTM010000384.1 GCF_029242675.1 Flavobacterium sp.
TTATCCTTTACCTGAGGCGCAATTGGACCGTTTTATGTTTGCGATAAAACTAGAATACCCATCTTTTGAAGAGGAAGTGCAGGTAGTGAAAAGAACTACGTCTACGGTTTCAACAACTATAAGTGCTTTGTTTAATGCTCAAGAAATAATCGATTTTCAACAGTTGGTTCGAAGAATTCCTGTAGCTGATAATGTCATTGAATACGCCGTTGGTTTAGTTGGTAAAACACGTCCGGATAGTGCTTTGTCTACTAATTTTGTTAAAAATTATTTAGATTGGGGAGCAGGACCGAGAGCGTCTCAGAATTTAATTTTAGCAGCCAAGACGCATGCTGCATTTAATGGTAAATACTCACCGGATATTGAGGATGTTCAAGCAGTTGCTGTTGGTATTTTACGCCATCGTATCATTAAAAACTACAAAGCCGATGCCGAAGGCATAACAGAAGAAATTATAATTGAAAAATTGCTATAACATCGCTGTTCAAAGTGGCTTATACATGCAATTACCTAATTTACGATATCGTTTTCTTTAGGTAGTTGCATTTTTGCATAAGCCAAAACCAGCGGTTTTTTGGAATAATTGCGTAATTATTATTTTTTAGTTAAAATTTTACGTTTAAATCATTTTAGTGGGGTTAAAATCAGTAATTAGGAATAATAATTTTTCAAAAGGTCAGTTCTATTAAATTTTTTTTAATATCAGGTTAAATAACTAAATTTGCATTTCAAAATTCAAAAGGACGACCTTTCGTAGTTTTTTTGATGGTTGAAATGATTATTAAAATAGCCTTAAACATTGAAAAAAATTCTATGACGAACATTTATAACGATTACTTGCAAGAAATCGAAGAAAGAAAATCACAAGGTCTAAACCCTAAACCTATTGATGGTGCTGAATTATTGAGCACTATTATTTCCCAAATAAAAGATACGACTAATACGGATCGTAACGAGTCACTTCATTTTTTTATCTATAATACCGTTCCTGGTACAACTCCAGCGGCAGCAGTAAAAGCCGTTTTTCTAAAAGAAATTATTTTAGGACAATCAGTGGTTGCTGAAATTACTCCTGCTTTTGCTTTTGAATTACTATCACATATGAAAGGTGGACCTTCAATTGAAGTTTTACTTGATTTGGCTCTAGGTAATGATGTTGCAATTGCTACAGAAGCTGCTAAAGTACTTAAGACGCAATTTTTCCTTTACGAAGCAGATACCGATCGTTTAGAAGCTGCATTTAAGGCTGGAAACGAAATTGCAAAAGAAATTTTGGAAAGTTATGCGAAAGCAGAATTCTTTACCAAACTTCCTGAAGTAGCAGAGGAAATAAAAGTGGTTACTTATGTTGCTGGTGAAGGAGATATTTCTACTGATTTATTGTCTCCAGGAAATCAAGCTCACTCTCGTTCTGATCGTGAACTACACGGGAAATGTTTAATTTCTCCAGAAGCGCAAGCCGAAATTCAAGCTTTGCAAGCACAACACCCTGACAAGAGTGTAATGCTAATTGCTGAAAAAGGGACAATGGGTGTTGGATCATCAAGAATGTCAGGTGTGAACAATGTAGCATTATGGACAGGAAAAAAGGCAAGTCCTTATGTTCCTTTTATTAACATTGCTCCAATTGTAGCAGGTACAAACGGAATTTCCCCAATTTTCTTGACTACTGTTGATGTAACTGGTGGAATTGGATTAGACCTTCAAAACTGGGTAAAAGTAGTTGATGATAAAGGCAATGCTGTACGTAATGAAAACGGAGATGTTGTTCTAGAAGAAGCATATTCTGTTGCTACAGGTACTGTGCTTACCATCAATACTAAAACTAAAAAATTATACAATGGTGACAAAGAGCTGAAAGATATTTCTAAAGCTTTTACACCTCAAAAAATGGAATTCATAAGAGCAGGTGGTTCATACGCTATTGTTTTTGGTAAAAAATTACAAACTTTTGCATCGAAAACATTGGGTATTGCTATCGAGCCTGTTTTTGCTCCGTCAAAAGAAGTTTCTGTTGAAGGACAAGGATTGACTGCTGTGGAGAAAATCTTCAATAAAAATGCGGTTGGAACTACGCCTGGTAAAGTGTTGCACGCTGGATCAGATGTACGTGTAGAGGTAAACATCGTAGGTTCTCAAGATACTACAGGTTTGATGACTTCTCAAGAGTTAGAGTCTATGGCTGCTACAGTTATTTCTCCTATTGTTGATGGTGCTTACCAATCAGGTTGTCATACTGCATCGGTTTGGGATAATAAGTCGAAAGCAAATATTCCTAGATTGATGAAATTTATGAATGACTTTGGTTTGATTACTGCACGTGATCCTAAAGGAGAATACCTTGCCATGACAGATGTTATTCATAAAGTATTGAATGATATTACTGTTGATGAGTGGGCTATCATTATTGGTGGTGACTCTCATACAAGAATGTCAAAAGGTGTTGCTTTTGGTGCCGATTCAGGTACAGTTGCGCTTGCATTGGCTACGGGTGAAGCTTCAATGCCAATTCCAGAGTCAGTAAAAGTGACTTTCAAAGGGGATATGAAAACCTATATGGATTTCCGTGATGTGGTTCACGCTACTCAATCTCAAATGTTGAAACAATTTGGAGGAGAAAATGTGTTCCAAGGTAGAATTATCGAAGTGCACTTAGGTACACTTACCGCTGATCAGGCCTTTACTTTTACAGACTGGACTGCAGAGATGAAAGCAAAAGCGTCTATCTGTATTTCTGAGGATGAAACTTTGATCGAATCATTGTTGATCGCTAAGAAAAGAATCCAAATCATGATTGATAAAGGGATGGATAACGCGAAACAAGTGCTTAAAGGTTTGATCGCTATTGCTGATAAAAGAATTGCTGATATTAGATCTGGTGCTAAACCAGCTTTAACTCCTGATGCTAATGCAAAATATTATGCAGAAGTTGTTATTGATCTTGACATTGTACAAGAGCCTATGATTGCAGATCCAGACGTTAATAATGCAGATGTTTCTAAGAGATATACACACGACACTATTAGACCATTATCGTTTTATGGTGGGACTAAAAAAGTGGATTTAGGTTTTGTTGGATCATGCATGGTTCACAAAGGAGATTTGAAAATCCTTTCGCAAATGCTTAAAAATATTGATGCACAATTTGGTAAAGTAGAATTTAAAGCACCATTAGTTGTTGCTCCACCAACGTACAACATTGTTGATGAGTTGAAAGCTGAAGGTGACTGGGAAGTGTTACAAAAATATTCTGGGTTCGAATTTGATGATAATGCACCAAAAGGGGTTGCACGTACTGGGTATGAAAATATTCTTTACCTAGAGCGTCCTGGATGTAACTTATGTATGGGTAACCAAGAAAAAGCAGCCAAAGGAGATACGGTAATGGCTACTTCAACCCGTCTTTTCCAAGGAAGAGTCGTTGAAGATGCTGAAGGTAAAAAAGGAGAGTCTTTATTGTCTTCTACACCAGTGGTGGTATTGTCTACTATTTTAGGAAGAACGCCTACTATGGAAGAGTACAAAGCAGCAGTGCAGGGTATTAATTTGACACAGTTTGCGCCTTCACACAAATTGCTTGTAATGTAATAGTTTGAAATTGTTAATTATATCAAAAAGCCTAAGTCATTGACTTAGGCTTTTTTTATTTTTTGTATCTTGTGGTACAAATAAAACAATTCTTAAAATTAGTATATATGGCATTTGATATTGAAATGATAAAAAAAGTGTACGATAACATGGCAGTACGTGTTAACGATGCGCGAAAAGTTGTTGGTCGTCCGCTTACTTTGACCGAGAAAATTTTATACAGTCATCTTTGGGATGGTGAAGCGAAACAAGCATATGGTAGAGGGGTTGATTATGTTGATTTTGCTCCAGATAGAGTTGCTTGTCAAGATGCAACTGCCCAAATGGCCTTGTTGCAGTTTATGCATGCCGGTAAAAAAACGGTGGCAGTACCAACCACGGTACATTGTGATCACTTAATTTTAGCTAAAGTAGGAGCTGAGAAGGATTTGGCTGTTGCAAAACAACAATCAAGCGAAGTATTTGATTTCTTATCATCAGTTTCTGATAAGTATGGAATTGGTTTCTGGAAACCAGGATCAGGAATTATCCACCAAAGTGTTTTAGAAAATTATGCTTTCCCAGGAGGAATGATGATTGGAACCGATTCCCATACTGTAAACGCAGGGGGATTAGGAATGCTAGCCATTGGTGTTGGTGGCGCTGATGCTGTTGATGTAATGTCAGGTATGGGTTGGGAGTTGAAATTCCCTAAACTTATAGGAGTGAAGTTAACGGGTAAATTATCAGGCTGGACAGCACCTAAAGATGTAATTTTAAAAGTGGCTGATATTCTAACTGTAAAAGGTGGGACAGGAGCTATTGTTGAATATTTTGGAGAAGGTGCCACAAGCATGTCTTGTACCGGTAAGGGAACCATTTGTAATATGGGTGCCGAAATTGGTGCTACTACCTCGACATTTGGATACGATGACTCGATGCGCAGGTATTTGTCAGCAACGGGACGTCAAGATGTAGTAGATGCTGCTGATAAAGTAGCTGCTCATTTAACAGGAGACCCAGAAGTATACGCAAATCCTGAGCAATATTTTGATCAAGTAATCGAAATTAATCTTTCAGAATTAGAGCCGCATATTAACGGTCCTTTTACGCCAGATAGAGGAACGCCAGTTTCTAAAATGAAAGAGGAAGCGGCTGCTAATAATTGGCCAATAAAGGTAGAATGGGGATTAATAGGTTCTTGCACGAACTCATCCTATGAAGATATGGCGCGTGCAGTATCTATTGTGAATCAAGCTGTCGAGCACGGAATCACACCTAAAGCTGAATTCGGAATTAATCCTGGTTCAGAACAAATTAGATATACTATTGAGAGAGACGGTATGATTGCTGCTTTTGAGAAAATGGGAACTAAAGTATTTACGAATGCTTGTGGTCCTTGTATTGGTCAATGGGATCGAGCAGGAGCTGACAAGCAAGAGAAAAATACTATTGTTCATTCATTTAACCGTAATTTCTCTAAAAGAGCTGATGGGAATCCTAATACGCATGCTTTTGTGACGTCGCCTGAAATGGTGGCTGCTTTAGCGATTTCAGGACGATTAGATTTTAATCCACTTACTGATACTTTATTGAATGATAAAGGAGAAGAAGTAAGGTTAACTGCTCCTTATGGTGATGAGCTTCCTAAAAAAGGTTTTGATGTAGATGATAATGGTTTTCAAGCTCCAGCCGAAGACGGTTCGAGTGTGAAAATCGTAGTGGATGCCACTTCAGATCGTTTGCAATTATTAGAGCCTTTTGAACCATGGGACGGAAAAAACATAACTGGAGCCAAATTGTTAATTAAAGCTTTTGGAAAATGTACCACCGATCATATTTCTATGGCTGGACCTTGGTTGCGTTTCCGTGGGCATTTAGATAATATCTCTAATAATATGTTGATAGGTGCAGTTAATGCATACAATCAAAAAACAAATGCTGTTAAAAACCAATTAACTGGAGAATACGATGCGGTTCCTGCTGTGGCTCGAGCATACAAAGCAGCTGGAATTCCTTCAGTGGTGATTGGTGATCATAATTATGGAGAAGGATCTTCTCGTGAGCATGCTGCAATGGAGCCTCGTTTCTTAGGTGTCAAAGCCGTATTGGTGAAATCATTTGCACGTATCCATGAAACCAATCTTAAAAAACAAGGACTATTAGGTTTAACCTTCGCTAATGAAGCTGACTATGATAAAATCCAAGAGGACGATACAATAAACTTTATTGATCTTGTAGATTTTGCTCCTGGAAAGCCACTTTCTGTTGAATTTGTGCATGCTGATGGTTCTAAAGATGTTATTCTTGCAAACCACACGTATAATGCAGGACAAATAGGGTGGTATGTTGCAGGATCAGCCTTAAACTTAATTGCTGCCGAGGCATAAAGTGTTGCTATAGTAGGTATTAAAAGTGCGTTGTGAAAACACGCACTTTTTTTATGCTTTTACCTTTGTTAAAATCAATTTAAATAGTTGTTAAAATGACCGTGTTTTCTATAAAGATTGGCTATTTTCGCTTTGGAGAAAGAAAATACAGTCTTTCTTTTTTATTACAATAGCTAAGTAGTAGTTTTTTTGTATAAAAAATTGTATTATTGTCTGTTGTTCAGGTTGATAGGTTTAAAAAGAGGTTTATGAAGTATAATAATTGGATTTTAATTTTGGTGTTTTTAATAGGTTTTACAGCTTTTTCGCAAGAAAAATACATAAAACATACTGTTGCAAAAGGAGAAACCATAAGCAAAATTGCACAACAATACCACTTAAAAGCGAATGCTATTTACGACCTTAATCCTGAGGCAAGAAAGGGAATCAAGTTCAAAGAGACTCTTTTAATTCCTAATCCAAATAAGGAATTAGTAAAAAGTACCGCAACTATCGCAACCAAAAACAAGTTAAAAATACATGCCGTACAACCCAAAGAAACAATTTACGGTATTGCAAGACAATACGGTTTAACTGTAGCTGATTTGTACCAAGAAAATCCAACTTTAGAAAAAACAGGTTTAAGAAAAGGCGGAAAAATAAATATCCCAATTACTGACGCTAACCAAGAAATAGTAGCGCAAAGCACCGCTTCAAAAAACACTATTCAACAAGAAACGACTACAGCGGTAGCTTTAAATGCTACTTCTGGAGAAACAAAAATAGTACGTGAAGTACTTCCTAGTGAAACTAAATATGCTATTGCTCGCGAATACGGACTTACCGTTGCCGATATCGATGCCGCCAACCCAATTTTGCTTACCGAGCCTTTAAAAATTGGACAGCAATTGATTATTCCGGTTAAGGACCAGCAAATAGTTGATAAAACTGCCGTTGCCACTCCTTCAAATCCAGTAGCTGTTATTTCAAATCCCGTTACTGAGGCAAAAACTGTAGCAACCGTACAATCAGCTATTGTTACTGCTAAAGAGAGTGCTGCTGATGCGCCCGAAACAGAGGTTGTGCGTGAGGTTCTTGCAAAAGAAACAAAGTACGCCATAGCAAAGGAATACGGAATCACAGTGGCTGAGTTAGAGCGACAAAATCCTAAAATCAAAAACGGATTGCCAGTGGGATACCAACTTAATATTCGCACTAAAAAACCAATAGAGACTAAAAGTGCTTTTGTAGTAAAAGATGTGATCAGTAACCCAGCAGTCGATACTAATTATGATGTGAAAGCATTTCACGGAACCGATTTTTTAGACCAATTGGTTTCTACTGCATCTGAAAACATCGGTACTCGCTACAGACCGGGTGGAACTACCAAAGCGGGATTTGATTGCTCAGGTTTAATGTGTACTACTTTTGGCGCTTTTGATATCGACTTACCTAGGACTTCATACGAGATGTCGCAATACGGAACAAAAATCAATAACGAAGACGCCCAAAAAGGAGATTTAATCTTTTTTAAAACGAATGGTCGTGGTCAAGTGAACCATGTAGGAATGGTAGTTGAGGTCAACAACGGAGATATAAAATTCATTCATGCCTCTAATAGTGGTGTGATTATTTCATCAATAAAGGAAAGATACTACAGTAAAAGAGTAACACAAATCAATCGGGTGCTCTAGTCCATTTACCTATTTATATTTCACAAAAACACCCCAAATAATATCGTATTATTTGGGGTGTTTTATTTTTAGTTGTTAGATTTTTAGAAGCAATTTCCTGCTATCGTACCACTCTTACTGGTGCCTTTGTTTTTTCTTACGTCTAAAAAGGAGCTTCTTTTAGTCGCTCTTTTTAGCCTAGAAAAATACAAGTGCACTGCGCAAGGAGTTTTACTTCTATCAGGGCTAAAATCAATAGTGCTAAAAATGCACTCCTATCTTTATTTGAAAACTTAAGCGTTTTTTAAACTACTAATAATAGCCATTACATCTTGATCTCCTAAGCCTTCTTGTTGTGCCTTTAAGTAGGTGTCGTATAAAGGATGTATTAAAGGAGAAGCTAATCCTGCGTCTTTAGCTAGACCCAAATCTTTAACTAAATGCTTTAAAGCAAATGCAGCTGGAAAAGAGTCCTCAATAATTGATGGTGCTTTTATGTTAGTAATTCCGTTGCCACAAGCTCCGGCATTAATAATTGTGAGCATGTCTTCTTTGCTAACCCCATTTTTTTCGGCAAATAAAACAGTTTCAGCTAAACCTTGTAAATTAAGTCCCAAAAGATAATTAATAGCAAGTTTGGCTGAACTAGCTACTCCGGCTTCACCAACATGAATGGCAATTTTGCCCAAAACATTAAAAATAGGTTTTGCAATTTCAAAATTAGGTTTACTCGCACCTACTAAAATCACGAGAGCACCATCCTGCGCTGGTTTTACACTACCTGATACAGGAGCATCAATAAATCCTAGTTGATGTTGAACACAAAGAGCTGCTAAATAGCGAGAAGTTTCGGGTGCAACAGTACTCATATTGATTATTAGTTTACCCACATTGGCATTTGCTAAAAGACCTTCTTTACTTTCAAAAACCTCCTTTACGGCTGCATCATTAGATAACATAGTGATGACTACGTCACAGGTCTTAATTAATTCTGCAGGGCTTTCAGCAGGAGTAGCGCCTAGTGCTAGCAATGGAGATTCCTTATCTTTAGAACGGTTGTAAACAGTAACGGGGAATCCTGCTTTTAAAAGATTTTGAACCATTGGATTTCCCATGTTGCCTAGTCCAATCCAACCTATTTTTATTGTATTCATATGCTTTTAATTTGTTTGTAAATGCGAAAGTGCTTCCATCAAATTTAAGTATATTTTTGTTGAGATGAGGTTGATTTCGTGCTAAAAGAAAGTTATAAAATAGAATTAGTGTAAATAACATTGACTGATGAAAAAATAAACAACAAATGGAGAACTTTCTATAATATTTTCTAATCTTTGACCTCCAATTAAAAACAAAGTAACATGAGCAATACGAAGCTAACAATTAATAAAAATGGATCGATCAAAATCGAAGGAGATTTTGAAATAGTAGATGGTCAAGGTAATGTTTACGGACTAGAAGGTAGAAAAGCTTTAGGCCTTTGTCGTTGCGGATTATCTGCTAATAAGCCATTTTGCGATGGAGCGCACCGTAATAATTTTGAACACGAAGCAGCTGCATTTGATTTGCCACCAATGAAAACAAACTAGTAGCTTTAGGCAGTAGTGATATAATGAAAAATCGGCAAGCAGCAGCTGCCGATTTTTTATTTTAGCTTAGTAAATGAATTGTAAATACCTTGAGGTACAAACTGCTTTGCTAATTTTGCGTTATGTTGTTGTCCTTTAATATTTGGTTGAATTGTGTTTCTTTTCCTTGCTTTTTTAGTTCAGCATAAATCATGTTTATGATACTTTCAGCATCAGTTCGATAGGGTGATTTTTGCGAAACATATAAGTTGTAGGCTTTACACATGTTATCGAGTCCTTTTTCATACTCTTTTAAATTTAGTGCATAAACATTGCCTAATC
>NZ_JAQWTM010000020.1 GCF_029242675.1 Flavobacterium sp.
CGGGCTCTACTGGTTATTCTTTAAGTTGTGGCGGTCCTATCTTAACACCTGATGTAAAAAGTTTAGTCATAACTCCTATAGCGCCTCATAATCTTAATGCGAGACCACTCGTTATTCCCGATGAAACAATTATTCGACTAAAAGTATCAGGACGCGAGGACAATTATTTAGTTTCACTAGACTCGCGCATCACCTCAGTGGCTAATGAATCTATTTTGACAATTAGCAAAACTCCTTTCCAAATCAACATGGTAGAGATACCTGAGGAGACTTTTTTAAAAACGTTACGCACAAAACTACTTTGGGGAGAAGACAAGAGAAATTAATTCTTTTTAAGCAAACATACGATTTGACTGCTTTTTACCGTTTAATTTTCAACATATCAATTTTTTCATTAAGTTATTGTGCTATTTTTTAAAAAAAAAGCACATTTAATTCAATGCGCATTGATTCGAATCGATAATCATTATATTTGCACGCAATTTAAATTAAAATGAACAAAATATTCAGCTTATTTACATGCCTTTTTCTCACTGTTGGTGCGCATTCACAAATACACGAGCTAGGAGTTTTTTTAGGAGGAAGTAACTATGTAGGTGACGTGGGATCCACGACTTATATAGCCCCAAATGAACCAGCAATAGGTTTGCTTTACAAATGGAACAAAAGCCCAAGGCACTCTTGGCGTGTTTCCTATACGCAAACAAAGCTTGCTGCCGATGACTTCGATTCTAAGGAACCGGGAAGAAATCAAAGAGGCTATCGTTTTGAAAATAATGTAAAAGAAGTATCTTTAGGTCTTGAATTTAACTTTTTTGAATTTAATTTGCATGAATTAGGACATAAGATAACACCTTATGTCTTTGGTGGAGTAAGCTATTTTAGGTACGATCAATTGTACGTGCTTTCAGGGTTGACTCAGGAAGATGAAAAAGCGAACGCATTTGCTATTCCTGTAACGATAGGTATAAAATCATCTATCACACCTAGATTAATTCTAGCAGCAGAAATAGGAGTACGAGCCACACTAACAGATAATATAGACGGAAGTAATCCGACAATAGAAAACAGGAAACCTTTGCGTTTCGGAAATTTAAATAATAATGACTGGTATGTCTTCTCTGGTGTAACATTAACGTATACCTTTGGACAAAAACCTTGCTATTGTGCAGACTAAAAAATGAACTTACTAGATACTATAGATACTACAAACTTACCTACTCATTTGGCCATCATCATGGACGGAAATGGACGTTGGGCGAAGCAACAAGGTTTTTTAAGAGCATTTGGTCATGAAAATGGAACAAAATCAGTAAAAACCATCATTGAAAGCTGTGCTAGGCTAGGTATTAAAAACCTAACTCTTTACGCTTTTTCATCAGAAAATTGGAACAGACCTAAATTAGAGGTGGACACCCTAATGAAAATACTAATTAAATCATTAAAGAAAGAATTAGTTACCTTACAAAAGAACCAAATCAAATTAAATGCTATTGGGAATTTATCAAAAATGCCTGAAAAAGCACAAAGTGAGCTGCTGGATGTCATAGAAAAAACGAAAGACAATACGCACATGACCTTAACACTAGCCTTAAGCTACGGGTCGCGAGAGGAATTAGTCAATGCGGTAAAAAACATCAGTGATAAAGTTAAAAATAATATAATTTCAATTGACACTATTGACGATTCAATTATAAATGAGCATCTTTACACGCAAAATTTACCAGATGTAGATTTATTAATACGCACAAGTGGTGAGCATAGAATAAGTAATTTTTTACTTTGGCAGATAGCATACGCAGAATTATATTTTACTGACGTATTGTGGCCCGACTTTAAAGAACAAGATTTATATGAGGCTATCATTAGTTATCAAAAAAGAGAACGTAGATTTGGAAAAACAAGTGAACAAATTAAATAATTTTTTAGTGTTGAATAAAACTATAAAAGCAATCCTTTCCCTAGTCCTATTAGGAAGTTTTTCTCAAATGAAAGCGCAAGACAGAGTGCCTTTTGACCAAGGAAAAAAATACATCTTAGCCGAAGTAAAACTTACTAATAAAATAAGTTTCAACGATCAAACAGTAGTCACATTTGCAGGCCTTGAAAAAGGACAAAAAATAACAATTCCAGGAGAAGAAATAAGTGCTGCCATCAAAAAACTAGGTAAATTAGGACTTTTTGATGAAATTAGCTTTTACATCAACCATATCCAAAACGATAGTGTTTATCTTGATTTAGACATCAAAGAATTACCTAAACTTAAAGAGGTGAAATTCGTTGGTGTGAAAAAAGGAAAAGTAGAAGGGTTAATCAAAGACAATAGCTTAACTAAAGGTAAAGTAGTCAATGAAAATTTAATTACTACTACCAAAAATTACATTGAAAACAAGTACAAAAAAGATGGTTACTACAACACTAAGGTAAATATCAATATTGTAAAAGACACTGCCGCTGTTAATCAAGTTAACATGTTAGTGAACATCGACAAAGGTGATAAGATTAAAATTAGTTCAATTGACTTCGTAGGAAACGAAAAGATATCAGACAAAGCATTGCGCAAAGCAATGAAAGACACCAAACAAAAAAACCCAATTAGAATCTTAAAAGCTTCGAAATTTATAAAAGCTAAATACAAAACAGATTTAGAGAAGGTAATTGCGTCATACAAAGAGAAGGGATACAGAGATGCGAGAATCGTATCTGATTCCGTGACCTACAACAAAGACAAAAATACCCTGGCCATCAAAATCAATGTAGAAGAAGGAAATAAATATTATTTTGGTAATATCAAATTCCTAGGAAACACGGTTTATCCTGACCAACTACTAAGTAGAATTTTGGGTGTTAAAAAAGGAGAAACTTACAACGGAGTCCTTCTTGAAAAGCGAATTGCAGATAAATCAAAACCGGATGGTGAAGATATTACTAACTTGTACCAAAATAGTGGTTACTTATTTAGTAACATTAATGCCGTAGAGGTAAAAACCGTTAATGACACGATCGATTTTGAAATTAGAGTATTGGAAGGCCCGCTTGCCTACTTTAACAAAATTACCGTGACCGGAAACGACAAGACCAATGACCGTGTAATTTACAGAGAATTACGAACTAAACCAGGAGAAAAATACAGCAAAGACGAATTAGTTAGAACAATCCGCGAGATTGGACAACTCGGCTTCTTTGATCCAGAGGCTATCAATCCGGCATTTAAGAATGTAGATGCATCAGCAGGAACGGTGGATATTGAATACCAATTGGTAGAAAAAGGTTCCAGCCAAATAGAACTCCAAGGAGGTTATGGTGGTGGTGGTTTCATTGGAACACTAGGACTGTCGTTCAACAACTTCTCAGCCAGAAACATGTTCAACAAAAGCGCATACAGACCTTTACCAATGGGTGATGGACAAAAGGTATCTTTACGTTTACAAGGGAGTACTTATTTCCAAACATACAGTGTATCCTTTTCTGAACCATGGTTTGGAGGAAAAAAACCAGTACAATTTAGTAGCTCTATTTCGTACAGTAAACAATTCTTGAATAACTTCCAAACGCAACGAGTGGATAAAACTAAGAGTTTTAATATCCTAACGGTATCGGTTGGATTGGCAAAAAGATTAACAGTGCCTGATGATTATTTTGTTTTATCACAGTCTTTGAGTTATCAATTTTATGATCTAAACAATTATAATACAGGTTTATTTACCTTTGGGAATGGATCATCTAGAAACTTAGCTTATACAGTAGGATTATCTAGAAGTAATAAAGGAGTAAACCCTATTTTCCCAACTTATGGATCAGAGTTTAGTATTTCAGCTAAACTAACACCTCCATACTCTTTGTTAAATGGTGTTGATTATAAAACTTTAGGCGATCAAAAAGAGAACAAACAAGTAAATACAATAGATAAAGGTAACCAAGTTGATGCAAATGGCAACATTGTAGGTATTGGTGATTTTATTGATGCAGCTGGTAATAAAGTGTTTAATTTTCAAGATGCTGCTCTTGATCAAGCAAAAGTGGACCAAAAACGATTTAATTGGTTAGAGTATTATAAAGTTAAATTCAAAGCTGATTGGTACACTAAAGTTTACGGAAAATTCGTTCTTAGAGCTTTAACTGAATTTGGATTCTTAGGTGCCTACAATCAAGATAGAGGTTTAGTA
>NZ_JAQWTM010000261.1 GCF_029242675.1 Flavobacterium sp.
GGGATATTTTATGTCCCTATTCCAAATGTGACGGAATACAATATGTATGGAGACGAAGATCTATTCTTGCACGAAGCCATTCCGGGACATCATTTTCAGAGTTCGCTACAACAAGAAAACGCAAACTTACCTGATTTCAGAAAATACAATTGGTTTGGTGCCTATGGAGAAGGTTGGGCATTATACACTGAAAGTTTGGGGAAAGAATTGGTCTTGTACCAAGATCCGTATCAGTATTTTGGGATGCTAGGAAACGAAATGCACCGCGCAGTACGACTAGTGGTCGACACAGGATTACATAGCAAAGGATGGACTAGAGAGCAAGCCATAAAGTACTCCTTAGCAAACGAAGCCGAAAGTGAAGCGAGTATTACCACAGAAATCGAACGCTATATGGCTATTCCGGGGCAGGCATTGTCTTATAAAATAGGGCAATTAAAAATCATGGAGCTGCGCAAGCGAGCACAGGATAAAATGGGAACTCGATTCGACATTAAAAAATTCCATGAAAAAGTGTTGGAATCCGGTGTGATGCCACTAGCCTTGTTAGAAAAAAATATCGATGCTTGGATTGCTGAAAAATAAAGTAATAAAAACAATAATAGCTACTTATAATGGGAGCTATTATTTTTATATAATTAGTTCCCTTTCAAATAAATTAATTAAACTTAAAAATTTTTAAATAATTAAACAAAAAAAAAGCTTCTCGATTGAGAAGCTTTTTTTGTGCGGATAATAGGACTCGAACCTACACGCCTACCTACTCGTTTTTGCATTTTTATATAATCATTGAAAACACTACAGAAATAAGTATAAAACTCAATAAATTCAACACTTAACAAGGTATAAAGACAATATTTACTAGTTGAATAAAATAGAATTAAATAGAATGAAATCTTAAAATGGTTGGGCAACTGTTGGGCAACTAAGTAAAACCTATCACAAAATTTACTACTTTTGAATTGTTCAAAGTTAAAAAAGTTCACAAAATGGCAACAATACAATTTAGAGTAAGAAGTAAGGCGAATAAAAACGTTTCTATAAAGATACGCTTATCAATAGATCGCAATAATGTATTTGAACTAAATACAGGTTTCACAATCAATCCCAAAGATTGGAGCGCACCTACAGGACTACCAAAACAAAACAATCCAGAAAATAAATTATTATCTAGCGCTCTTAAAAAACTAGATTCTTTTATCATTGACAACCTTAACACCGATTTAGGCAAAAGTGTTTTGATTGACTCCAATTGGTTAGAATCAAAAATTAATGGTTGTTTTAGTAGAGTTGTAAAAACGGATAAAGGATTATTAATAAATCATATTCAATATATTATTGATAATGCCAATACTAGAAAAGTAAAAAACAAAATTGGTTTGAGTCCCAGCACAATCAAAAACTACAGTCTTTTCAAAAAAATCATTTTAGAGTACCAAAAGAAGATTAAAAAGCAAATTCAATTTATTGAGGTTACAAAACTTTTTGTTGATAAGTTTACCAATTGGCTAGTAAATGACAAAAAATATTCTACTAATTACGCTGGCAAACAATTAGAAATCCTTAAAACGGTTTGTATTGATGCAGAAAAAAATGACATACCAATAACTCCCTATTCTAAAATAATTCAACATTTTAGAGAAAGTGAAAAAGACCGATATATTCAGACATTATCTTTTGCTGAACTGGAAAAAATTAAAAATGTAGATTTATCAAACATTGAATACCTCAACCTATTCAAAAAAGAGAACCCCGAACTAACTAAAAATATTTCTATTAACCCCGAAAGTTTGAACAATGTTCGAAACTGGATTTTGTTAGGTTGTGAGATTGGGCAACGTGGAGGGGATTTGTTGGGAATCACAGCCAGTAACATTCGTTATAACGGCAAAGGCTACTATATCGATGTCATACAACAGAAAACGAATAAAAGTGTTACCATTGGTGTTATTGCACCTCACGTTGTTCAAATAATAGAAAACGAATTACCTAAAAAAATCCCACACCAAAAACTAAACGAATATGCAAAAGTGATTTGTAAACTATCGGGAATAGTTGAAATAGTAAAAGGAACAAAACTGAATAAAGAAACGAACCGAAAGGAATTAGGAAACTATCCAAAATACGAGTTAATTGCCTCCCATTGTTTTAGACGTTCATTTGCTAGCAATTACTATAAAAAGATGCATACTTCAGTATTGATTGGTATTACGGGACACAGTAAAGAAAGTTTGTTTTTAGCATACATTAACCAACGAGAGGACAAAGACGCAAACGCTGATTTATTTATGAAATTATATGAAGACATAAACAAAGACAAATAGGCGAAAATGGTATTATTACCTAACGGCAAGAATGAATAAAAAAGAAATATAAGATCTTTAAGTTTGTGAAACGGACAATAAATTGCAAGAAAAGATCAATAGATTAAAACTTAAAAACAATAAGAACAAAATTGTAATAATAGGAAGCAGCCCATCTCAAAAGTTCAAACTAAATCAATCAATACAGGCAAATGGAAAAATCAATTTACAAACAAATTCAATTAACTTATAATGACTATACACGAAATTATGACAATTATTTATTAGAATTTCTGAATGACTATGAGGACAACACAGAACTTTTTTACATAAAGGAACAAAAAGTATTATTAGATAATAGCCTGACAAATCTTAAAGAAGTTATCAAGAATCTCAAGGAAGAAGATGAAAACAAGGAAGAAATGCTAGACTTATTTAGGAATCGTATAAATACTACTGATAGAATTAAGGCATTTTTAGAACATAGAAAACAGGAGCTTGAAAATGAATTAAACACAACACTCCCGAGAGTCCCCGCCAACGAAAGCTTATTAAACTGGAAAGGATCTCAAACCGAATTTATAGAATTGATTAAGGCATTAATAGAAAACGGAAACATAAAAGGAACTCAAACTGAAATAATAAGTAAACTCTCAAAAGTTTTTAATTTCGAAATAAAACACCCAAACAAATTAATTACAGATATAAAAAAACGAAATAATGGAAGTGAAACTTTGTTTTTAGATAAATTACAAAAATCTTTATTAGACTATATTAATCAAGAAAAGAAAAAATAACACACGTTACCAAGCCGTTACTAACCTTTTAAAGGTTGTAAATAGAATGAATTTTGTTGAAGTATTAATCAAATAATATTTCATTATGGCACAAGTTCAATTTATCCAAACAACTCCTCAGGAACTTCAACAACAAATTAACGAGGGCATAAAAATCCAGTTACAGGAATTTTTAAAACATTTCGCACCAATCCAACCAAAGGAATATTTGACCCGATCAGACGTGGCGAAAATGTTTAGTGTTGACATTAGTACCGTTTCCAATTGGCAAAAATCAGGAAAACTAAAGCCTCTCGGAATCTCTGGGCGTGTTTACTTCTTACGATCAGAAGTAGAGGCTAGTCTTAAACCCCTATCCGTTTAAGAATCTGACTTCATAATAAATACTTCAAAACATTCTTAGCTCCTATAAAACGAATTAAAAGACACAAAAAAAACGAGAGTTGTTCAGGCTCTCGTTTATACTTTGTTCAAAAGTTCAGTTTTCAACAGGCAATGCTAAAAAACCTCAGTAAAGATAATCAATTGGTTGACTTCATAAAAATAATAATTAAGGACATGCACCCCTCTATTTTAGAGAATAATCACCTATTAGATTTTTACGATACCATCAACTTAACTACTGGCGAAATGAAAACCACAAACAGGTATGGCGTAAAGGTAACACCATCAAAAAACGCTTCGTACAAGAGTTTAGAGTTTAAAATTTATGATACCGGAACTATAACACTCTCGGGGAGTTTACATAAGTACTGGAATGATGGAGCGCACAATTACAATGACTTTAATTACGAAGAAGTTTTGTTTGTTTTAAACGACTTAAATACAAAATTCGACATAGACCTAAGCAATAGCTTTTTGAAGTGTTTAGAGATAGGCATTAACATAACACCACCAGTTCCAACAAATGAAATTTTAGACAATTGTCTACTTCACAAAACAAAACCTTTTGAATATCAAAAAAATTCAGATGAAGGCAAATATAAACAGGTGCAGCACTCCCAATACATTATTAAAATTTATAATAAGGCGTTACACTACAAATCAAAAGGGTTTAAGATTAAAGACGAGATAATGCGTTTTGAAATTAAATATATTAAAATGCAAAAACTGAATGAAGAAGGTATTTTTAGTTTACAAGATTTAATGGATTACGGTTTACAAAATTTTAAAAATATAATTCTGATTGAATGGCAAAATGTGCTTTTTTATGACAACACTATCCAAATTGACCAGTTAACAAACAGATCAAAAAAGGCAATACTAGAGTATTCAAATCCAAATTACTGGACTGGATTACTAGCAAAAAATCAAACTAAAAACTTTAATTATCATAGAAATCAACTAAGAAAAATTGTTTCCAAAAACTCAAATAAAGTCCAAGATTTAACCACTGAGATAATTGGAAAAAAGATTGATTCTCTAAATAGTAAGACTATCCAAATTGACCCTTTAACTATAATGTCAAAACGGATAGTATTAAATGATGACAACGATACTAAAAAACATATTTGCAAGGTTACTGGTTTTAATATTTCGATGCAAAAAGAAAACAGTATTTTACTCTCACATACTGGACTGAAATACTACTACAATACAGACAAAAGGATCTTTGAACAAATCAAAAGAAAGTATTTATCAAAGGTATGGATTAATTCAAATTTTGAAACCCAAATCAAAGAGATGGCGCACAATATCAGGAATGAAAATAGTAATAAAACAATAAAACAAAAGAGGATCTACCAACCACAACAAATAAACATATTAAACCAACTGGGAATATAAACAACCAACAAATTAGATTAATAAAACAAATACGATTACTGCATTGACTTCTTTCAAGGAGTAGAGGAAAGTATAAAAAAAGACAAAACAACTAATCAAATCTATTATATCTCTGATAGTGCATCAAAAACATTAGGATTCACTAATGCGGATCTATTGATACAAAGTAATATTGATGTTACTAACGCCTTTCTAAATGGTATGAATAATGGTTTTATGGTAAGGGCCTTTTTAAGATTAAAGATTGACAAATACAGTACTAGTGCACAAAAGCTTTGCATAGCATACAGTATCGTCTTTTTTACCACAAAAAAATAACTGCACTCGTATTCTAAATATTATTTGTCGATTTCGCCTTTTGTAAAGAAAAATAATATAAATTATATATATAAGAAGAAAGACTAAACTAATAACACATGTATAAGTCTTGGTTTGTTGAATAGGTAGATTGTATGTCTGAATTTCCGAAACGCACACACGAACGTTCAATAAAGAGAAAACTGAGCTTTGGTCTATTTGGAGCTTTCATGAGTTTAGAATACCGTACGCCAACAGTCAGTTTGCAAACATCGCAAGTATAATGGACACTTAGTCTACTATGTCGAGAACATGTCTGGAGACACCTTGTATGCAAGTTACAAGCTCATAATATACTCTGGAAAGGACTGCACTCCCATAGTAGTGTGTAAGAATGAGACGTGGACAATCAGTGAGCAAAAAGGCAAAAACTTGGACGAACGATTGTGGAATATACCCCCCTGCCCTTTGGGAAACAACTTTCCACAGACCCCTAGTGCTTGAAAAAATAGGATACCACCTCAAACACGCGTCTATCTACAATTTTTTCTACATCCTCTGACTATTTTGATTTAAAGTAAACAATTTCACAAAAGCTTATCTTGCTTCTGGTTTGTCCAAAAATGAGTAAACAATTATCAAATTTAAAGAGCCGACATTCTCAAACATTCATCTTCGTACCATTTTTTGTTTGCCTCAGAAGTTAAAGGTCTTGTTTCTCCTTTATCGTTTTGTGCAATGATGGTGCTCACATGCATAGGATTATTCGGAAGTTTTAATTCAATTTTTTGCATTACGTTAGAAAAAGCATTGCCACTAATGACTAAATCTTTTTCAATTTCTGTAATGAAATAATCAACATTTCCCTCAAATACATTTTGAATTTGGCTGGCTTCTACAACGCCAGTTAGTTTTTCATTTCCTACTACCAAAACATAATTACTTGGCAATTTTCGTTGAGGAACCGTAATATAGTCTGACTGTGCTAAAACTTGTAATATTTTTAGTTTTTGATCATCTGTGCCAAATAAAGCATAAGGTTTTATGCTCCAAGTATAGCATAGGTTTGTACCAATGTCTACGATAAACCAAAGATTAACAACTATTTCTTGTGTGTTCATAGTTTGCTTTTAATTTTAAAATTTTAGAGTAAAGATTTTTATAATTGCCCACCAACACCTTTAAACTTCTCTATAAACGCACTTATCTTTTGAAATACACTTTGTTTCTTTGTTAAATACTGTGGGTTTAAGGGACTCATTTTAGGTAAAATAGCGTTTAATTCTGTACCATTTTCACTTGCAAATTCACGTTTTAATGATGCCGCTATGTATCTCTTTGTAGCCTCTTCATTTAAATTTTCATCTGCAATCAGTTCTGTGGCCTCTTTCTTTTGTTTTTCTTGTGCATATTTGAAGAAAGAATCTATAACATTCGCTTTATCATGAATGGTTTCAAGGTCGGTTTCATTAATGAAATCCACTACTAAATTCTCTTTTGCTCTATTGCCTATGCTTGCTCTAATGACTCTACGAATTTCTTCAATCAAAGTCGCTTTATCTTTGTTCTTTTTCTTATGCTCAAAAATTAGTTCAAGAATGTAATCCAAGTTTATTTCTTGTGATTTAAGTAAGTCAATTTCGAAAACTACATCATCCCAATCGATAGTTGATTCTTCTGAGTCTTTGCCGTTTTTCTCCCGTTTTAACCAATCGCGAATATCGTTGTATGTTGAACGATAATCTTGAATAGTCCTTTCTGGTAGCAAGCTGATTTCCTGCATCTTCTCTAACTCTTCGTCTGTTACAAAATTTGCTTCTTTAAATGCTTCAAGAGCTTCTGTATCATTTACATCTATTGTTTGAAGTGCTTTTAAATTGTTGAATTCATCGTAATTCTGTAGAATGTTTTCTACACGTAAATACTCACCAAATAGTTTAGAGAATTCTTTCTTGTCTTTTTCTGTTTCTATTTCGTCTGGTTTTGGGAACTTTTTATTTAATTCCTTGACCACATCCATAAAACCTCTTCGTGCTTCTCCTGTGGCAATGTCCTTAAAGCCTTCTAAATATTCTTTGTAGCTCTTTTCGAGTACTACATTTTTAGTGTTTTTATC
>NZ_JAQWTM010000034.1 GCF_029242675.1 Flavobacterium sp.
GCCAATCTTAACTTCTCAGCAGTTTCAGCATCAGATTTTGCTTTAGCATCAGCAGCCAATCTTAACTTCTCAGCAGTTTCAGCATCAGCTTTTGCTTTAGCATCAGCAGCCAATCTTATCTTTTCAGCAACTTCAGCATCAGATTTTGCTTTAGCATCAGCAACCAATCTTAACTTCTCAGCAGCATCGGCTTTTGCTTTAGCATCAGCAGCCAATCTTATCTTTTCAGCAGCTTCAGCATCAGCTTTTGCTTTAACATCAGCAGCCAATCTTAACTTCTCAGCAGTTTCAGCATCAGCTTTTGCTTTAGCATCAGCAGCCAGTCTTAACTTCTCAGCAGTTTCAGCATCAGCTTTTGCTTTAGCATCAGCAGCCAATCTTAACTTCTCAGCAGTTTGAGCATCAGCTTTTGCTCTAGCATCAGCAACCAATCTTATCTTTTCAGCAGCATCGGCTTTTGCTTTAGCATCAGCAGCCAATCTTAACTTCTCAGCAGTTTCAGCATCAGATTTTGCTTTAGCATCAGCAGCCAATCTTAACTTCTCAGCAGTTTCAGCATCAGCTTTTGCTTTAGCATCAGCGTTTTGGGGTGAAGTAATCGGTTTAGAAGCATTAGTCCTAGATGCTATTTGCGCATCAGCCTTTAATTTTAAATCAGCTTGAAGCTTCTTTCTTGCTTCAGCATCAGCAATAGCTTTTAATCTTGCTTGTTCTAACAATTTATTTCTATTAGCGATAGCTGCGTCGTTTTTAGCTTTACTTTCAGCTAACGCTGCAGCACGATCAGTAGAAATTTTTGCTTGATTGTCTGCTAACGGTGTAGACGAATTAGTTACGCTATTTGATTTGTTATTTAATTTTGAAACTGTTGTATTTGTTTTAATTGTTCTAGGTGCATTATTAGGTGCTATCAAAGCGCCTTCTTCTTCATCGTCTCCATAATAATAAGTTCGACTTTTAATTTTATAGGAGATAACAAATTCATGCGACGGGCCAAAGTTTGAGAAATTCCCTAAACCTCTTTCATAATTGTATTCAATGGAGATTTTGGGACTAATGTTTAAACCAACTCCAGCAGAAACTCCATAAACAGTGTTGTAGCCAGCTTGTATCCAAGCTCCTTGCGCTAAGGTCAACATACCCAATCCTGAAATAACCGTTTTATCTTTCTTAAATTCAGACCGTACCAAAGTCGAAAACTTACTTTTATCGAAAAAACCATAGGTATCAATATAACCAGTATACATTACATGAAGTTGTAAATTTTTCTCGGGATCTTCTTTTATAAGTTCTGAACTTGTAAAATTGTACAAGACTAAATTATTGAAGGCTACACCAATATCGAAAAAAGTATTTCCATAATTAATTCCTGGACTGACAGACATGACAAAATTAGAAGGAATATTTTGTAATGAAGGGTCGGGGTTATTTACAATAATCTTCCCTGCGTCCAAACCGCTTTTAAATGCACCAACGTTTAATCCAAACGTTAAATTACTATCTTCCTGAAGGACGACATTATGAGCAAAATTTGCAATACCGCCAAAGGTAGTTAATAAACCATAATTTTGTTGAAAAGCACCAATTGCAAGTCCTTGATTTTCAGCAAATCTTCCAGAGTAGCTAAATAGGTACGTTTGAGGTGGGTTTAAAAAATCAATCCATTGCCTTTTGTTGTAAAACGTTACATAGCTTGCGTTTTGTCTAACAAAACTGAAAGCTGGATTAATTACGTATAAATTATATTTTAAAGAATTTCTTATAGGTAATGAAAACGACACTACTCCATCCCCTGAATTACTTTCCTGAGAGTGGAGTGGTGTGATTGTTAGATAAAATAAAATTATGAAAAGTAGGTTTTTCTTCATGCTATTTTATGACTGTTATTGACCCCTTTATTACTTGATTATCTTGTGTTGTAATGATATAGTAGTAAACCGGATTTATATTTTTAACATTTATGGAGTCGTTTGGCCAATCGTTCAAATAATTGTTTGTCTGCATAACAATTTCTCCGTTAGAGCTTATGATTGTAACATTTGAATTTGAACCTGAACTGTAATCTTGTGGTATTACCCAAGTATCATTTATACCATCGTTATTTGCACTTATAAGGTTAGGTATATTAGGCACATTAGTGGGAATACTCGTATTTGCGCCTGTAATTTCAAAAAATAATTCGTTTGTAATAGTACAACTTCCATTCTGTGTTACAATTATTTTATAATTGCCAGTGCTTGAAGCTGTATAATTATTTGTTGTTGCATTAGCAATAACTTTAGAATTTAAAAACCACTGAAAAGTAGGTGAACTAGCATCTGTTGTCACTGTAACCCCTAATGTTTCTCCAGTATTTAAACTATTTGATGGCGGAACATTAATTGTACTACTAATTCTAAATTCTTGAAGTTGAATAAAAGCGCTAGCTTGGCAGCTACCATAATCGACTTTGACGCTATATTTACCTGAAGTTGTTGCTTGATAGGTTTGAGAAGTTGCACCACTTATAGGCACATCATCTTTAAACCATTGATAACTATTTCCAGCACCAACACTCAGGATGGTTGGACCCTGCGCAATACAAAAAGGATTGCCTTTACTGGAAGTTATACTTGCAGAAGCAGCTGTTGTAGATTCAGTTACCTGCACCCTATTTGAATACGAATTGGAAGTACATGTTCCATAATTCGTTTCAACAAAATAAGTACCTGGTTGGGTTACGGTATAGTTTCCAGGGCCGGCTGATAAAACTAATGTTTTTGGAAGACTTGTACCATTATCTCTATACCAATTGTATGTTAATGATGGATATTTTAAAGGAGAATTACTGACAGTATTCCCATCAGGATCAATCCTAAGGGTATAATTACCTCCTGCGCAATAAGATGCAGTTGCAACAGTATTATTAATGGTAAATTGCTCATCATGAGCTTTATAATAAGCCGCAAAAGCATTGGATTTATCTCCAGTTACCGCAGGAATTGTACTTCTAACTCGTAATTGATATTTTTCTCCAGAAGTAGTTATTGGAAAAGATATTATTACTTTTTGGCCACTTGCAGTAATTTCTCCAATTGCGGTAGTGTATACTACACTAGGTGATAAGAAACTTCCTGCTGGGTCAGATAATTCAATAATGAATTGATTATTTGAATTCAATGATGGACTAGCGCTAAAATTAATTTGGATTTCAAAAGTATTAAAATTCGCATTTGAGCAAGCCTGTAGGAAGACAAAAGTTGGTTTTGCAATTACCAATTGGCCTACTAAACTATTTGCACTAAGACAAATAATCAAAACGAAGTAAAAATACTTTTTTATCATACTATCATGATTATGAAATTTTTAAAATATTTATACTGGTAAAAACATAAAAAATTGATAGCAAAGCTATCAATTTTTTATGTTCAAGCACCTTCTTTGCAGATAAACCTACTTAAAAGAAGCTGTTATTTTACCAATATTTAATCTAAAGTCTGGCTTTTTACTATTTGAAAATTCAATAAAAGTTTCTTTATTACTGCTTTGTGAATAAACATTATTAAAGAAAGTATTACCATACCAATTTTCTAAATCAGAGTTATCTTCGTTATTCTCTGTGAAAATATTTCCTTTACACAAGTTAAAATACATTTCTTCAAATCTAATCTTTTTTAAACTTTTGTCATCAATTTGAATATTTTCATTTAAAACAACGGCTGGATTAAAACCTGAAATGACAGATCTTTTCATTTCTAAACTAGAATCGTTACCAACATAAACTGCCTCTTTTACTAAACCTTGTTGAATATCAAGACTAATGTTTTCACTATCGTTTAACATAGTAATATTGTAAGCAATAACAGCAGTTTGTTTTTTAGAAAAATCTACTTCCTCTTTTTTCTCGTATGATACGATATCAAAGCACCTTGACCCACTTTTATTTCCTGACAAATAAGAAGATCGAACTGCTATTGAATTAGAAATTCTACACTGAGCTCCATAAGAAAACTTAAAATCATCATTTATACAGTAAAAAGAAACAAGTTTAGATATATTTAAATCACCACCTATCACCGAGAAAGAATCACCTCCTGAATAGCTAACCATAATATTTTCCATGATAGTTTTACTACCAACTCCTGCTAAAGTCAAAGAATTAAGAGTTGGAGAACCTTTAATTTTTTTTCCAGCAAATTCTATTCTTACAAAACGCATTATACCTGAATTACTTTCGGTATTATTGCCACCAAACATAGTTAATGATGCGTCAAAATCATAAATCAATGACGACAAATTACCAAACTTATTGATTGGTGCGTCTCCAAGAAATACCAAACCTCCCCAATCACCAGCTTTTTTAACACCTCTATTAGAGCTAAACACAATAGGATCAGTTTCAACACCATCAGCTATAATTTGAGAACCTTTAGTGAATATCAGCGTACCTTTAGTTTCAAAATCTCCGATAATAAGAGTTCCTGGCTCGATAGTTAACACTGCATTATTGGTAACGTAGACATTACCTCTGATCAAATATACGTTCCTTTTGTACAACTTTGTGTTTGTTGTTATTTTCCCTGCTAATATTTGTTCTGCCTCACCATACTCTACTTTAGTAGGTTTAAATTCAGTCCAGTTTGTTAACCAATTGGTATACCCAATAATTCCTTTCTCTTGTTGAGCATTAGCTCCACTAGCGATAAAGATTATTAAACAAATAACCTGTAATTTTTTTATCATTATAATTAATTTTTTATATAAATTTTCTTGATCACAGTAAGCATTAATAATTGTTTAGTTAAAAGAGATAATAAACCTTACGAAATATTAAAATAGTAATCAAAAAGCTTCCGATTAAAATTAAACAATGCTTGTGATTTATTTATACTCATTAAACAAGTGCAAAGACTTGATTATTCCTTCATAAAACAAAATCCCTGCAATAATATTTTCGGTATCAGCATATGGCACCAGACGCTCTTGGTATTCCTTGGTTGAATCTAAAAACACATTTGTAGCGGCAGTTTGACCATCTTGTAACTTAGTTTTGTTGCTATCCATTGGTATACCTATATCTGTAGGAGTAAGCCCCGGTTTAGTGGCTAATGCAACATACGGTAATGTTTTAACTAGAACTCTTGTTCTCTCAATATACAATTCTATTAACATACCTTTTTGCATCCCTCTTAACTCGTCTTGAGTATGATAAGTTCGAATAATAGCGGTTGGACTAATAATACTTTGCGGTGCATTTTTAGCCTGCGATACAACTATTTGATTAGTAAAAATTAAAAAAAAAGTAAACAAAACAATTTTTCCCTTCATGATATTAGCTTTTATTTTCATATATAAAACAAATGTATTAAATTTATGTTAACTCACAACCATAAAATATGTTAATAAACTTTTTTTTGAGTTAAAATCAGTTTTTGACGGACTACTTATCAACAAAAAAAAACTAAAAATGTTTATATCACACCTGTTTTTGTAAGAAAAAAATCAAGTACTCACAAAAACAGCATTTTTTTACAGTTAAAACACTAAAGTAGTATAAAAAAACTCTAAAGTCTACAACAGATACGAGAAAAACTTAAAAAAGGTTTACTTCGAAAAAACTTTCACAATCACAAACGCACACTACGTCATTTTCTGCTATCTTTGCTTTATGCAATTTTCTGAAATTTTAGGGCAAGAACACATCAAAAATCACCTGACCCAAAGTGCTAATTTAGGCAGGATTCCTCACGCACAATTATTTGTAGGGCCTGAGGGTAGTGGTACGTTACCCATGGCAATTGCTTACGCACAATACATTTTATGCGGAAACCAAGCAGGGGAAAACAATGGCGAAAATCAAGCTTGCAACTTAAAATTTCAAAAAATATCTCATCCTGACTTGCATTTTGCTTATCCTACTGTGTCCACAGATAGTGTAAAAACCAAACCCAAAAGCATTGATTTCATTGCAGAATGGCGCGCTTTTTCTACGCAAAATCCATACGGAGGGTTATTTGATTGGTATGCTATTCTTGGTGTTCAAAACAAGCAAGGTGAAATTAGAGTTGATGACGCTACCGAAATTTTAAAATCGCTATCGCTAAAATCCTATGAAGGTGGTTATAAGATTATGATTGTTTGGATGGCCGATAAATTGAACATTGCCGCTTCTAACAAGCTTTTAAAACTGTTGGAAGAACCGCCTGAAAAAACGGTTTTCATTCTGATTTCTGAAAACGAAGAAGATATTATTCAAACCATACGTTCTCGCTGTCAAATTCTGCACTTTAATGGCTTAAGTGAGGCTATTATTGCAGACGCTTTGGTTAATCGCGAACAAATTGATCCTAAACTGGCTGCAAAAATAGCGCACCAATCGCAAGGTAATTACAATGCCGCGCTGCACTTAGTACACGATGACAGTGATGAATATCCTTTTGAAGAATGGTTCGTGACTTGGGTAAGAGCCGCTTTTAAGGCCAAAAGAAATGCCGCTGCCATTCAAGATTTGATTTTGTGGAGCGAAAAAATTGCCAGTCTAGGTCGCGAAGCGCAAAAGAAATTTTTACAGTTTTGTATGGAAATGTTCCGTCAAGCTTTGCTTCTTAATTATGAAGCGCCAAGCTTAGTTTATTTTGAACCCAAAGTAGATAAGTTTAAATTAGAGAATTTTGCTCCTTTTGTAAACGGCAATAATATCAATGACATTTTCAAAGAGCTATCAGATGCGATGTACCATGTGGAACGCAACGGAAATGCTAAAATAATCTTAACCGATCTCTCTATTAAGCTCACCCGATTAATCCATAAAAAATAACCACTATGAACAACGTTGCTTCTATTTTAATTTTGGCTTTTTTAGCCATTTCTTTCATTCAATCTGGATATGATAAAATTTTTTATTGGAAGGACAATTTAGATTGGCTAAAAGGACATTTTGCTAAAACACAGTTGAAAAACCATGTACCACTCGCTTTAATGAATATTTTGGTGCTCGAATTAATCTCAGGTGTTTTGTGTGTGGTTGGCGCTATACAATTAATCATAAACAACGGTAGGTTATTTGGATTTTACGGAGCTGTCTTTTCTTGTATTACCTTGCTAATGTTACTATTTGGACAACGGTTAGCCAAGGATTATGACGGCGCTAGAACTATTGTTATCTATTTTATACCCGCAGTAATGGCGGTTTATTGGTTAAATTAAAAATTAAAGTTATTAAACTAAAAAATATTCTTTCCCTTTATGAGAGCTAAACATCCATCAGAATCTTTAACTACACTAACAGACCTCGTTTTACCCAGCGAAACCAATCCCTTGAACAATCTTTTTGGGGGTGAATTATTAGCTCGAATGGACCGTGCAGCCAGTATTGCAGCCAGAAGACATTCACGTCGAATAGTAGTAACAGCATCAGTGAATCATGTAGCTTTTAATCGCGCAATTCCACTAGGAAGTGTGGTAACGGTTGAAGCTAAAGTTTCCAGATCCTTCAAAAGTTCGATGGAAATTTTTATTGATATTTGGGTAGAAGACAGAGAATCGGGAAACAAAACCAAAGCAAACGAAGCCATTTATACCTTTGTAGCTGTTGACGATACAGGAAGACCTGTTGAAGTTCCCCAAATCATACCTGAAACCGAATTGGAGATTCAGCGATTTGACGCTGCATTGCGACGTAAACAATTGAGTTTACTACTTGCTGGCAAAATAAAACCAGAAGAAGCAACAGAGCTAAAAGCTTTGTTCCTTTAAAACACATTGTTAAAAACTATTTTATTTTGAACTTTAAAAATTACATCAAAATAAAGTATTTTTACAAGCACTACAATTTGATACAATAGGAATTAGGCTCTGATCATTTAAACACCTAAACTCCTGAAAGCCATAAAACAATACAAATGAAAGAAAAGGTAAAAGAGAAGATGAGTACAGAAAAAGAAGCAAAATTAAAAGCGTTACAATTAACGCTAGACAAACTAGATAAAACCTACGGTAAAGGAACGGTAATGAAAATGGGTGACAAAGCCATTGTTGAAGTAGAAACTATTTCATCAGGGTCTTTAGGAATCGATTTAGCATTAGGTGTAAACGGTTACCCAAAAGGAAGAATAATCGAAATTTACGGTCCAGAATCATCAGGAAAGACCACCTTAACGTTACACGCTATCGCCGAAGCTCAAAAAGCAGGTGGAATTGCAGCTTTTATTGATGCAGAGCATGCTTTTGACAGAAACTATGCAGAGAAATTAGGTGTAGATATCGAAAACCTAATCATCTCTCAACCAGATAATGGAGAGCAAGCACTTGAAATCGCTGAGAACTTAATTCGTTCAGGAGCAATTGATATTGTTGTAATTGACTCGGTAGCGGCTTTAACGCCAAAAAGTGAAATCGAAGGAGAAATGGGAGATTCTAAAATGGGTCTTCACGCTCGATTGATGTCACAAGCATTAAGAAAATTAACTGGAACGATTAGCAAAACTAATTGTACCGTATTCTTCATCAACCAGTTAAGAGAAAAAATTGGAGTTATGTTTGGAAATCCAGAAACAACTACAGGAGGAAATGCATTGAAATTTTACGCTTCGGTACGTTTAGACATTCGTCGTTCTACTCAAATTAAAGATGGAGACAACGTAATTGGAAACCGAACTAAAGTAAAAATTGTTAAGAACAAAGTAGCACCACCGTTTAAAGTAGCTGAATTTGACATTATGTATGGCGAAGGAGTTTCTAAAACTGGAGAAATCTTAGATCTAGCGGTAGAATTTGAAATTATCAAAAAATCAGGATCTTGGTTTAGTTATGGTGAAACCAAATTAGGTCAAGGACGTGACGCAGTAAAATCGTTAATTAAGGACAATCCAGAACTAGCTGATGAATTGGAAATTAAAATTAAAGAGAAAATTAAAGAATTAGCAGAAGCATAAAACCTAAAAGAGTTGACTAACGTCAACTCTTTTTTTTAATTGGTTAAGAAGCCAAATCGCTTTTTGGCATCCTTATTTTCATACTGTAACAATTGTGTATGAATCACTTCACGCACCTTTTCTCTCAAAGGTTTTCTATCCAATGGAGACAAACCTGTAGTACTAATTTCGGAATGCACCTTAGCGCGCATCAAGCCAGGACTTCCGCTGAAGAACGTGTACGAAAGTCTTTTTTTATTATCCGCAAAGGTAATCGGTACAATGGGAATTTGATGTTCAATTGCTAATCTAAAAGCACCGTCTTTAAAAGTATCTAAAAGTATCGATTCGTCATCAGGTACGCCGCCTTCGGGGAAAATACAAACACTTAAACCGCGTTTAATTCTTTTTTGAGCTTCGTTAAAAACCTCCATTCGGCTTTTAGAATTCCCACGATCAACTAAAATGCAAGTTCGCTTGTAGAAAAAACCAAAAAGCGGAATCTTAGCGAGTTCCTGCTTGCCTACGAATACAAAAGGATTCTTAATAATAACAAGCATCAACATAATGTCGGCCATCGAGGTATGATTGGCAACAATCATATAACTTTTATGGTTGTCTAAAAGCTGTTCTCTTTTTACTTTATAGTAAAAACCCATCCCAAAAAGAATGAATTTAGACCATATCCGAGCCATTTTAAAGAAATAAGGATATCCTTTCTCTGAAAGTATAGAAAGCACTAAAAACGGAAACATAATCACTATAGGAATGGTCATTAATACATAAAACCAAATGCGCCAAACGATCCAAAAAATAAGTTTTACTGCTCTCATGGCGCCAAAAGTAAGTAAAACTATGCTATTATTTATAAAAGCATTAAATTTGAAAACTTTAAAAAATAAAAACAACTTAATATAGAGGATGCGATTGCTTCGTTCCTCGCACTAACATACAATGGCAAAAATACTTACGGGTGTTCAAAGTACAGGAACACCTCACCTTGGAAATCTTTTAGGAGCAATCATGCCCGCAATCGCATTGTCTAACAAACCCGAAAACGAATCGTTTCTTTTTATTGCTGATTTACACTCGGTTACCCAAATAAAGAACGGTGAAACTTTAAGAACAAATACCCACAGCACAGCAGCTGCATGGCTCGCTTGTGGACTAGATATTAATAAAGTTGTTTTTTACAGACAATCGGATGTGCCACAAACAGCAGAATTGTCTTGGTATTTAAGCTGCTTTTTTCCGTTTCAACGTTTGACTTTAGCGCATTCTTTTAAAGATAAATCCGATCGGTTAGACGATGTCAATGCCGGATTATTTAGTTACCCAATGTTGATGGCTGCTGATATTTTATTGTATGATGCCCAGTTGGTTCCTGTTGGAAAAGACCAGTTACAGCATTTAGAAATCACTCGTGATGTAGCCTCACGTTTCAACCACCAAATGGGCGAAACTTTTGTAATTCCTGAAGCTAAAATTCAAGAAGATAACATGCTGATTCCCGGTACCAATGGTGGAAAAATGAGTAAATCAGCCAATAATATCATCAACATATTCCTTGATGACAAAGCATTGCGCAAGCAAATCATGAGCATCGAAACCGACAGTACGCCACTAGAAGAACCTAAAAATCCAGATACGTGTAATGCTTTTGCTATCTATTCTTTATTAGCTACTGAAGAGCAGTTGGCAACAATGCGTGCAAATTATCTAGAAGGAAATTACGGCTACGGGCATGCAAAACAAGCGTTGTTTGAGTTAATTTGCGAGACTTTCAAAACCGAAAGGGAAAAGTACAATTACTATATCAATAACCTTCCTGCGGTCGATGCGTTGCTAAAAATTGGCGCTGAGAAAGCTACGGCTGTAGCCAATGATGTACTGGCACGAGTGAGAGAGAAATTGGGATTTGAGGTGTAATTTTTTTTTAAAACATATAAGTCATTTAAATTTTACACCATTCGTAAACATCTCAATTACAAATAAATGATATTGCAATAATCCTTTTTTAGTTTAAATACTGGAAAAGGATTTTTTTTGAAATATCACTAAAAGTGGGTATTGTTTTACAATTATATAATTGTTATATTTGTCTAAATTATTAATAAAAAAAGTATCTTTAACAAACCAATTATGAAACAAACCACAAACCACAAACCACAAACCACAAACCACAAACCACAAACCACAAACTAAAAAGTAATCTAGTAAGGTGTTTACTTGTTTTTGTATTATCCTTTTCACTTAGTAACTGCCAGGTTGAGGAAATTGATGGTTCAATTGATAGTTCAATCCAAACAATCAAACCCAATGAGGCTATACTTTTTTTGCAGCACAAAAAAGTGTTGAGTATTACTACAACAGGAAAGTCTGTAACATTTTCACCAGATCTAAACAATATCAATCTTGAAAGACTGACTAATAGTGATCAATTATTAACTGTAATCCCTTTAGTTAACAACTTAAAAGACACATCAAGTCGGATACTTTTGGTCAAGGTAAATAATGAAATAAAGAGTGTTATTTTCAATATGATTTCGAACTCAAGTTCAAATAGCGAACATTTCACTGGCAAAATAATAATTACTGATCTTAACGGTGTATTCATAACTGGTTTCTCTGTGAAAGATGGTATACTTTTGGCAAAATTAAAAAAGAAAGCCCCAACAAATACAACCAATAAAACAATTACAATTGATGGGGTGGAATTTGAAGAGTTAAATGAAGTGGTAATTACAAACAACTACCAAAAAGGGCCAGGGAAATTAACTTTACTAACTTTATTTGATTCACTTCTCGAAGGAGGAGGAGGACAATATGATGGGATAAACTGGGGTTATGAAAACAACGGTGGCGGTGGTTCAAGTTCAAGTTCTACAATAGTTTCAGAATCAGATTTGAGAGCAAAAATTAATAGTACTAGCCCAGCAGCTTTTGAAATTGAATCTTTAACACAACCTAACCAGGTTCTTTCCACAACAAAATTCAACCTTCTACCTTGGACAGGAATTAAGGTGCTTATTGTACAAAATGAAGGAAATACATATACAATACAAACTGTTTCTAGTAACACTTGGGGCATGAACGCTGGATACACTTGGACCCAAGATGCTTTTAACCAAAAAACCAATGGTAACATCACTACCGTGCTTATTACGGGAACCTTAACATACAATGCAGGCATACAAGGTATTGGTAATTTTAATTCTACGACAATACTCTTTCAAATTAATATAAACAAAACAAACGGTCAAATTCTATCCGGACAAAGACTACCTTAAATTATTTATCATGGACAATAGTTTCGAATTATCATTGCTTATTTGGCAAATCATATGGGTTTTTTTAACAGTATTTATTTTGTACCTAATATATTTGCTTTACAGGTTTTTAAAAAAAAATTAACCCAATCGCTCGAATATGAAATAACTTGCTTATCCGGATAGCGCATAATTGCAATCCGTGTCCACAAACTAGAGCAGAAAAAACAAATCAAGAAAGCTACATCAGTAAAAAGGTGTAGCCTTTTTGTGTTTATAAAATGTCCCGTCCTGAAATAGTGATACACAATAAGTATCCTTATGGAAAAACATGAAGAAACACGCTATGTTAAGCGAACGCAAAAAGATTACACAATGTCTTTTAAATTGCAAATTATCCCTCACATTATACCCATCTGGCGCTCGTTTATCCTTAATTCTGGTGCTCGATTGCATCGAGTACCTACTTACATAAAAAGATAAAATAGAGCGTTTGTAACGCGGCAAACTAAAACAGGAGAAACTTTAAACAAGTATATTCCTGTTTTTTTCATTGCTTTTCTTTTAAAATTAATAC
>NZ_JAQWTM010000051.1 GCF_029242675.1 Flavobacterium sp.
GTGATTTTCTATAAATAAGTAGATTGGTTTTTGAATTGCACAATTTAAGAATTGGTAAAAATAGTTTAAAAAGAACTTTATTTATAATAGAAAAGGACTAAAGCAAAATGCCTTAGTCCTTTTAATAAAAGTGTTTTATAATTTTTAAGAGCAATTAGTCAATTGCTCTTTTAGTAATATCTCCAAAAGCGTCAATTCTACGATCTCTAAAGAACGGCCAGTTTTGACGAATATTTTCTTGAACATCCAAGTCTACTTCTGCGATTAGAATTTCTTCCTTATCATGTGAAGCTTGTGCTAAAATTTCTCCTTGAGGACCTGCAATAAATGAAGCTCCCCAAAATTCGATTCCGTCAGTATCTGGTAAATATTTTTCTAAACCTATTCTATTGGCAGCAGCAACATAAACTCCATTTGCTACAGCGTGGCCTTTCATGACGTTCATCCAAGCACCGTACTGATTTGTTCCGTACTGTTCTTTTTCACCTGGGTGCCATCCTATAGCTGTAGGGTAGAATAAAACTTCTGCACCTTGCAAAGCAGTTAAACGGGCTGCTTCTGGGTACCATTGATCCCAACAAATTAATGTACCTACTTTTCCTTTTTTGGTAGGAATCGTTTTAAAACCTAAATCTCCAGGTGTAAAGTAGAATTTTTCGTAAAAATGCGGGTCATCTGGAATGTGCATTTTTCTATATAAACCAGCTTCTGAACCGTCAGTGTCTATTATATAAGCACTGTTGTGGTAAATTCCTGCCATTCTTTTTTCGAAAAAAGGAACAATTATTACTACTCCTAATTCTTTTGCTAAAGCGCTAAATGCTATAAATGAAGTACTATATAATGGCTCGGCAATTTCGAAATTATCAACGTCTTCACTTTGACAAAAATAATGGCTGCTGTATAATTCTGGTAACGTAATTACTTCTGCTCCTTGATTTGCAGCATCTCTTACCCAGCTCATACATTTTTTAAGGTTGTTTTCGGCAACATCATTTAAGTTTAACTGAATAACTGCAATTTTATATTTTTTGTTTGACATAGTATTGATTTTAGTGTGCAAATTTAGTGAATTTTATAAACAGTAAAAAATGGTGATTTTTGATTTAAGAAAAAATTATACAACGACAATATCATGTTTGGCAAGTAAGCCATGAATTGCAGATAGTGAAAAGTTTGCTTTTTTAATTGCAGTTTTCTTTGGGTCAATAATGTAATTGTAACTAGAATAAAAATTTGTACGTATAGCTTTTGCACCAGCAAACTCTGAACGATATAAATCGCAATTAGCAAATAGAGCATCGGTCAAATCACAATCCATGAAATCGACTGCGACAATACTACAATCTTTAAAAGTGGTGTTTTTCATCTTCAAAGCATAGAATTTTGAGAAATCGAGTTTGCAGTTATCAAAGTTAATTTCGAAAATTAATTTGTCAGTCATCGCAAAATTGACAGCTATAATAGTGCAATTTTTAAAATTAACGTTCCTGAAAGCAACGTGATTAATCATTGCATTAGAAAAATCACAATCTGTGAAAATACAATCTATAAATGTGACTGCAATAAAGTTACAAACAGTAAAACTGCAAGATTTAAATGTACAACTTTCAAATTCTTGATGATTTAAATCATTTTGCTCGTAATTTATATTTTTGTAGGTTTTATCTAATATATATGCGGTCATTGTGAAGTGTTTATAGTAGATAAAGTAATATGTTTTCTGGTACAAATTTAAGAAAAATAATGGTGGGTCTTGTCTTTATTGTAATGCGATATTTTTATCTAAATTATGTATTGGAAAGTATTGATTTTAACTTAGGAAATTAAGGTGTGTAGTTACTTTTCAATAATTAGACTATATATTTTA
>NZ_JAQWTM010000055.1 GCF_029242675.1 Flavobacterium sp.
AGCACAGCAAATGGGTTGTGTGCCAGTCGCTATGGATTCCTTTGGATCGCTACACGATATTATTGAACACGAATTTAATGGCTTCATTGTTACGAACCATGATCTTATTGGGTATGCAAAGCAGCTGCAATTATTAATTGATAATGTCGAATTAAGACAAACGATGGCTTGGAATGCAGTGCAGAGCAGTTCAAAGTTTTCAGCAGATAAAATAGGTACACAATGGCTACAACTTTTTCAAGAAATTCATAAAAATTAATTTAATTGTTAATGTTAAAAAAGAAAATTCTATTTGTAATTGACTCTTTAGATTGTGGTGGTGCTGAGAAAAGTTTGGTAACGCTATTAAAGTTTATTGATTATGACCAGTTTGAAGTTGAGCTAAGATTACATAGTAGAGGCGGCCTATTCGAGAAATTAGTTCCTTCAGAAGTTTCAGTACGTACTGTCGAAATAGATAAAGGCTGGCTTGGATTTAACTTCATAGTAGCGCGATTATTTTTCTTTTTATTGCGATGTTTCAATAAAAACAAACACAGCTCGCAGTTGTATTGGCGGTCTTTCAAAAATTGTCATAAAGTTCTCGAAAAATCGTTTGATATTGCCATCGCTTATGGTCAAGGATTTTCTACCTATTATGTAGCTGATAAAGTAAGTGCGGCATTTAAATACAGTTGGTTGAATAATGATTACATAAAAGCAGGATATGATTTGTCGTACGATGTCCCGTTTTACAATCAATTTAAGACCATCGTCGTGGTTTCTGACGAAAATGAAGAGGTTTTTAAAAAATGTTATACAGCGGCAGGATTCAATTTTTCAACGATTGTCATAAGGGATATTGTAGATGAGGTTGAAATATTTAAAAAGGCCAGTTTATCTGTTGATTTGATAAAAAATCAATCGGTATTTTCAATCACTACAGTCGGGAGGTTAACCCCACAAAAAGGGTTGAATTTAGCAATTGAAGCTTGTAAGATTTTAGTGGATCATGGAAAAGATATTGTTTGGTATGTAGTTGGAGAAGGGGAAGAAAGGAATGTACTGCAAGAGCTCATTATAAAAAAGGGTTTATCAGAAAATTTCATTTTGTTAGGATTAAAAGATAATCCCTATCCCTATGTGTTTCAATCTGATTTGTATGTTCAATCATCTATTTACGAAGGCTTATGTATTACTTTAATCGAGGCCAAATTATTACAAAAGCCTATAGTTACCACTAATTTCCCTAGCGCTTATGGGATCATTGAACAGGATAAAACAGGAATAATTTGCGAAATGAATGCTGTGGCTATTGCCCAGTCAATAGCCAAATTTATGGAGGACAGCAGTTTTATGTCAGCTATTGTTGCTCATACAAAAATGGATAAAAATAGTGATAAAGAGGTCTCTCTCGAAAGGTTCAAAAAACTAGTACAACATTAAAGTTGTTTTTCAAGGATAGAAGACCTCCTTTTACTCGTCGAGCAATACTTCCTATTTAAAAGTAAAATAAAAGTGAAATTATTATATGTAACTAATGCTGTTCACGGCTCCGGAGGTTTGGAAAGAGTTTTATCCATTAAAGCAAGTGGGCTCGCAGACAAGTTTGGTTATGAAGTGACAATAATGACTCTCAACTCTTTTGGGGAGCCCTTGTTTTATGCTTTTAATAAAAAAGTTCAATTTTATGATGTAGCTGTTGGAGGTCAATCTATACAATATATAAAAGAGTATATTATAGGAGTACGAGACGTTATTAAAAAAGTAGAGCCTGACATAATTTGTGTCTGCGATGATGGTTTAAAAGGTTTTTTTATGCCAATAATTGTAGGAACGAAAAAACCTATTATCTATGAGAGGCATGTCTCGAAAGAAATAGAAATGCATCATGACGGTTCTTTTTTTCGAAAATGCAGAACAAGAGCAAAGTGGTTAGTAATGGAACTTCTGGCTAAAAAATTCACCTTTTTTATTGTTTTAACTGAGGGGAATAAAAAGGAGTGGACTAGCCTTAAAAATATAAGAGTAATAGCAAATCCTTTATCGTTTTATCCTGAGCAATCGAGTACTCTTGATCATAAAAAAGTAATTGCTGTTGGCAAGCAAAGTTATCAAAAAGGGTACGACCTTTTGCTTCAAGCTTGGCAGCTAGTGATTAAAAAACATCCAAGCTGGAATTTAGATATTTATGGTAAAAAAGAAGAGGACATAGGCTTAGAAAAATTTGTCGTTCAGCTAGATCTAAAATCCTCTGTTTCTTTTCACGATCCTGAAAAAGACATTGAAAAAAAGTACCTAGAGTCTGCACTTTATGTCATGTCTTCTCGATATGAAGGTTTCGGTATGGTATTAATTGAAGCTATGGCATGTGGATTGCCCTGCGTCTCTTTTAATTGTAACTATGGACCTTCGGATATCATAGCAAACGGAATTGACGGTTTTCTTGTGGAGCAAAAGAATTATAAACAATTAGCCGAAAAAATAATTCTTTTAATCGACAACGAAACTTTACGCAAGGAAATGGGAGCTAGAGCGAAGCAGAATGTGATACGATACCTGCCGGAAACTATTTTAAATGAATGGGATAATTTGTTTAAAGAAATAATCAAATGAAACAGATTGTTATTTTAGTAGATCAACTGCATAGTGTGGGCGGTATTGAGCGACTTGTAGTTATGAAAGCGAATTATTGGGCAGCTATTTTTGGGTATTCCGTAACTATCATTAGTACTGAGCAAAGACAGCAACCCTTTGCTTATGAGTTATCAGATCAGGTTCGGTTTGTTGATTTAGCAATTAATTATGATAGAAGTAAAAGCTATTTTAAATCCAAAAACATTTTTAAATTCGTACGAAATATTAAAAAATTAAGAAATGAATTAAAAGTAATTCAGCCTGATTTTATCATTGTAGCTTCCCACATACCAATAACTTATTGTGTTAATTTTTTCAAAGGAAATGCTAAAACAATAAAAGAATTTCATTTTAGTAAATACAATCAAACAGATAATTTTAAAAGTAAATTAGAAAACATTCTATATGATGCATATAATTATTTAGTTGTTTTAAGTCCAGAAGAGCAAAGTTTTAGTAAGTCTGCCAAAACAGTAGTAATAGCCAACCCGATAACAAGTAATTCGCTTTTAAACTGTAAAGATCAAAAAAAAGATAATAAAGCTATTTTTTTAGGCAGGATCGCACCTGTTAAAAATATTGAAGATTTAATCTACATTTGGAGCGAATTTATTAAAGAAAAATCAGATTGGATTTTAGAAATTTATGGTGCAGATACTGATGAATATGCAAAAAGCTTAAAGCAAAAAGTACTTAATCTGAATTTGACTCAATCTATTATTTTTATGGGGGAAACTAAAGAAACTAGCGCTAAGCTTGAAGAAGCTAAGGTGTTATTACTTACCTCCCACCACGAATGTTTTCCGCTAGTTATCTTAGAGGCATTAGCTTTGGCAGTGCCGGTATTTAGTTATAATTGCCCAACTGGTCCAAGAAATATTCTTACTGATCGTTATGATGGAAGATTGATTGCTAATAAAAACAGAGAACAATTTGTTGCTGCTTTGACTGATTTTGCAAACAACGAATCGCACCAAAGACTTTTAAGTCAAAATGCAGTACAAACTGCAAATAATTATTCGATATTCAATATAATGAAACTTTGGAACACTAAAATTTTTAAAAATGACCTTTCTTAGATATTTGATTTATTTTCCATTACTTATTCGATTTTATCTTAGCAATCAAAAAGATTTAATAATCAAGGACTTAAATACAGAGGAGAAGGCCTTCGATATAAATACTTGTAAAGTCTTCATTCATAGAATTGCTGTTGATAAATATTTTAGATCTCTATTTTATTTTAGAACCCAAGGTTTTATTACAAATGTTTTTAGAGTTTTTTATCCTAAAGAAAAGTATTTCATAATTGATATATATTCTAAAATTGGTGGAGGAGTTAAGTTGGCTCATCCTTATGCCACAATTATAAATGCAGAGAGTATAGGTGAGAATTTGTATATTAGTCATTTAGTCACCATTGGGGAAAAGAACGGCAAAAGACCAATTATTGGTAATAATGTTGCACTTCACGCCAATTGTTGCATTATTGGTGGTATCACAATAGGAAATAATGTAGTTGTAGGTGCAGGCACTGTTGTGACAAAAGATATTCCTGATGGGGTTACAGTAGTAGCTGCTGCAACAAGATTTTTGCAAAAATAATACCAATGATTGTGCCTTTCCTTTTTATAAAACTTATTTTTTTTTATGATTGATTTTATTCCAATTGAATATTATAATCTGTTTTATTATAATTTTTTATTACTCATTGTGTTATTTACGTGGATTAATGCTTTTGGTACTCCAATTACGGCAATAAAAAATTTAAAAAATAAGCATATTTTAGGTTATTTCATCTTAATCGTGATAATTGTTTATATGGGGTTTAGACCCATAAGTTTTGTATTTGGCGATATGGGAGCCTACTCAAGGTCATTTGCTAGTTTCGCTGATGGAATTCCTTTGGGATTAGGAGGTGATTTAGGTTTTAATTTCTTCATGATGCTTTGTGCAAAAGTCATGACTGTGAATTTCTTTTTTTTTGTTTGTTCCTCCCTTTACATTCTTCCACTGTATTTAGCCTCCAAGAAGTTGTTTCAAGAATATTGGTTTTATAGTTTTTTTATTTTAATATGTTCTTTTTCATTTTGGTCCTATGGTACTAACGGAATTCGAAATGGTTTGGCGACTTCAATAATGCTGCTAGCTTTAGCGTATTCCAATAAGAAAATAGTGATGGTCGCTTTAATGTTTGTTGCGATCTCTTTTCACAAATCTTTGGCGCTACCTGTAGCGGCCTATTTGTTCACTCTCTTTTTTAAAGACAGTAAAAAAATTTTATATTTTTGGATTTTATGTATTCCTATATCTATAGCCGCAGGAGGCTTTTTTGAGTCTTTATTTGCAAGCTTAGGATTTGATGATGAACGAATTAGTTATTTGACGTCCGGTAATATCAATAATGACGATTTTAGTAGTACTGGTTTTCGTTGGGATTTTTTGATTTATAGCGCTTTGCCAGTTTATGCTGGTTGGTATTTTATTTTTAAAAGAAAATATAAAGATATAATGTACGCGCAACTCTTCAATATTTATTTGATAACAAATGGATTTTGGATTTTAGTTATTAGGGCTAACTTTTCTAATCGATTCGCTTACTTATCATGGTTTATGATGGGAATTGTGATAATATATCCATTATTGAAAAAACAATTTTTTAAAAACCAACATAAAGTATTGGGGACAGTTCTTGCACTCTATTTTTCTTTTACCTATATTATGAATGTAATTCTTACACAATAGATATGATTAAAAAATTAACTGTATTTACATCTACTTTTAATAGAGCCTATTGTTTGCATCAAGTATACGATAGTTTGTGTAGGCAGACTTCAAAAGACTTTGAGTGGCTCGTCATCGATGACGGCTCTACAGATCAAACCCGGAATTTAGTTGCACAATGGATAGCGGAAGATGTTATACAAATAATTTATCACTATAAAGAGAATGGTGGCATGCACACTGGTCATAACAAGGCCTATGAACTAATACAAACAGAGTTCAATGTATGTATTGATTCTGATGATTTTATGCCTGATGATGCCGTCGAAATAATTATTAAAGAGACGGCTAATCTAGACCCTCAATATTCAGGTATTATAGGGCTCGATGCAACTAAGGACCGTACGATTATAGGTACAAAAATCCCGGATTATCTTACACACTGTAAATTGAATGAACTCTATAGTAAACACGGAGTTAAAGGAGATAAAAAGCTTGTATATAGATCGTCAATTACTGCAAAATACCCAGCATATCCCGAGTTCAAAGGCGAAAAATTTGTACCCTTGGATTATAAATGTCTCTTGATAGATCAAGATTATGATTTAAAACCTGTTAATGAAATATTGTGTATTGTTGAGTATCAGCTAGATGGTTCAACATTAAATATTTTCAAGCAGTATCGAAAGAATCCTAGGGGTTTTGCTGTATCGAGACAAAGTAGAATTTTATATGGGAGTAGCTTCCAAGAACGATTTAAAAATGCAGTTCACCTAGTTTCTTCTTTTCTTTTTGTAAAGGATAGAGCGTTATTCAAACAAACTGGAAAACCGATTCTTGTTTTTCTAGCCTTCCCTTTTGGGTTACTTTTAAATTTATATGTTCGAATTAAAACACAATCTTAGCAGGTGAAGATTTTACAAATTATAAATAGCTTAGCTACCGGTGGAGCAGAAAAACTACTTTTAGAAACGCTCCCGCTGTATAAAGAAAAGGGATTGCAAATGGATGTGCTCGTTCTTAATGGTACCAATCATCCCTTCTTACAAGCTTTGAAAGAATTAAACTGCTGTACGATCTATTCATTAGGGGCGCATTCTGTTTACAATCCTCTTTATATCATTAAAATAATACCTTATCTTAAAAAGTACGAATTAATTCATGTGCATCTTTTTCCAGCTCAGTATTGGGTAGTTTTTGCAAAAGCAATCGGTTTTTCGAAAGTTAAGTTAATATTTACCGAGCACAATAGCAGTAACAGAAGATTGACAAATCGTTTGTTTCGAATTATTGACAGGATGGTCTATAGGTTTTACCAACAAGTTGTATGTATCAGTTCAGAAATTCAATCGATTATACACCTACATACTGACGCCCCAATTGTTAAATTGCCAATTATAAAAAACGGCGTTAATTTGTCAGCAATAAAACAAGCGAAAGCAATTGAACGCAATCAAATTGATAAAAATCTTACTGAATTAGATACAATCATTATCCAAGTAGCAGGATTTAGAGAACAAAAAGACCAGGCCACTTTAATACGTTCTTTGACTCATTTGCCTTCTGAAGTTAAATTACTTTTAGTAGGTGAAGGAGCTGTAAAAAACGAATGTGAAAGTTTAGTCCAGTCATTAGGACTGCAGGAACGAATATTATTTTTAGGTTTACGAATGGATGTACCACAACTGCTAAAGTCAGCTGATGTTATTGTTCTTTCCTCCAAATATGAAGGGTTATCTTTATCGAGCATTGAAGGAATGGCTTCTGAGAGACCTTTTGTAGCCTCGGATGTCCCAGGACTTTCAGAGGTTGTAAAAGGAGCAGGAGTTCTTTTTCCTGTTGGTGATGAAATCGCGCTCGCTCGTGAAATTTCAAAATTATTGAAAGACTCGGATTATTTTGAAGCAGTTGTTACTGCTTGCCTAGAACGAGCAGCAGCTTATGATATAACTATTATGGTCGATAAACATATAGATTTATACAAACGTCTTGCAAAAAGTTAAAATCATCCGTACCGCTACAATAGCTATGTCCCTTGATTTTTTATTGAAAGGGCAATTATCCTTTTTGAATAATCACTATGAAGTAGTGGCTGTTTCAGGAGCAGATACCCATTTAGAAAATGTTGCGAACAGAGAGGGAGTGCGAACGGTAGCAATACCTATGCAACGAGCAATTAGACCCTTCCATGATATGATTTCATTATGGAAATTGTATCAGCTATTTCGTACCGAAAAGCCTCAAATTGTTCATTCGATTACCCCTAAGGCAGGTCTTTTATCCATGCTAGCTGCCTATTTTGCGGGTGTTCCCATACGAGTACATACCTTTACGGGTTTAATTTTTCCCTCTAAAGTGGGATCGATGCAAAAGTTATTAATTTTTATGGATAAGCTGCTATGCAAGTGTGCAACACACGTTTACCCAGAAGGTCAAGGCGTTAAGAATGATTTAGTTTACTATAAAATTACTAGCAAACCTTTGAAGTTCTTAGCCAATGGTAATATAAATGGTATCGATACTGACTATTTTAATAGTCAGGAAGTATCATTCAATCAAATACAAGAGCTCAAGAATAGCATAGGAATTCATACTGCCGATTTTGTTTTTATTTTTGTGGGTCGTTTGGTTACTGATAAAGGAATAAATGAATTAGTTGCTGCTTTTGATCAGCTTTCCAAAATAAAATCGAACGTAAAACTACTATTAGTAGGCCCAAAAGAGTCGGATTTAGATCCATTGCTTTCAAGTACATTGGAGACCTTACAATCAAATCGTTCCATAATTGAAGTTGGATTTCAACCGGATGTTCGTTCTTATTATGCTATTGCAAATGCTTTTGTTTTTCCTAGCTATCGCGAAGGTTTTCCTAATGTAGTACTACAAGCAGGTGCGATGGGTTTGCCAACTATTGTAACTGATATTAGTGGTTGTAATGAAATAATTAAAAATGGAAAGAACGGTTTAGTTATTCCCGTTAAAAACGAAAAGGCAATTTTAGAAGCAATGAAACAAATGATAGAAGATACTATTCTTAGAAATAAGCTACAGGAACGTATTCGACCAATAATTGTCTCTCACTACAGTCAACAGTTCGTTTGGGATGCTGCTTTGGAGGAATATGAAGTTATTGTTAAGGATATCAAAATTAATTAGAGATTTAAAAATGTAATTGGTCATTAAGTAATATTTTAAATTTTAATAGTTACAATAAAACTTTGTTTAAATAAACACGATTGTATAAAGTAAATGGTAAAAGTATTAAGTAAGGTGTTTTTATGTTTTTGTGATAGGTAGCTATCTCAATATTTACCTTTTTTATTTTACTTGCAAAATATATTTAATAAGAATTTTATGAAATTAAACTATATTGATGTTTTAAGAGGCATAGCAATTCTAGGTGTTCTGATGGTTCATTGTGGTCAATATGGGAATAATGCTTTTCTACCTGTAACCATCGTATCTATTATTGGTAATGGAGCTAACGGTGTGCAACTTTTTTACATTGCCAGTGCATTTACATTGTTTCTCTCGATGAATAGGAGAAATGAACAAGAAAAGTATCCTAAGTTTAATTTTTTTATTCGTCGTTTTTTTAGAATTGCTCCACTTTATTATGTTGGTATTTTTTATTATTTGTGGCAAGATGGATTTGGATCAAGATATTGGCTTGGTGACCAAGAGTTAGTAACCACTTCAAATATTTTATCAAATATTTTTTTTGTTCATGGTTTTAATCCCTATTGGATGAACAGTGTGGTGCCAGGTGGCTGGTCTATAGCAGTGGAGATGCTTTTTTATTGCATCGCTCCTTTGCTTTTTGTTAAAATTAAAAACGTTAGAGTAGCTTATCTTTTTGTACTAGTTACACTTGTCCTTCGACTTGTTCTTGATATTTTATTGCATAAAATTCACATCATTGAGAGTGATAGACTATGGAATGAATATTTATTTTTTTATTTTCCTAGCCAGATGCCTATCTTCGCTTTAGGTATTTTCTTTTATTATATTGTAAAAGAAGGATACAATATTAAAATAGCTCCATCATCGCTCCTGCTGACTTCTTTTCTATTGATACTACATATTATTGGTTTTTCATTACTACCATCCTATTTTATATTTGGAATCGTTTTTGTCTTGTTCGGAATTGCAATAAGTAAAATAAATTATAAGATTTTAGAGAATCCAGTATTGCTCTATATAGGGAAAGTTAGTTACAGTATGTATTTGGTTCATTTTGGAGTTTTGTATTGGTTAACAAAATTTGATGTAGTTGATTTTATTGTAGTAAATAATTCTATTTCTGCTATCATAAATTATTGTTTAAGATTTGTTGTTCTAATCAGTCTATCGATATTGTTTTCTACTATTTCCTATCAGCTTATTGAGTTACCTGGTCAAAGAATAGGTCAAAGGATTATTCATAAACTAAGAAAAAATGAAAGTTCCATCATTTAAAAATTTACAGCGCATTTGTAATCTATATTATTAATTTTTTATTTACTAAAACAAACAATTGACAAAAATGTATCCCTATTTCTTGAAGAGAATACTTGATTTAATAATTTCGATATCTGGATTACTTTTTTTAAGTCCAGTTTTTTTGATTGTTACTTTGGGTCTATTTTTTGCGAATGCGGGAAAGCCTTTTTTCTTTCAGTTACGACCGGGTAAAAACGGAAAAATTTTTAAAATTGTAAAGTTTAAGACCATGAACGATAAAAAAGATAGCGCTGGTACCTTATTATCAGACGCAGAAAGACTACATAAAATTGGTAGTTTTGTTCGTAAAACATCCTTAGATGAAATTCCGCAGCTATTAAATGTTATAACGGGC
>NZ_JAQWTM010000077.1 GCF_029242675.1 Flavobacterium sp.
ATGTAGTGGTTAGTGATCCAATGGTAGGATTGACGTTCTCGAAAAGCACTTTAGCTTCGTTAGCTGCAGGAACTACGAACTCCACTATTACTGCCAGCTACACCATAACACAAGCAGATATCGATGCAGGAAAAGTGACCAATAGTGCAGTGGTTTCAGCTAAAGATCCTGCTGGTACTACTTTTTCAGATGTTTCTGGAACAGCAACTACAAATGATTTACCAACAGTTGTGGCGGTAGATCAGAAGTCTTCAATCGCCCTTGTTAAGACGGCAAGTGTTGATGGAAACGCAGGTTTGGGAGATACGATTACTTACACTTTTGCAATAACGAATACAGGAACAACTACCTTAAATTCTATATCAGTTACTGATCCGATGGTGGGACTAGTGTTAAGTGGTAATGCTATTGCAACTTTGGCTCCAGGCCAAACTAATTTGTCTATATCTGGAACATATACGATCACACAAGATGATGTAAATGCAGGTAAAGTAACCAATTCAGCTGTCGTTAATGGAAAAAATCCGCAAGGAAATGCCGTTTCAGATGTTTCAGGAACCGCGATTACTAACAATGACCCTACTGAAACTCCAATCGGGCAGAGAGCTACAATCGCTCTAGTTAAAACAGCATCAGTAAGCGGAAGTGGAGCCGTTGGAGATATTATAACATATAGTTTTCAAGTTAAGAATACAGGTACAACGACCTTAACAGCCATAAGTATTTCTGACGATATGGTAGGTTTAGTATTTTCAGGAAATTCAATTTCTTCATTAGAACCAGGTGAAACTAATGCTACTATTTCGGCAACATATCAAATTAAGCAAAGCGATATTGATTTAGGCAAAGTGTCTAATTCGGCTTTAGTTAAAGCGAAAGACCCATCGAATAATGATGTTACAGATATATCAGGTACAACTTTAGGAACCAATGATCCAACTGAAGTAATTCTCAATCAACGACCTTCGATTACATTGGTTAAAAAATCCAATTACCCAAATGCTGCACAAAACGCAACAGTTGGGGATAAAATAACCTATACTTTTGAAATTACCAATAATGGAAATGTTACACTAAAAAACATAGTGATAAACGATCCTAAACTAGAAATTAGTTCGGTAATGGTTGGTTCAGGAACATTACTGCCTTTAGAGATGATTGTAATTGAGAGAGATTATTTTATTACCCAAGCCGATATCGATGCAGGTAAAGTAACGAACAGTGCTTTGGTAAAAGAACAAGATCCAAAAGGGAACGATGTAACAGATGTTTCAGGTACGGCAATTACAAACAACACACCAACCGAAACACCAACCTCGTTTAACCCGAGTATTGCCTTGGTGAAAACAGCTACTGTATCAGGTACAGGAGCAAGAGGCGATGTGATCACCTATACATTTGCAGTAACCAATACAGGAAATACCACTTTGAGTAATGTAGTGGTTAGTGATCCAATGGTAGGACTAGTGCTAACAGGTAACCCAATTGCGACACTAGCAGCCGGTGCGACCAACAACAGCATCAAAGGAACCTACACGATTACCCAAGCTGATGTTGATGCAGGCAAAGTAACTAATAGCGCTTTGGTAAAAGCACAAGATCCAAAAGGGAATGTTGTAACAGATATTTCAGGTACGGCGATAACAAATAATACAGTTACTGTGGTTGATTTAGGTCCTAAATCGGCAATAAGCATCACGGCAGATGGTATTTATGTTGATACTGATGGAAATGGTGTTACCAATGTTGGTGATCATGTAAAATATGTCTATGTAGTGACTAACACTGGGAATACAGTTCTTACCGATGTTAAAATTTTTGATAACAAAGCAATTGTAAATGGTGGACCCATCAGCTCTTTAGCTCCAGGTCAATCCAATAGTACAGCATTTACAGGACTGTACGCTATTACCTTACAAGATATTGCTGATGCAATTGTTTATAATCTAGCAACTGTTGAAGGAAAAAATCCACTAAACTTAAAGGTAAGTAATACCTCTACCGATCCTACACCTTGCACATCCTGCGCAATCAAGCCCGATTGCTTGACCTGTACTATGACACCGCTCGTTCAAAGCCCAAAAATTACTTTGCTCGTGAGTGCCGAAATCATGAATAAAAACGATAATGGTCAGGTACAAGTTGGTGATAAAATTTTATACACCTTTAATATCACGAATTCGGGAAATACTATGTTATCCAATATTCGTTTAGAGGATGTTATAACGGGTAAAATCGATCTACCTTATACAGCTCCTCTTCAAATGAAAGAAAATATGATTTTTTCAGTTGCTTACTCCCTTACTAAAGAGGATATAACTGTTGGAAAAGTTGTAAAACAAGCGAGAGCTTTTGGTACAAGTCCAAAAGGAGTAGAGGTCACTGATTTATCTGATGCGACAGTTTTAGTTTTAAGTGGCTGCGATGTTAGGGTTTACAATGCGGTTTCTCCGGATGGGGACGGGAATAATGACTTTTTATTTATTGAAGGATTAGAATGTTACACAGAGAATACAGTTGAAATATTTGACCGTTGGGGCGTGAAAGTATTTGGTGTTGACGGATATAACAATACCTCCAAAGCATTCCGAGGAATGTCAGAAGGAAGGGTTACAGTCAATCAATCAAAAGGATTACCTACAGGTACTTACTTTTATGTGGTTAAATATAAAAATGCAGACGGGAATGGAAATAGTACATCAGGATATTTGCAATTAATCAACGATTAGAAAACAGATTAGAAAGCAAATTAGCGATCTATTTTAGTAAAATTTAAAGTTAATAGTATGAAAACAACTCCAATAGTAATACTGCTGTTATTCGTAATGCTGTCATCATTTGCTCAGCAAGACTCTCAATATACTCACTATATGTATAATACCATCAATATTAATCCAGCGTATGCTGGTAGTAGAGGTGTCACTAGCATTTTTGGTCTTCATCGTACCCAGTGGGTTGGTCTAAACGGAGCACCAACGACCAATGCCTTTTCGATTAATACACCTATCGAAAATTCACAAATTGGACTCGGCTTATCATTTGTAAACGACAAAATTGGCGCTTCGGATCAGAATAATATATCAATTGACATGTCCTATACCATCATCATGTCAAGGGACTTTGATTTATCTTTTGGAATTAAAGCTTCGGGAGATTTATTAAATGTTGATTATACCAAGTTAGATCGGTACAATCTGAATGACCCGAAATTTCAAAATAATATCGACAATGCTTTTACTCCCAATATTGGAGCTGGAATCTATTTGCATTCAGATCGAATGTATGCAGGTATTTCTGTTCCTAATTTCCTCACGAATAAGCATTTTGATGATAATTCATCAGCTGCCATAGCTGAAAGATTGCATTATTATCTAATTGGAGGTTATGTTTTTGATTTAGGCCCAAATTTAAAATTAAAACCAAGCTTCTTAACTAAAATGGTGGCTGGTGCTCCATTACAAGTGGATGTGTCCACTAATCTCTTGATTCAAGAAAAATTTACTATCGGACTATCGTGGCGTTGGAGTGCAGCAGCAACTGCTATGGCTGGAATTCAGATTACAAACGGGATGTTTGTTGGCTACAGCTATGACTTCGAAACCTCTAACTTGTCAAATTACAATTCAGGTTCCCACGAAGTCTTTTTGCGTTTTGATTTATTTAATAAAAAACAAATCGTAACACCACGATTTTTCTAAATTAGTGATTATGAAAAAGTATTATATAGTAGTTCTAATAAGCATTTGTCATATACAGATTCAAGCTCAAACAGAACCTAAAAGAGAAAAAGAGTTTGATAGATTTGCCTATATTGATGTAATCAATACCTATCAGCGTTTATTTGACAAAGGGGTAAAATCTCCAACCACCTTGCTAAAATTAGCCAATGCCTATTATTATAACGGTAAATTGGATAGTGCAGCAAAATATTACAAGGAATTATTTGCAAGCACCTCAGACATCAGTCCGGAATGCTACTATCGTTTTTCTCAAAGTTTAAAAGCAATCAATGAATATGAGGAAGCAGATAAAATGCTCCTAAAGTTCAATCAAGAGAATGGAAATGATAGAAGAGCAAAGTTAGCAGCTAGTCAAAGAGATTATCTCTCCATAATTAAACAAAATTCAGGAAGATATACAATTAAGAATGCACCAATTAATTCCCGATTTTCTGATTATGGTAGCTCATATTATAACGGAAATTTGGTTTTCGCATCTAGTAGATACGTTGGTAACAGTTTAAAAAATAGGGACCCTTGGACAGGGGAAGGATTTACTAACTTATACCTGTCAAAAATTAATGATGATGATCAATTATCTAAAGTTTCACAGCTTTCAAAAGACCTTAATTCTAAGTTTCACGAATCGACACCAGCATTCACTAAAGATGGCAAAACAGTCTATTTTACCCGAAACAATTACAATAAAGGTAAAAGAGGGATGGATAATGATCGAACCACATTACTTAAGATTTACAGAGCTAACTTTAGCAATGGCTCTTGGCATAATGTAGTTGAATTACCGTTTAACAGCGATAACTATAGCGTGGCCCATCCTTGTCTTAGTGCCGATGAAAAAACATTATATTTCGCCTCCAATATGCCGGGAACTCTCGGTCAGTCGGATCTTTTTAAAGTAGCGATTAATGGTTATGATAGCTATGGAAAACCGGAAAACCTTGGTAAAGAGATTAATACGGAAGGCAGGGAAACTTTTCCATATATCACGGATAAAAATGAATTGTATTTTGCTTCAGATGGGCATCCTGGTCTTGGCGGAATGGACGTTTTTGTTTCTAAACCTAATCTAAATGGTTCTTATACCGAGGTCGTTAATGTAGGAGAACCAATCAACAGCTCTAAAGATGATTTTGCCTTTTTAATTGATACTAAAAGCAAGACAGGCTTTGTAACTTCCAATCGAGAAGGTGGAAAGGGAGGAGATGATATTTATCAAATAAGAGAGAAAATGGAAATACAAAGTCCATGTGAGCAGTTTTTATCGGGAGTAATACTGGATGAGCAAACACAACAAGCTGTTCCGGCTGTAAAAGTTGTTTTGTATGACAGCAATTACAAACTTATTCAATCATCTCAATCAAATAGTAGAGGTGAATTTAATGTTGGGAAGGTAGATTGTGGAGCAAAATATTATATCCGATGTGAGAAAGAATCATATGATTCTGAAGAGGTAACATCTGAAGTTATGTCAACAAGTGGGAACACGTTCATCACGGTATTTTTAGAGCCTACTATTAAAAAATTAGCTATAGGAGATGATATTGCCAAGGGATTGGGACTTAAAAGAATCTATTTCGATCTTTACCAATACAATATTCGACCGGATGCAGCCCTTGAGTTAGCTAAAGTATACGAGGTAATGATACAAAATCCAAAAATTAAAATTGAGATTAGATCACATACTGATAGTAGGCAAGACGATATGAGCAATATCGTGCTTTCGCAAAGACGAGCAGACTCTACCAAAGATTGGTTGGTGGCAAACGGCATAGATAAATCAAGATTAACTACAAGGGGATTTGGCGAAACACAATTATTAAATAGATGTGCTGATAATGTCCCTTGTACTGAGGAAGAGCATCAAGCCAATAGGCGTAGTGAATTTATCATCACTTCCATAGATTAATGTTGTTATTTGGGAGAAAGCACAAAAACCTACTTTATAGGTAGGTTTTGTGCTTTATAGTTTAAAATAAAAGAGAGGTTTTATTCGAATAGTTCAAATAGTTCCTTCCAGTTTATGCTTGTTTTTTGACTAGTTATCGTTTTGTAATTAACAGTTCTATTGAGGTCAGAGATTTTAAATTCCTCTTGCAATGAGAAAGGTGCTATGCCTTCTTTTTGTAGTTTTTCAGCAAGATAAAGCTGTTCATATTGTCCTGGAGTCGGTATAAAAAAAGCTTTTTTCTCCAATTGCGCTAAGTCCATTATGGTCGTATAACCGGAGCGGCACAGTACTAATGCACTTTCATTAAATGCTTGTTCTAGTTGTTTGCTATTCATGTAATTGTAATACGTAATCTTGCCTAGTTGCTTTTTTTTCTGTTCTTTTTCGATAATTCCTCGTATGAATATCACGTTCTGAGAGTAAGTATCTAGTTCGGTTTTTAATCGCTCTTCCAGCAAAGTTCGTTGTGGCTCTGGCCCCGATAGGATAATCATCAAGTCATACGCAATAGTAACCTCTTTTTTGTGCATGCGGCTCAAAGGCCCGATGTATTTTAAATTTAATTTCTTTCTCTTACAATGACTTAATTCGCCCGCTAAATTAGGCGTTCCTTCAAAGTCTGGAATCCAGCAGCTATTAAATTTATTGATGATGTATTGGTGCATTTTGCTTGTGAGCCAAGTGGTGTTTCCTGTCATAACATTCAACTGATGCGTGATAAAAACAGAAGGCACTTTTTTACTAATAACACCAAGTCTGTTGTCAGAAATGATGGCATCAATATCGTGATCGACAATCCACTGCTGAACCATTTTTTTCTCCCTTACGATAGCGCGGATCATTTTAGGCAAACTTTTTAAAAGCTTCCACTTAAAATGCTTGCCATTTTTAGCATATTCAATTTGGTATGAAGGCAAAGCTAATGCTTTGATATACGGAAACTCTTTTCGAAGTAAGTCTAATGCGATTCCATCTGAGGCGATGATGGGAATGTAATTATTTTCTTGTAAAGCTCTTATTATTGGAATGCATCGTGTTGCGTGACCAAGTCCCCAATTCAAGGGAGCTATTAAAATATTTTTGGGGCTTTGGTTCGAATTCATTGTTTTATCTACCGTTTGAATAAGCAAGATACATAAAGTGTTTTCAGCTACTTAAAGATCGATATTATCAAACTATTAATTTATTTAAAAGTAGGCTCTAAGTTGAATGTTTCCGGTGTGAATCGTTTGCGATAATTCACCTTTTCGACCCTGATAATTGAGGTTGATGTCCATGAATTGGGTGATGTTTTTTTGCAAAAGCAATCTCCATGTTAAATTTTGCCCTTGCTGCAGTCCTTCAAGCATTTGAAAGCCTACTGAGGAAAACGGATCGCCATTAAATTTGTTTTGATAAAAAGAGATTTCTCCATTTACCGTTATTTTTTTCTCCCCTGCATAGGAAAAGGAGGTGCCAAATCTGTTTTGAGATAGTGTTTCGGCGCTCCCTGTTTTGTTTTCTTTATTTTGTAGTTCATAAAACAAATCCCAGCTTGTACTTTTTGAAAATAAGTAACTAATCTTTGGCGCGATTTGATAACCTGAGATTGAATAGTTTTTTTCTGGGTAATTTTCAGAGCTAATGGCGGTTTGAATCGTTTTGGTCAAAAATCCAAAAAGCCAACTTTTTTGATACAAATGCGCGTATTGCAACTGATGTGAATTGTTTTTAGATTCTTGCGAACCTACCGATAGTAAGCTTTTTACTTGGTTTTGAATGTAAGTGTAGGTTACCGAATGGGATTGTTTGCCGCGGTTGTAAAACAGACTGTTTCTAAAACTTGAGGTTAGTCCTAAAACATCAGTTTGCGAGGGACTAAACGGATTCAGTTCAAAATTACTTCCGTCGTTCTTGGTTTTTCTATCGATTAAGTAAGCGGTTTGATTGTAGAAATAAGATAACAACTTTCTTAATCCGATTTCATTTTGCCATTGAACAGGATTTAAAATTATCGACTGCGAAAATTTAGTTTGATGTGTTTTTACAAAAATCCGATTGGGCAAAAATACCCTAATGTATTTCGCTTGATCAATAAATGGAGCTATTTCAAATTCTTGCAATTCTTGAATACCATTGTTGTTGTAGTCATTCCAAGTATACACACCTTGGCCTATTGGCACTTCTAGATAGGTGAATTCTTGCTGCGCAATTGATCCTGAATTGGTTTCGTAAGCACTGTTACTTTGTACCAATTGATTAAAAAAGCGGTCATTATATAGTATTCTTGAGTTTAAAGAGGGTTCTTTTCTTTTAGTTCTGTTTTCAAAATCCAATACCCTGTAATTGGCATAGACCGATAGATCACTTTTATCTGTTTGTATTAACTTTGATTTTAAATAAAAGGTTTGCGATTGGTTTACCCTTTGTAGTTGCCCGTTTTGGATACTGTCATTTGTACGTTTTAATAGTCCTACTTCCATATACACTCGCGTGCTGTCTCCACGCCCAATTGCGAGCCCATATTCCGAAAATCGTTGGCTAATATCCAGCAATTGGTTGGTGCTTTTACTTTTTTTCTGATTGTCCTCTATTCTTTGACTTGTGCTAATCCAGTTGCTGTTAAAATTATATTTTACTTGCGCTTGGTTTCTAATAAAAGTCGAACTATCGACTGGATCACTGCTGCTTAAGTAACTACCTTGATTAGCGACAGTCCAATTTTTAGTGGTGAACTTACCGTTTATGACATGTCGGTTTCCTGAAAAGGAATCAGTAAAATCTAATTTCTCAAATTGATAGGCTATGAGTCCGCGATTTGTATTAGTTGACTTGGGATTCATTTGTAAAACTAGTCCTGTTGTCAATAAACTTTGATTTCCAGTTACTATCGTATTTAAATTCCAATCCCGGTCAAACTCAATATTAAAAATCCGCTCTACAGACCTAAAGGACTGCTGTATAAATTGATAGTTAGTGATGGCGTCTAGGTTCCAACTTTTGGTAAACAAGCGTTGTTTTGCATTTAATTTTGCACTAACACCGGTATTGTTGGCGTCATCAAGTGTCGAAAATAAGTTTTTGTCGTTGTTACTTGCCGCAATTTCTAGGTCAACCACCGTTTTATCTGTGGAGGCATACTTACCCATAAAAGTGGCGATTTGAATTTTATCAGGAGCAATGAGTTGAATAATGGGAGCGAAACTTCCTTGCGGAATTCCATTTATTGGAGGAACATACTCATAGATTCGTGTAATACTGTTTTCGTTTTTAATCCTGTAATCTCCCTTGTTAGTGCCTACCGCGGTGAAACGAACATTGAACAATTCAGCTTGCGGATTATTAGTGTATTCAAAAAAGGTAATTCCGTTGAGTTGCACTTTTTGATACAAGATTTTATTATCAGAATAACTGTCGCTAAAAGCAGAAGGTGCTATCATTAAACTAGTGTCGTCACCAGCATTAGCTAAGATTAAAGCTTGGTCAGTCGAAAGATTTTGCTGAAGCGGTTGGTTTTTGATATCATTTTCCGAATAAACGTAACTGCCAAATTTCCATTTTTTATTCTCATGAGTTACGCCTGCATAGGTTACAAACCGACTATAGTTGCGATCAGTGTATTGATATTCAATTGCAATTCGCATTTCGGATGTTATAGTAAAAAGTGGTGTAAACACAATTTCGCCTGCATTATAGTCAATTGTGTAGTCGTTGTTTTCGCCCCTTTTTAATAAATTACCGTTAACGTAAACTCGCTCCGAGCCCGAGATTACAAGAACATACAACTCACCATTTTGACCTTTTAATTTATAAGGACCTTGATTGCCTTCGACTCCAGTAAAACTACTTTTTGCATATTGTCCGCGCACCAAGGCTGCTGAGGTAAAAACATTCGTTTTATTATCAGTTGTTCCAAAATCGAATGAGGTGCTAATACCTTGCACTTTTTTGCTAAAGTTGAGGAATTTGGAGTTTCGGTTTTCTAAAAAGAGATCACCGCCGCGAATGTTCCAGCGATCACTAAATAGTTCCATGAAAATATTGTCAAACTGATCTAGTTTTTGCGAATAACCTCCATCTTGAAGCGGAATATTACTATCCTGTAAAGAAGCCCGAATGCTAACCTTATCCGATAGTTTCCCTGTGATTTGAAGATCGAGATTGGAATTTAAAACACTGTTTTGATTGTTTCCTACCGTCACTCCACGGGTAATGCTGCCGGAGGTACTTAAACCGTCAAAAGGGACGTTTTTTTCGGCAGATTTAGTCTCTATTTTATAAATTCGATCTGTATTAATGTCACTACTTACCACGGTAATGTTATCATTACGGTACACCTTCGTTAAAATATCTGGAAACTTTAAGTAATTAACTGTTAAGGAATCAGTGGTTGTAAATAAATTGGAATCGAGGATGAGATAGCCTTTTTCGAAGTTAATTTGGTATAAGTTTTCGGAAAGTGCAGCGCCTTTACTATTAAGAATTTTAAAAAAAGAGTTGTTTAAACTTTCTTTTTCTAAATAGATAGTGTCCGTACTGACTTTTATTTTTTTGGTCTTGTATAGCGTGTTATTTTCCTGGGCATGAAGCCCAGAAAAATAAAATAGCAACGCTAATAGCAATACTTTTTTCAACATATAAAGGATAACGTCTAGATGTCAAAAGTAGTGTATTCTAAAGAATTATACTGAAAAGGGGCGAGCGGCTTTGAGAACTAATTTTAATTTTCTAGCGTCACGATTTGCATCGTTTCTGTACTTATTTGTTTTAAAAGAACATTCTTTCCTTCTTCAACCGTTTGTGCTGCAGCATCTGTAAAATGGCGTATCGTGTACAACGTCACATTCTCGCTAAAATCAACCTTGAATTTCTTTGATAAAATGGCATTTAAATCTGTGAAATTATCAAACTTGTCTTCCACACAAACAGAAAAACTAATTGCCGAATTCTGAATTAAATTTACCTTCAATTTGAATTGGTGAAACAAAGCAAAAATCTCGCTTATGTTTTCTTCCATTATAAAAGAGAAGTCAATCGATGATAACGAAATCAAAAGTTGGTTTCTTTTTACAATAAAACAAGGCATAAATGGCTCTAGAGCTACTCCTTTAGAAACACTGGTGCCTTTTAACAACGGATTGATAAATGATTTTACATACAAAGGAATTTCCTTTTTCTGCAAAGGTTGTAACGTTTTTGGGTGGATAACAGTGGCGCCATAAAAAGCTAATTCGATGGCTTCACGATATGAAATCTGGTTCAATAAACTTGCGTTTTCAAAATACCTTGGATCGGCATTCATAACCCCTGGTACGTCTTTCCATATTGTAACACTTTCGGCATTTAAGCAGTATGCAAAAATAGCAGCAGTATAATCCGATCCTTCACGACCTAAGGTTGTTGTGAAATTATTATAGTCAGATCCTAAAAATCCTTGAGTAACATTAAGCATTTTTCGTTTGACATTTTTAGCAATATTTTGCTGTGTCAATTCCCAATTTACTTCAGCATCTCTGTAGTTAGAGTTGGTTTTAATGAAGTTTCTAACATCAAGCCACTGTGTTTGGATTCCGCGGTAATCCATATAATGACTTAAAATAGTTGTCGAAATTAACTCACCATAACTTACAACTTGATCGTAAACAAAGTTGTAGTTAGGAGATTTGTTGTGTGCCAGGAAATACTCTAAATCTGCAAACTGAGCTTTCACTGCAGTAAAAACAGCATGATTTTCGTCCTCGAAAAGATCCATCAAAATTTGATTGTGGTATTTTTTTATCTCTTGTACTGATGATTGTAACGCTGCTGATTTATCAAAGTAATCTTTAATAACTACTTCGAGCGCATTGGTTGTTTTACCCATTGCTGAAACAACAAGAAGCACATCCTCATATCCTACTTTTTCTAAAACGTCGTACACGTTTTTAATTCCTGCGGCATCTTTTACTGATGCACCTCCAAATTTGAATACTCTCATATCTATCTAACAAAAATTGTAATTCTATTTTAATTTATTAGCAACAAAGTCGGCAATACCTGCTTCGTCCATTTGTACAACATACCAATCTCTGAGTACCTTGGCACCTGATTTTTCATAAAAGTCAATGGCAGGAGTATTCCAGTCTAGGACATTCCATTCTACCCTACGCACTTGGTCTTTTTTACCTTGCTTTATGATTTCAGAGTACAACGCATAGCCCAATCCTGTGCCACGCATACTTTCTTTTACGACCAAGTCCTCTAAGTGAATCGTTTTGCCTTTCCAAGTCGAAAAACGGTAGTAATACAATGCAATTCCAACAATTTCCTTATTGTTGGGGCTATTTTCGGAATCTATTTCAGCAACAAAAACATTAAATAATGGTTTAGGTCCAAAACCATCGCGAACCAAGTCTTCTACAGTAACTAAAACCGCATCAGGTTCTTTCTCAAAAATCGCTAATTCTTGTATCAGACCTAAAACAGCACCCATGTCCTCCGGTTGTCCCTTACGAATATTCATTTTTTCCTTTTTTAACAATTGATAACTTAAATTAAAGATTTTAAATAAAATAAAACCTTTTTTAGGAACAAATATACAATAGTGATAAACTAAGTAAATTTTATTGAAACCAATTTCACAAAAAACACGATATTTGTGACTTCAAACTAACTAAACTACAACGATATCGGAATGGAAGAACGCAACAAAACCCTTGGGGAATTTATTATTGAAAACCAAAATGCCTTTCAATACTCGTCAGGAGAATTATCTAGAATCATCAACTCAATACGATTAGCAGCCAAAGTTGTGAACTACAAAGTGAATAAAGCTGGGTTAGTTGATATTGTAGGGGCAGCAGGTGAGCAAAACATACAAGGGGAAGACCAACAAAAATTAGATGTTTATGCTAATGAGGTGTTTATCCAAACGTTAATCAATCGAGAAATTGTATGCGGAATTGCTTCTGAAGAAAATGATGAATTCATTACAGTTGAAGGTAGCGACAATAGCCACAATAATAAATATGTTGTTTTAATGGATCCGCTTGATGGCTCCTCAAATATTGATGTAAATGTATCTGTAGGAACTATTTTTTCAGTGTATAGAAGGATTACCCCAATTGGAACGCCAGTAACGATTGAAGATTTTTTACAACCGGGGATTAATCAAGTAGCTGCTGGATATGTTATTTATGGAACTTCTACCATGATCGTGTATACGACTGGTCATGGAGTGAATGGATTTACTTTGAACCCTGCTATTGGAACATTTTATTTATCGCATCCTGATATGCAGTTTTCAAAAGACGGAAATATTTACTCTATTAACGAGGGTAACTATGTTCACTTTCCGCAAGGCGTAAAAAATTATATAAAGTATTGCCAATCCGAAGAAGGAGATCGACCATATACTTCTCGATATATAGGAAGTCTAGTGTCGGATATTCATAGAAACATGATTAAAGGTGGAATTTACATTTACCCTACAAGCTCAAAGGCGCCAAAAGGTAAATTGAGATTATTGTATGAATGTAATCCAATGGCTTTTATTGTAGAGCAAGCTGGTGGTAAAGCTTCAGATGGATTTGGTAGAATTATGGAAATCGAACCTAAAGAACTGCACGAAAGAGTACCGTTTTTCTGCGGAAGCTATAATATGGTTGAAAAGGCTGAAGCATTCATGCTTGAAGCAAAACTAAGTAAATACTAGTATCTGCGACTTAGATAAAATAAAAAAAGCTTCCTAATTTTTACACTAGGAAGCTTTTTGTTATTATGAATTTAATTTCTCAACTTTTTCAATTTCTTCAAGAAAAGTATCAAGGTCTGCTTTTTTATCTGCTAATTCAAGTGCTTTGGTAACCACAGCGTGAACATTTTCAGGTGTGAAACCAATTCCTAAACTTAGTTTGTGCAACATCACTTCTTGATTATCTCCTAAATGGTGATCAATATTTACCATTCTGGCCAAGTCATATAAACGCTCAATTCTTTGTGCATTTAAATAAGGAGGGTTGATTGGATATTTGGTTGGGTTCTCTAAAATTTCTTCGTATTCCGCAGCCGAGATCTCAAGTCTAATTGCTAGTTTGTCTAAAAAAGCGCGCTCTTCGGGTGCAAAAACTCCGTCTGCAAGTGCTAATCTAACAATAGAAGAGAAATGACCTTTGTTTCTTTGTTTGAATTCGCTATCAAATAAATCTGAAAATGACATAGTTATTGTTTTTATTTTATCTCGCAAAGATAATTCAATTTTTAAATTTATAATTTTAATTTTCTTTTTATTTAGTTCGATATTTTAGTATCGATTTTTTAACGTAGGATTTAAGGCGAGTACTACAGCATTTTCAAAATTAATCGTAAGTTTACAAACCCATTATCAACTAATTTTTGTACCCATGTCAGAGTTTTGGATTTACTTTCAAATAGGATTAAAACACGTTTTAGATATTTACGCTTACGACCATGTTTTGTTTTTAATTGCGTTGTCAATTCCGTTTTCGTTTAAAGATTGGAAGCGTATTGTGCTTTTAGTGACCCTCTTTACAATTGGTCATACGGTAGCGTTAGTTCTATCTGTTTTTGGAATTATTGCAGTAAAAGTAAATGTGGTAGAGTTGTTGATACCAATAACAATATTACTTACGGCTCTTTTTAACTTGTTTACGGCAGGTAAGTCAAGTAAAAAAGAGAGTATAAACTTGGTGTTTTTTATCACTTTGTTTTTTGGAATTATCCATGGATTAGGCTTTTCTAATTATTTCAAAACCATACTTGGAGGATCACCATCATCTAAGCTATTGCCTTTAGGGGAGTTTGCTTTAGGGATTGAGGCAGCACAAATAGTTGTGGTATTCGTAGTATTAGTATTGTCCTACATTGTGCAAACGGTCTTTAGGTTTTCTAAAAGAGATTGGACTTTAGTAATGTCGGCGTTTATAATAGGAGTAGTGATACCATTAATAATAGCAAGTGAAATTTGGGGAAGATAATATGGAAGCGAAAAAATTAAATAAATACGACAAAGCCTATCTAAGAATCGCAACTGAGTGGGGTGCATTGTCCTATTGTGAGCGTAAAAAAGTAGGTGCTATTATTGTAAAAGACCGCATGATAATATCTGATGGTTACAATGGTACGCCCTCCGGTTTTGAAAACTGCTGCGAAGATCAGGAAGGATTGACTAAATGGGATGTTTTACATGCTGAAGCAAATGCTATTCTAAAAGTGGCTCGCTCTACGCAGTCCTGTGAAGGTGCTACGTTGTACATCACGCTTTCGCCTTGCAAAGAGTGCAGTAAATTAATTCATCAATCCGGAATAAAAAGAGTGGTGTATCACAATGGATATCGCGATGACTCGGGGATTCAATTTTTATTGAAAGCAGGAGTCGAAGTAGAGCATATTCCAGAACTAAACTAATAATGAAACCAAACCCAAAATATCTTCCAATGCTTTTTGGTGCAACCCTTGCATTAGGAATAATTGTGGGTGGATGGTTAAGTACTCCTATTGATAGCAAATTGCTAGTCAACAACAGTTCTAAGGTTAAACTAAATAAACTAATAGACTTTATCAATAATGAGTATGTTGATAATGTCAATGCAGACTCAATTGTGAATCTCACCGTTGATAAAATTCTTGGGCAATTGGATCCACATTCTGTCTATGTTCCTCCCACTGAGCAGGCGGAGGTTGCCGAAAGCATGAGAGGTGATTTCGTAGGTATTGGAGTTAGCTTTTATATGTATAAAGATTCGGTAGCGATTATTAAACCAGTAGCTAATGGTCCTTCGGCCAAAGCAGGAATTAAAGCTGGGGATCGTATTTTGTACGCAGATCAAACCAAGCTATACGGTAGAAAACTACCTTCTGATAGTTTGTTTTCAAAACTAAAAGGAGAAAAAGGTTCCGAAGTAAAATTAGTTGTTTATAGAAAATCAGAGAACAGAAAGCTAACCCTTAAAGTGAAACGGGATGTCATTCCTTTAAATAGTGTTGACGCTTCCTTAATGCTTACAAAAAACACTGCCTACATAAAAATCAATCGTTTTGCAGATACAACCTATGAGGAGTTTCATAAAGCATTGCTTAAGCTAAAAAAGCAAGGAGCAACTGCAATTGTGATTGATTTAAGAGATAATGGAGGTGGTTATATGGAAGAGGCCATTGCCATTGCTGACGAATTATTGAGAGACAAACAATTAATTGTTTTTACGAAAAATAAAAAAGGGAGTACTCAAAAAACGTTTGCTACTGCAAAGGGAGATTTCCAAAACGGAAAAGTTTTTGTACTAATAAATGAAAATAGTGCGTCTGCTAGTGAAATTCTAGCGGGTGCAATTCAGGACAATGACCGAGGAACAATTGTGGGTCGTCGCTCTTTTGGGAAAGGCTTGGTGCAACGCGAAATGAATTTTGAAGATGGATCAGCTGTCCGATTAACAGTTGCAAGATATTACACACCTACGGGAAGATCTATTCAAAAACCCTATATAAAAGGAGATGCCGAAGCTTACTTTAAAGATTCAGAAGATCGATTGACTAGTGGTGAGTTGTATGAAAAAGATAGTATTAAGGTCGTAGATAGTTTAAAGTTTAAAACGCCTAAAGGGAAAATAGTATATGGTGGCGGCGGAATCGTGCCTGACGTATTTATTCCGTTGCAACTAGAGCAGGGGAATGAAAATACTTTGTATTTGATGCAATCAGGATTGGTTGGGAATTTTGTTTTTGAACAATTAGACCAAGACCGAACCGTTTTTAAGGGAATTAATTTTGATGCCTTTTTGACAAAAATGAATAATACAGAGTTGTACTATAAAAACTTTAAAACGTTTCTAACTAAAAATGGTTTGGATCCTAAACTATTAAATAACAAAGAAATTGTGAAGCGGTACCTTACTGCTGAATTTGCTCGACAATTGTTTGGGGAGCAAGCCTATTACGAAATCGTGTTAAAAGAAGATGCTATGATTAAAGGGATCCTTAAGTAAGGAGAATGATAAGTCTGAAACAAAGGTTGAGATGGAAATACTGGGTTAAAAACCGTTTTCAATACAATGTACTGTATTCAGTGCGTAATTTAAAAGCATTCTCGTGGCCTGTTTACTGCTACGGTTAGGGTAATGGAATTAAAAGGAAAAGCAAATTGATATTACAATTTGTTATTCATTCTCTCTTCTATCTTTTTAGACGTTTTAAAAATCAACAGAATTAAAACAGCGCAGAAAGAAGCGAAGATTCCAATAAAAGCAACTACGCTATCTCCCTGGAAAGGATGTTTGAAATCAAGTAAACTGATGTTGAAGATAATAAGGGCTACTGCAAGAACCACTAATACGTTAGTAAAGATTTTCATAATAGATTTTTTTATCTGTTGGCTGCTTATGGTTTTTTGGACAAAAATGTTTAGACAAGTAGTCGAACCTTGTTGTGGCCTCAGATTTAATTACTGCGTAAATTTATAAAAATTTTTATTATACAAACAAACCTTTAACATTAGCTGCAAATAATTTAACAGCTATGGCCAATAATACCACTCCAAATGTTTTTCTAATAACGCCTAAGCCGTTTTCTCCCAACATTCGCTCGATTTTTGACGAAGATTTCAATACGATATAAACCAATATAATATTAAGTACAATAGCGATAATGATGTTGATAGTATGAAATTGTGACTTTAAAGATAGTAGAGTAGTCATTGTTCCTGCTCCGGCAATTAAAGGAAATGCAAGCGGAACGATCGAGGCCGAACTGGCTTCTTCATCTTTATAAATTCGGATTCCTAAAATCATTTCGAGGGCTAAAAAGAAAAGTACAAAAGCTCCCGCTACAGCAAAAGAGGCTACGTCGATTCCGATAAGTTTAAGGATTTCCTCTCCTACAAACAAAAACACGATCATAATGGCTCCAGAAGTTATCGAGGCCTTGCCCGACTCTAAATGTCCGAATTTTGATCGTAAATCGATAATGATTGGAATAGAGCCAATGATATCGATTACTGCAAAAAGTACCATTCCTACTGTGATTATTTCTCTTAAATCGAACTGCATAGCTAAAAATTTAGCCGCAAAGGTAAGTTAAAAGCGTAGAAATTGAGCTAAATGCTCGTGGTAATAGTAAATGTGGTTGTTTAGAGTAAAGGATCAGGAGTTGAAGCTCCTTTTGTTTTCTAGTTGTGGCTTTGTTTCGCTATCTTTGCCTAAAATAATTTAGTACCTCAATAGCATGTTTCAGTTAGGAAAAACCATAGTTTCAGAAGATATTTTAAGTAAGGATTTTGTTTGCAATTTATCAGCCTGCCATGGCGCATGTTGTGTAGATGGCGATGCAGGAGCGCCTTTGACTTTAGAAGAAACTAAAATTTTAGAAGACATATATCCTAAGGTTAAACCTTTTTTACGTAAAGAAGGTATAGCAGCTATTGAAGCACAAGGAACTTGGACCAACGGAACTGACGGTGATTTAGAAACGCCATTAATCGATAATAAGGATTGTGCGTATGTCATTTTTGACGGTAAAACGGCTCTCTGCGGTATTGAACAAGCGTACAATCAAGGAATAGTTGATTGGAAAAAACCTGTTTCTTGTCATCTTTATCCTATTCGTGTAAAAGATTATACGGAGTTTGCGGCGGTAAATTATGACAAATGGGACATTTGCGATGCAGCCTGCTCTTTAGGTCAAGAACTAGAAGTTCCAGTGTATAAATTTGTCAAAGAAGCATTGATTAGAAGGTTTGGCGAAGACTGGTATTTAGAGCTTGAAAAGGTTGCTGAAGAGCTGAAAAAATAAATAAAAAAATAAGTATTTTTTACTTGCTTCCTATTTAATAATTCCTATATTTTACGGCACTTCCCGTTCTTTTTGTTCTTTTAAAACGTTGATTTTTAATATTTTGTATTTTTGGTTGTAAATCTACTGTTTTTTAACCGTTGTTAAAAACTAGGGCATATTGTGGATAAGTTTGACTTTCAATTCCGGCAATATTTCACAATCTTTGTAATTCGCAGAATGAACCTTATTTTGCTGGATTTTCATAATAAAAAAACAACAATACAATGTCGCAAATAGAACCAATTTTACAAGAAAATAAGAACCGTTTTGTTATTTTTCCAATCAAACACCATGATATTTGGGAGTGGTACAAGAAAATGGAGGCTAGTTTTTGGACTGCCGAAGAAATTGACCTTTCACAAGATCTAAACGATTGGAATAATAAGCTGAACGATGAAGAGAAATATTTCATAAAACACATTTTAGCGTTTTTTGCTGCCTCTGACGGAATCGTGAATGAGAACTTAGCTGAGAACTTTGTAAATGAAGTACAATATGCGGAAGCTAAATTCTTTTATGGTTTTCAAATCATGATGGAGAACATTCATAGCGAGACGTACTCTTTACTTATCGATACTTACGTTAAGGACGAGGCTGAAAAAGATGAATTGTTCAATGCATTAGAAGTTTTTCCTGCAATCAAGAAAAAAGCAGACTGGGCGTTGAAATGGATCGAATCTGATTCGTTTGCAGAACGTTTAATTGCATTTGCAGCAGTAGAAGGAATTTTCTTTTCGGGAGCGTTTTGCTCGATTTACTGGTTGAAAAAACGTGGTTTAATGCCAGGATTAACATTTTCTAACGAGTTAATCTCTCGTGACGAAGGAGTTCACTGTGATTTTGCAGTGCACTTGCACAACCACCACTTGATTAACAAAGTGCCAAAAGAAAGAATCAGAAGTATTATTGTTGATGCCTTGAATATCGAAAGAGAATTTATTACGGAGTCATTGCCAGTAAGTTTAATAGGTATGAACGCTTCGTTAATGACGCAATACCTAGAATTTGTTGCTGATAGATTGTTAGTAGAATTAGGATGTGATAGAGAGTACAATACTTCTAACCCATTTGATTTTATGGACATGATTTCGCTACAAGGAAAAACAAACTTCTTTGAGAAAAAAGTGGCTGAATACCAAAAATCAGGTGTTATGAATACCGATGGTGAAGCACAGAAAATTTCATTTGACGCTGACTTTTAATCAAATTATTTTTATTCACCTACTGAGTTTTTAGCCCAGATAGTAGTGGAAATCCTTTTTTAAAATTTGTCATACTGAGCTTGTCGAAGTACAAATTTTAAAAAAGATTGCAACGGATAGCTGGAAACAGCTCCAAAAAAAATTACAAATAAATAAAAACAGCGAAGGGATTTTCTGTTTTAAAAAAACAAAAAAAGTATGTACGTAGTAAAAAGAGATGGCCGCAAAGAACCTGTAATGTTTGACAAAATCACAGATAGAATTAAAAAACTATGCTATGGTTTGAATGATTTGGTAGATGCAGTTAAGGTAGCAATGCGAGTAATTGAAGGGCTTTATGATGGGGTTTCTACGTCAGAATTAGATAATTTAGCTGCAGAAACAGCAGCATCAATGACCATTGCGCATCCTGATTACGCACAATTAGCAGCAAGGATCGCGATTTCGAACTTGCACTCGAATACAACAAAATCGTTCTCAGAGACGATGACTGAAATGTTTAACTATGTAAACCCAAGAAACGGTCAATATGCTCCGTTAATTTCGGATGAGGTTTACAAAGTAATTGTTGATAATGCAGAGTTTTTAGACTCACATATCATTTACAATAGAGATTTTAATTACGATTATTTCGGTTTCAAAACATTAGAACGTTCTTATTTGCTTAAGATAAACGGGAAAATTGTTGAGCGACCACAACATATGTTAATGCGTGTATCAGTAGGGATTCACTTAGATGATCTTGATGCTGTTTTAGAAACCTACGACTTAATGTCTAAAAAGTTCTTTACACACGCAACGCCAACCTTATTCAACGCAGGAACTCCAAAACCTCAAATGTCATCTTGCTTCCTTTTATCAATGCAAGACGATAGTATTGACGGAATTTATGATACGTTGAAACAAACGGCAAAAATTTCGCAATCAGCAGGCGGAATTGGTTTAGCAATTCACAACGTCCGTGCTACAGGATCGTATATTCGTGGTACAAACGGAACTTCTAACGGAATCGTTCCTATGTTACGTGTGTTTAATGATACGGCGCGTTACGTAGATCAAGGTGGAGGAAAACGTAAAGGTAGTTTTGCTATTTATATCGAAACTTGGCATGCGGACATCTTTGATTTCTTAGACTTGAAAAAGAATACAGGAAAAGAGGAAATGCGTGCAAGAGATTTATTCTTTGCAATGTGGACCTCTGATTTATTCATGAAACGTGTGCAAGAGGACGGAAACTGGACTTTAATGTGTCCTAACGAGTGTCCGGGATTGTACGATGTTTATGGAGACGAATTTGAAGCACTTTATGAAAGCTACGAGAAAGCTGGAAAAGGAAGAAAAACAATAAAAGCACATGAATTATGGGAGAAAATTCTAGAATCTCAAATCGAGACTGGAACGCCATACATGTTATATAAAGATGCGGCTAACCGTAAATCAAACCAAAAGAATTTAGGAACAATTCGTTCTTCTAATTTATGTACGGAGATCATGGAGTACACTTCTCCTGATGAGGTTGCGGTTTGCAATTTAGCATCACTTTCGTTACCAATGTTTGTTGAAAACGGGAAATTTGATCACGATACTTTTTACACGGTTACCAAGCGCGTGACTAAAAACTTGAACAAAGTAATTGATAGAAATTACTATCCAGTTAAGGAAGCTGAAAATTCTAACAAACGTCACAGACCAGTAGGTCTTGGGGTGCAAGGATTAGCAGATGCTTTTATCATGTTGCGTTTACCATTTACCTCAGACGAGGCTAAAAAACTAAACCAAGAAATTTTTGAAACCTTATACTTTGCTGCCGTAACTGCTTCTATGGAAATGGCAAAAGTAGAAGGACCGTATTCTAGTTTTGAAGGTTCGCCAATGTCAAAAGGAGAATTCCAGTTTAACATGTGGGGAATGAAAGACGAAGAATTGTCAGGTCGTTGGGATTGGGCATCGTTGCGTAAAGAGGTAATGGAGCATGGTGTTCGTAACTCTTTATTAGTAGCGCCTATGCCAACTGCATCGACTTCTCAAATTCTAGGAAACAACGAAGCGTTTGAGCCATACACGTCTAATATCTATACCCGTCGTGTACTTTCAGGTGAGTTTATCGTGGTAAACAAACATTTATTGAACGATTTAGTAGAGCTAGGATTGTGGAATGAAACATTGAAACAAGAATTGATGCGTAACAACGGATCGGTTCAAGATTTAAATATCCCGCAAGACTTGAAGGAATTGTACAAAACAGTTTGGGAAATGTCTATGAAAGATATTATTGATATGTCACGTCAGCGTGGATATTTCGTAGATCAATCACAATCATTGAACTTGTTCATGCAAAATGCTAACTACTCTAAACTAACCTCAATGCACTTTTATGCATGGCAATCAGGTTTGAAAACGGGAATGTATTACTTGAGAACAAAAGCAGCTGTTGATGCGATTAAGTTTACCTTAAACAATGATAAAGCGGCAGCGCCTATCGAAGTGAAAGAGCGAGTACAAGTACAAGCCTCTGCAAGATTAGAGTCGATTGCAACTTTGAATGAGCCAGTAGCTGTAGGAGTAGAGATGACTGCAGATGAATACAAAGCCATGATCGAATTAGCAAAAAATGCTGGTCCTGATGAGTGCGAAATGTGTGGGTCTTAATATAAAAAAAAAGACTTCAATTGCAGTTGAAGTCTTTTTTTAAATTTAAATATAGATAATAGATTTGAAGTTCTATTCTATAGCCAAACGTTTTATTTGTATTAACACTTCAAAAGTAAAATATTTTGGTAAACTAAAGGACTTCTTTATTGTTAAATTTTAATATTTTTCAAATATGAGTCCAAAACAGGATGATAATTGTGAGTATATTTTTAGAAAATGTATCACAACCAGAAATGGAAGAAGAATTTGCAAAACAGACGGAAGTTGTTTTAAAATTCGAATCAAAAAGAATGACTAATATTTAAAAGAAACAGCTATCAATTTATTTTGGTAGCTGTTTTGTTATTAGGAGCTATTTCCTGCTTTACGTTCCAATCTTTTTTAAAATTTGCACTTCGACAAGCTCAGTATGACAAATTTTAAAAAAGGATTTCCACTGCAATCAGGGCTAAAAAAAGAATGAGAGTAGATTTACGTTTTCTATTCTAAGAGGTTTTATAGGATTTAGTCGAAATCTCATAATACTATCTAAAAATCCTATAAAAGTTAACGTCTTCATCGAGAGTATATTTGTTAAATCAAATAACATCGTTATGAAGGCAATTCAATATACAAAGCAAATAATCAAAAAAAGTATTCATTTAGTTTATGCTACTTGTACGAATGATTTAATTATTTATTCGAAACAAGCGAGTAATATTGAGTTGTTTATCCTTGCCTTTTTTATAGAGTTCAACCGACTTTTTATTGCAGATACCGCTCTAATGAATGCAATTCAAAAGCAAGTTTTGGGCAAATTAATAACCTCATATCGCTTGCATTTAAGTTTGGCTCAGGTGAATTGGATTGAGATTAAAAATGCTATCGCTGAACTGTTTGTAGGTAACAATGAATTTGCTAATCAATACAACGAGGAAACGATGCTCAATCAATAATAGGTGTCTTTGTTAATTTGTTGCTATTTCCTAAAAACGTACGGACTATTAGTTGTTTATTACATCAATAAACGGATTAACGCCTTTGTTGATCTCTTCTATCGATTGCCCAATTTTTACATTCTCTAGTTTTAAGTCAAATAACCCTTTGTGATTTGTTGCAATTTTTACGCCATTAGAGTATGTTTCCCAATCCTCCCAACTCGTTTCTATGCCACCAACGGGAATAATACTTACCCACATTCTCCATGCTTTTGGAACATAATTTTTATCTACAAGCCAAACATACGAATCTCCGGGAGTACTGCCGCCAGAGGCATAAGTAATCATCAAGGCTTCTTGATTGTCCTGCATGACAAGGCTTCGAGTGGTTCCTGCGTCACGCAGTTTAAAAGGGGCAATTAACCAAAACGAATCATTATTAAAATAATTATTTCCCTTTTTTATAGCGTCTGCTTTATCAGATTCAGTAAGAGGTTTGTCATTTTTATAAGCTAGACCTTGCAATGTTTTAGTATTGTACATCACTTTAGTTTCACCCCATTTTACTTGAACCAAGTTGTTCTTTTTATCCCAAAGGTAATGATGACTACCTCTAAAAGTGAAAGCAACCGCGGCGGTCGAGTCCCAAGCTTTTTGATTGATTGCTTCTTGAATTTTATCAGTAAGTATTTCGGCTTTGCTTCCCGAATCTCCTTTTGGTAGCGGCTTACTCGTGAAATAGACTAACGAACCTAAAACAATGGCAAGAACTACAATAATGGAAGCAGTTATTTTGAAGAATTTTTTCATTACAAAAACGATTTATTTACTATCAGTTTGTCAAAAGTACCAAAAAAACAGCATTTTCTGAAAGTATTCTCTGCTTTATTCCCATACAACAAAGGGTTTAGCTAATTAAAGCGAAACCCTTTGTGTCCAATTTTGTGGTGGTATATAATTGTGGTATTTATTATTTGATCGCATCCCATTTTTTATCGATCATTCCCAGGTATTTGGCTTCGTCTTTATTCCAGATATCAAGCGTATTGACTTGTGTTCCATTAAAATCGCCATTAAAAAATAAATACAATTTGTTATCTACAATTTTAAAAGTCTCAGGATTGATAGAGAATTTAGAATCTTTTTCAGCTACACCCCAAGCGCAGTAACCGTTTACTTGTGGTACGTATTTTTTAGGGTTTGCTTTAAAAGCTTTTGCATTTTCTTTAGATGCAAAGTAATAAGTAACCTTTTCGTTTTGTTCTGCAAATTTAGCGCTTCCTTTCATTGCTTTGTGGTCTTTTTGGTAAGAGACTACATCGTAACCACCTATTGCTAAACCTGTTTTGTCAATAGCATCTATTTGTGCAAATACTCCGTTTGAAAATAAAGCAATAAATGCTACTAGTAATGTTGATTTTAAATTTTTCATGTTTTTGATTTTAATTATTTCTATGTGTAAGTTTGTATTTCTGTTGTATGTTAAGCTGTAACCGCTTCGGTAATTAGCTCTTGAGTATTTTCAATATTCCACTCGCCTTCAATCATGCGGTGTACGTAGCAAGCGTCGGCTTGTTTTAACAATTCTGCTTTTTGTTCAGCAGTTAGGTCACCTTCAATTTTAATTTTTGCAGTAACGTTTGAGGTCAGTTTTCCTCCTTCGCCACGTTTCACATTAAGTTCGAATTCGCCGTCTACTTCGCCTATCGTCCAGTTGTTTTTTCGAGCAATGTATCGCACCGTTGCCACTTTGCACATTGCAATACTAGATAGGATTAAGTCCTCTGGTGAGAATCCTAGATCTGTTCCTTTGCTATTTGTAGGTTCGTCACCTACAATCGCATGTCTACCGTTTGTTATCAAAGAGTGGTATCCCGTAGGTAGGTTTTTGATGTTTATTTTCTTTCCCATTTTCTTAGCTTTTTATAATGTTTTGAAGGTGACTTGTCATTATAGACTTGCTTTGTACACCGTTTTGAGTACCTACAATTTCTCCATTTTTAAAGTAGAATAAAGCAGGAATGCTTCTTACTTTAAATTGAGCTGCAAGCTCTGGTTGTTCGTCAACATTGATTTTCGAAATAACCGCTTTACCATCAAAATCAGTTGCTAATGCTTCAAGAGCTGGATGCAAAGCCTTGCATGGTCCGCACCAGTCTGCGAAAAAGTCTACTAGTACGACATCGTTACTATTAATGGTTGCTTCAAAATTGTTTTTGTTTAAATGTTGTATCATTTTAATGGTTTTTAGGATTAATTAAAAATTATAGTGCTGGTGCAAGTGGAAAATCAATTGCAAAATCAGCTAGATTGTGAATGTAATTGCTAATGATTTTGTCACCTACTACTACCACTACGTCAATCATGTTTACTTCAGTATAACCAGCTTCAAAAAATGCTGTTTTAGATGCTGCAGTTGCTTTTCCTCTGTTTTCAACCACTGACGCTGTGAATTTTACTAAAGCGTCTAGTTTACTATCAAATGCAGCAGATCCTCTGCGTAATTCTAGTACTTGGTCATCCGTAAAGCCATTCATTTTTCCTATAACAGTATGAGCCGACTGGCAATAATTACAACCATTTATTTGGCTAGTGATCAAGTTTACTACTTCTCTTTCTTTAGCTTTTAAGCTACTTTTTCTGTTTTGAAGTGCTAAATAGTCACCTAAAGCCGTTTCGCTTTTTGCGAAATAAGCATATAAATTAGGAACAAAACCTAACCCTTTTTCTAGGTTATCAAAAATTGCTTGATTGTTTGATGATACTTCTTCTCTTGTTGGTACGTTGAAATTTGACATAATTTTTTATTTTTTTGTGAATTAATATTTATATAAATAAGTTGCTTTCGTTACAGTAGTAATCTGTGATTGCCATATTCTGACAAAAATCTGCTTGAGTTACTGCAATCAATTGCGGTGATTTTTTTGTTTGGTTCAGGTTAAAAGCGTTTTTAAATCCTGTAATAAGTGTTTGTATTGTTCTCATAATTGGTTGTTTCAGTTTGATGGTACAAAGGTGCGACGAAAGAAGGCCTTGAAGTTAGGTCGCATTTCCCGTTGAGTTGTTCATTCTTCCCTTTTGGTGTTTTTATGAGTAAAAAACGAGCTTTTTGATAGTTTTAGGAGCAGAAAGTGAAGTGCTTTCAAGAAAATCCGTCCCGCTTTACGTTGCAATCTTTTTATTCGCCGCGGCGAATAAAAAGGATTTCCACTGCAATCGGGGCTAAGTGACGGCGTTTTGTCTTTGCCGATTACAATTCAGAATGGGAGTGAGTGCCAAGCACGAAGCAATCACACTCATTTGAAGGTATAAAGACTACTAGTTGTCTTTACATGATTTGACTTTTTGACGATCGAAAAAAATATAACAATAGCAAATAATGTGAGCAACGGCTGAGATTCCTCCTTCGTCGGAATGACAAAGACGCGGTATTTTGATATTAGATTATCAAAAGTAAATTTTAGCGGAGTAAAGAACCAATATCAAATCTTGACTCTGCTCGATCTGACAAATTAGGAAATGAAAAGCAGATGTGATCGAAAGAAAAAAACGTCCTAGCCCGGATAGAAGCGGCATCCTTTTATGCTGGGGTTCAGCATAAAAGATAGAGCGGATAGCCGGATTGGCTCCTGAAAAAACAGATTTATAAAGCCTTTTTAAAATCGGATGGGGAAACGCCCTCTGCTTTCTTGAAAAAGCGGCTGAAGGACTGAATGTCTTCATAGCCTATTTCGTAAGCGATTTCTTTGATGCTTTTGTCTGAATAGCGCAATAGTCGGCGTGCTTCAAGGATGGTGCGGTCTTGAATGATTTGCAAAGGTGACTTTTCGTTGTATTTTTTGAATAAATTCGATAAGGTTTTCGGACTTTTATTCAGCATTGCGGCGTAATCAGCGACTTGGTGTTTGGTTTTGAAATTGCTTTCGACTAAGTAGTTGTATTCGCGAACAATATCCAATTGGTTTTTGTCGAATGTTGTTAACTCCGTTTGCTCTTTGTACACGCGGGTACATAATATGAGTAGGCGTTTGAGCATCATTTGTAACATATCGTTTTGCAAATCGTCTTTAGAAACCATTTCGATGGCAAACATTTTCCAAAGAATCTCGAATTTTTCTAATTCGGCATCAGGAATGGCAATTTTTGGAAATTGTGACGCTCCAAAAAACAAAATCCCCTTGCAACCAACTTCGCTATCGTGATCTGCAATGCAGTAAAACGCTCTATTGAACCGAATTAATCGCGCACTGTTTACGCTTAAAACTTCTACTTTATGGTACTCAGTTAAAAACAAAACCGTATTGGTCGGGAAAGTATGCTCGCTCCCGTCTACTTTAATTTTTAATTCGGCCAAAGCCCAAATAACCGTCAAACCATCTGTGATTTTTTCTTTGAGTAAATCACAATTGGTATTATCAATTTCGGCTAAACGTATGAATTCATTGAGTTGACCTGTGTAGAGCATAATGGGTTGTTAAATATTAATTCTTCCTAGTTGTATGGGAAGATTATTTAAAAAATGGTAACAGTTATTAAATACAAAGATAGGTCGTTTTGGCGTAATTGTTCGCTTGATAAATAATGTGAAAGCTATTTTATCTTAGGGCTATTTCTTTATCTTTGAAAAATAGTCTAATTATTCAAATTCGAAAACAACAGCATGAACTGGGAACAACTTTTATCACTAAAACGCCAAGGCGACACAAGTAAACGATTACGTATTGAGCAAGATGACACCCGTTTAGGATTTGAAGTAGATTACGACCGTATTATTTTCTCGGCAGCTTTTAGAAGTTTGCAAGACAAAACACAGGTGATTCCGCTTTCTAAAACCGACTTTGTACACACCCGTTTGACGCATAGTTTGGAGGTTTCTGTGGTAGGAAGATCATTAGGGAGGCTTGTAGGTAAGAAGATAATTGAAAAATATCCTCATTTACAAGAGGTTCATGGTTATCAAATGAATGATTTTGGCGCTATCGTTGCGGCGGCCTCTTTGGCGCATGATATTGGAAATCCTCCTTTTGGCCATTCTGGAGAAAAAGCAATTGGAGAATATTTCTCTATTGGTAAGGGTAAGAAATACAAGGAACAGCTTTCAAGCAAAGAGTGGCAAGATTTAATCGATTTTGAGGGAAATGCGAATGGATTTACTGTTTTAACGGGAAGCCGACCAGGAATTGAAGGAGGTCTAAGGATTTCATATGCCACACTTGGCGCTTTTATGAAGTATCCTAAAGAAAGTTTACCAAAGAAGCCAACGAGAAACATTGCTGATAAAAAGTATGGTTTTTTTCAAATTGACAAACCGTTTTTTCAAGAGGTTGCTGATGATATGGGATTGATTCCTAATAAAACAGGAAATGATATTGGATATGAAAGACATCCTCTGGCCTACCTTGTAGAAGCCGCCGATGATATTTGTTATACGATTATTGATTTTGAAGACGGGATTAATTTAGGATTGGTGTCTGAGGATTTTGCCTTAGAGTATTTGATTAAGTTAGTGAAAGATAGCATCGATACCTCTAAATATAAGTCATTAGAGACAAAGGAGGATCGAATTAGTTACTTGCGTGCTTTGGCTATTGGGAGTTTAATTAGTGATGCAGTAAAGGTTTTTACTGAAAATGAAGAGGCTATTTTAGCAGGGAAATTTCCTTTTGCATTAATGGATAAGAGTAAGTACAAAGCACAAATGGATGATATTATTAAAATTAGTGTTAATAATATCTACCAAAGTAGAGAGGTAGTAGAGAAAGAAATTGTGGGTTATCAAATTATTCAGACTTTGCTGGATACATTTATCACTGCATACGATAATAAGTACAACGACAATGCTTCGAATTACGATGCTTTAATTTTAAAGTTATTACCTGAAAAGCATCATCTTGAAAAAGAGAATCTTTATGAAAGACTTTTGCACATCTGCCATTATATTTCATTACTAACAGATGGAAATGCATTAGAATTATTTGAGACCATCAAAGGAAGAAAGAAAGAGTAGCTATTTAACATTTTAATAGACAAAAGCGTCGCTTTATAGTTGCTAAATCGAGTGAAAATCAGTAATTTCGCTTTTATAATTATTTATAACTAGTATACATCATATGAGAAAAATTACTCTAATTGCTTTTTTATTGATTTCTGTGTTAACATTTTCGCAGTCAAATAAAGACGTAATCCAAAATTATTTAAATTCAAACACATCTAAATTTGGTCTATCCAAAAATGATGTCCAAGATTGGTTTATTCAAAGTGAAGCGACATCAAGTAGTACCAACATAAATAGCAATTATGTAATTCAAAGATACAACGGAATTGAAATTTTTAGGGCGGTAACTAATTTCGCTATAAAGGACAAGAAAGTAGTAGATACGGATAAGAAATTTATTGCGAATGTCTCAGGAAAGATAAACGGGGTAACTCCCAAACTATCAGCAGTGGCCGCATTGTCTAAAGCATATTCGATACTGGGAATTACTGAGGTAAACACGAGTGCAGCTGTTGAAAAAGTAAGTCAAAATAAGTTTAAAATTAACGATAAGGTAACGAATCATGAGCCAATTGAAGTGAACTTGGTATACCATCAAGCGGCCGATGGTAAATTAATGCTAGCTTGGGATTTGACAATCGAAACTCCTAAGCATGATCATTTATGGAGTGTTAGAATTGATGCATTGAATGGAGCTCTTTTAGAGAAAAACGATTTAGTTATATCATGCCAATTTGATACAGCAGGTGCTTTAAATCAAACTAGCGAAACTGCAAGCAGTTCCTTACTTAATTTTGATAATTCATACAAGCAGCTATTCTCTCCTGCTGCAACTGCAGTTGTTGGCGGAGGGTCGTATCGAGTGATTCCGTTTAATTATGAAAGTCCAAATCATAGTAGTAGACAACTTGTTACAGACCCTGCGAACAGCAAAGCTTCACCTTTTGGATGGCATGATGTCAATGGAGTTGCTGGGGCTGAATACACTATTACCAGAGGTAATAATGTTTGGGCTAAAGATGATTTTTTTGGGACTAGTAGAGACGAAGGATCAAGCCCAGACGGAGGATCAGGGTTATTGTTTGATTTTCCTTACGGAGGAACTAGCGTTGCAGCTTCTTCGTATATCAATGCTGCAACCACTAACTTGTTTTATATGAGTAATGTGATGCATGATGTTTGGTATCAATATGGTTTCAATGAGGCAAGTGGTAATTTTCAACAGAATAACTATGGTCTTGGAGGAGCTGCTGAGGATTATATTGATGCTGAAGCTCAGGATGGATCTTTGGCTGATCCAATTAGTCTTAACAATGCAAATTTTTCTACTCCAAGAGATGGAAGTAGAGGTAGAATGCAAATGTTTTTATGGAATAGAGCGGCTCAAATTAAGCCAATCATTGTGAATTCCCCCTCTAGTATAGCAGGCAGCTATGTTGCAACTCAAAATTCTTTTAATCCAGGACTAGTGGCCTTACCTGTGACACCACAATTTATACAATCTGATTTGGTACTTTATCTGGATAGTACAGGTGGTACTTCTCAAGCTTGTGTTTTACCTAGTAATGCTGAAGCTATGAATGGTAAAATTGTAGTAGTTAGAAGAGGAACTTGTCCTTTTGTTGATAAAGTGAAGGCAGCCCAAAATGCGGGGGCGATTGCTGTTATTGTTGTCAATACTGAGCAAACAAATATTACAATGTCAGGTGGTGATGCAGCTATTGTTATACCTGCAATTAGCGTTACTAATAGCATTGGTGAAGCTTTAATTAATCAAATGAAAAGCGGATTGGTAAATGTTAAGTTACAAGTAGAGTCTGATCCCTTTATTAACAGTGATGGTGATTTTGATAATGGAATTATTGCACATGAATATGGGCATGGTATTTCTACTCGACTAGCAGGCGGACGTCTTAATTCAAGTTGCTTGAATAACACAGATCAAATGGGCGAAGGATGGTCTGATTGGTTTGCATTAATGATGCAGTTGAAACCAGGAGATGTGGGAACTGCTAAAAGAGGTATTGGAACCTTTGTGTCAGGTCAAACAACTGATGGATTGGGAATTAGAAGTTATGTTTACTCAACAGATAGATCCCTAAACCCAATGACCTATGCCTTCACAAATAATTTTCAATTCTTAGATGAAGATGATGTTGAGCAAACATCGGTTCATGGTGTAGGGTCTGTTTGGGCGACAATGTTGTGGGACTTAACATGGGCTTACATAAATAAATATGGATACAATGACAATAAGTATACGGGTAACGGTGGAAATAATAAGATAATGCAATTGGTTATAGATGGCTTAAAAATGATGCCTTGTAGTCCAACTTTTGTTACAGCACGTAATGCTTTAATTGCTGCTGATCAAGCAACTACGGGTGGTAAAGATTTTTGTATGATATGGGAGGTTTTTGCTGCCAGAGGACTAGGTGTAAATGCATCTGCTGGTGATGGAAACATTGGTAACGATCAAGTAGAGGATTTTACAAGACCTGTTGCTGGTGCTAATTGTACGACTCTTGGAATAACTGATTTTGATAACGAGGACGTGATGAAGGTTTATCCAAATCCTTCAAATGGAATTGTAAACATTCAAATTAATAAATATTTTGGAACTGTAGACGTTCAGCTAATCGATATTACTGGAAAACAGATTTACAGTGCTAAAAATGTTGATTTTAATGGTCAAAAAAGTATTGATTTAAGTGCTATCACTTCAGGAATTTACCTTCTTAAGGTAACAGGAGAATCATTAAACTTTGTTGAGAAAATTATTCTTAACTAGAAATAGAATAAAAAGGCCGGTTTTGTACTACTACAAAACCGGCTTTTTTTTAAAATTGATAAACAACACCTACGCCTAACATTTGTTTGAACTGTGTTTTAGCGCCTAAGGTTACTTGTTCTCCGTCGATATTTTTTTTGGATTTAATATCGTCATCATAAATAACATGAAGACCTATATTTGTTCGAATGTATTCATTAACAACTAAATCAAAGGCCACATTATAATCCACATCGATATTACCAAAATTATTAATGTAATCAGAGTATAAACTCAAACGATTCTCCATAATTACATTTTTAACGACTTGCTTCTTATAATATCCGGTTAATAAAAAGCCGAGTTCTATTTTTGATTTTTCTCCCTCTTTATTCAAACTTCCATCGGTATTGTAAATTGCTTTGGTTACTCCAAAAGCCCCTTGATTGGCTAATCTTTGGTCTAGAACAAAGGTCATTTTAGAGGTAAAAGGCGATAGATATAATAATTCATCTTTTTTCTTTGAGGCGTACTCAGCTCCTAATCCTATGAAAACATAAGCTGGAGCAAATGGACTCGAAATCGTTTTTTCCGTATTTGGATAAGCGTATCCATTAGTGAATTGCGTGTTGAAATTAAACTTAGCTGTATGATACCAATTTGACAAGGTGTCCTTTCTATACCCAAAAGCAGAACTAAATAAAAAAACGTCGTCACTTTTTCTAAGTTCGACTCCGTCTTGCTTATTAAGTCCATAACGCATTATGAGTTCATTTGACCAATTGTAATTGCTTGTTGTATATATTCGGCTGAATTTTGTTTTTAACAATCCTGAAACCGAGCTAGTACCCCCTGCATTCCAGTTAACAAAAGCGATTTCGCTTATATCAAATCCAATCGTGTTTTTTTTTGCCCAATGGGAGACTGTATCTTTTGGTTGCTTTAAAGAACCTTCTAGAGTGGTGATTATTTTTTGGGAGAATAAATTAGTGGAAAAAAGGGATATGATTAGTAGGGAAGTAATAGGTATAAATTTCATTATGACTCTTTTTTTAACGTCTTTTGGTGATTGGTTGTTTTAGTTAGAAAGCAGTAATTCTAATGAATTAACGTCGATTTTACAAAATTGTTGTTGTTCTAATATGGTTCCTTGCTCGATATAAGAATCAGGAACACCTAATGTTAGAAGTTGCGCTTTGTAATTGTATTGAGTAGCAAATTCAGCTATAGCGCTACCAAATCCGCCTATAATGGTTCCGTCTTCAATCGTTATGATTTTTTTAAAAGCACGGAAAATGCGGTGTAGTTCTTCTTCATCTAGTGGTTTTACGAATGCAAAATCGTAATGGGCTACGGTATTTGGATGTCCTAAATTAGCTATTGCAAGTGAAACATTATTGCCTATTGGTCCATTGGACAGCACGGCTGTTTCAGTACCGTGAACTAGGCAATTTGCTTTTCCAATTGTAATGATTTCATAAGGTTGTATCCAATTAACAGTAACGCCTCTTCCGCGGGGGTATCGTATTGCGATTGGATGATTTAAGCCTAGCTGGGCCGTGTATAGAATATTTCGAAGCGCTATTTCGTTTAGAGGCGAGTAGATTATTAAATTAGGAATACAACGTAAATAAGCGATATCATACAGCCCGTGGTGTGTTGGACCATCTTCGCCCACAAGACCTGCGCGATCCAAACAAAAAATTACTGGTAAATTTTGTATTGCAACATCATGAATTACTTGGTCATAAGCGCGCTGCAAAAAAGTCGAGTAAATATTGCAATAAACGATCATTCCTTGGGTGGCCATTCCAGCAGCTAGGGTTACTGCGTGCTGTTCCGCTATACCCACATCAAAAGCGCGTTCAGGCAAGGCTTCCATCATGAATTTTAGAGAGCTACCCGATGGCATTGCGGGTGTTATTCCAATTATTTTTTTGTTCGTTTTGGCTAAATCTAAAATGGTAAGACCAAATACGTCTTGGTATTTTGGTGGAAGGTTTTCTTCTGATTTAGAGTGAATTTCTCCTGAAATTGGGTCAAATTTGCCGGGAGCGTGGTATTTCACTTGATCTTCTTCAGCTTGTTTTAGTCCTTTCCCTTTGGTTGTGATAATATGAAGAAACTTAGGTCCTTTGATCTTTTGTAATCGTTTTAACTCTTTGATGACAGCATGAATATCGTGTCCGTCTATGGGTCCTGAATAATCAAAATTCAAGGACTTAATCATGTTGTTTTGTCTCGGATTGGTACCCGTTTTTACAGCAGTCAAGTAATTTTTTAAAGCGCCTACACTTGGATCAATTCCTATTGCGTTGTCGTTTAGAATTACTAGTAAATTGGCATCAGTAACTCCAGCGTGGTTTAGACCTTCGAATGCCATTCCTGCAGCTATGGAGGCATCTCCAATTACTGCAATATGTTGCTTATCGTAATCGCCATTTAAATTAGAAGCAATTGCCATTCCTAGTGCTGCTGATATGGCGGTAGAAGAGTGGCCTACGCCAAAAGCATCGTATTCACTTTCACTTCTTTTTGGAAAACCAGAAATACCATTGAGCTGCCTGTTCGTGTCAAATTTTTCTCTTCGGCCTGTTAAAATTTTATGACCATAGGCTTGATGGCCTACATCCCAAATCAAAAGATCTTTAGGAGTGTTAAAAACATAGTGTAAAGCGATGGTAAGTTCGACTACTCCTAGACTAGCGCCAAGATGTCCTTCTTTTGCTGAAACAATATCAATAATAAAATCACGTAATTCTTTAGCTAACTGAGGAAGTTGCCATTCGTCAAGTTGGCGTAAATCGGTTGGGTTGATGATAGTAGATAGCAGGTTATTCTTCATTGTTTTTCAAAAGACAAAATTACATTTTTAATGTGTAAACATGTAGTTTTCGTACTTTGTAATTTGTTTAATTTCTATAGAGTCAATTTTGGTTAAAATTTGGGTTCTAAAAAAAGACTTTTTAATAGTGTCTGGTTTAATACTGACTGATAATTGAAATTTGCAATTTCTTTTTTTACCATTTTGTTCTCCAGGATACCACTCAGGTGATGACTTCAGTACTCTTATCAATTCTTGGTTGATCGTGCTATTTAGTCCTTTAATAATGGTTACATCATTTAAGGTTCCATTTTGGTCAATTTCAAAAGTAGCTTCAATTTCTCCTTTTAAGCTTTTATTATTGATAACTTGTTTGTAATTATCTTTAATAAAGGAATAGAATTTGGCAATACCTCCCTTGTAATCTGGATAGACGCTAAGTCCAATAACGCCATAAGTAGTGTTATCTTCGTAAATTACCTTTTCATCATTTATTGATTGCTCTTTTTTCGATAATGGTTCGTTATAAGTTGTAGCTCTATGTTTTTTGAACTTTGCTTGTGGTGTTTTTTTTGACAGGGGTGTTTTATTTTGCAACGAATCAGCAGATTTTGGAGTAAGTGAAGGTATGGTTTCACTGCTTACGATGTCGTTCGTAATTTCGATTTTATCAATCTTTTGCTTTGTACCATCGTCGTTTTTGCAACTAAATAGCATAGTTCCCATAGTAATGAATAGAGCTAATAAGAACAATTTGTTATACTGTGTTTGACTGTATAAAGTTTGTATTGGAATATGAATTGTAATTGAATTCAATTGAGAGCTCTTGAATCTTCCACAAACGTTTGTGTTTTTTTGAAAATAGTGCGCTATTTCATCGGGCAGCATTGTAGTAAAATCAACAACAGTCTTAGCGCAGCTAGTACAAAACTTTCCATTATTAGTTGGAGTCATTTTGTTCCAATCTTCGTTGCAAGGTTCAGGAATATTGATTTTATATGTTCGTTCCATTTTTGAATTTCAATATTTAAAAGTACTAAAAAATAAATTGTAAAGCGCTACTTTTGCCATATGGAAAATATTTTCACGGACGAATACTTTATGAAAAAAGCTTTGCAAGAAGCTGAAATGGCTTTTGAAAAAGGTGAGATCCCAGTAGGTGCAATTGTTGTTGTCAACAATACGGTTATTGCAAGATCTCATAATTTAACGGAGCTATTAAATGATGTAACTGCTCATGCTGAAATGCAATCCATAACCGCTGCAGCCAATTACTTGGGCGGAAAATATTTGAAAGAGTGTACGCTATATGTGACTTTGGAACCTTGCCAAATGTGTGCTGGAGCCTTGTATTGGAGTCAAATTACCAAAATAGTTTTTGGTGCTCGAGATGAACAAAGAGGTTTTATAAAAATGGGAACGCAGCTACATCCTAAAACTACTGTTGTGTCCGGAATTATGGCTGAGGAAGCTTCTAGTTTAATGAAGCGATTTTTTGTTGAGAAGCGGAAATAGTAGGTAACTAAAGCGTCGTTTTAATACAAGTATAAAATGCACAAGCATAAAAATAAAAGAAATGAATTCAGGCAGATAATATTATAAAAGGAATTCTCTCCTATATTCTTTTTTGTATGTAAAATTATTAGGCTGCACACTATAGAAAATAAAAAACCATCAAACAAATAGAGTAATACACCTGTTAATCCTGACGATATTTTTTTTGAATAATCTGTTTTTGAAGAGTACACTTTACTATTGTTTTTAAATAGGGATGTAAATTCTATAGTGATATCATTTTCTTCGATGAATGTTTTTTCAGTTGTAAAAGAATGCCCTTTTGCAGTAAAGAACCGATAGGCAACCGCCGTTCTACTGCTTCCTGCTTTATTTCTCACGTACTCGATACGATAGTGAGTTATCTCATCATTTACAGTAGTTTTTGGTAAAAAGTAAAAATCGATTAAAACACTTGATACTACAATTCCAACTACAATAAGTAGCGCTTCGACTAGTTTTCTGTATTTTGTGACGAACTCATTGCTTTCTTCAAGTAGGATATCATTTCCCAGATTGAGTTGTGATGTATTCCTGTTTTTAGGTGTCATTATTTAATAGTAAAAGTTGTGGCTTGTTTAAAAGTATTATTTGTTTGTCCATACGATTATTTTACGATCGCACCTCCTAATTAACTAATCTGCTCAATTACGATCTCGTGATTATAAGTGCCGCATTGTAAGTCAGTCCATTCCCATCCATCGTCATTAATTAAGGATAAAAGTAATCTCCGTCTAGTAGTAAGTTTCATGTATTCCAAGTCAATTGCAGTTCCTGACAAGATGGGAATTCCTTGATTCTCCAAGTCAGTTAATAGCTGAATGGGAGGCGTTTTTTTGCCAGGGGTTATAAAAGTGGCTGGTAAAGTAACTAAATAGCTTGATATTGCTTTTCTAAGCCGAATTAAAACATTGTAGGAAGGCTGTTGGTCTTTTGGAATATTATAAAGTAATACGGTAATTACCTCGTCTAGATTAGTAATATTAAGTACAAATGCTTCTTTCTTGTCTGACGAATGAAAAAAATGTAAAACCGAATAGGCTTTGTGGTTTTGCGCATGTAAAATTATGGAGTCAATTAGAGGTATAAATGGTTGTTCTAGTTCTTTAAAATTACTTCCGTTCCAGTAATTCAACAATATTTCTTGAACCGACCCGCCTAAAGTGTTGATGTTGACACTTATTTTTCGTTTTGTAATCTCAGCCGACACTACCGGAATCAAATAGGTAATGGCTATTGAAATTAGTATAAGGCCCGTAAATGATAGTATTGCCGTAAGGATATCCCAAAAATTCCCTTCGGGTTCTATATCACCTAGTCCCAAAGTTGAAAGGGTATAGCCTGTAAAAAATATTTTGTTAACTATCGTTGTGGTGGTATTTGTTTCTACATTCATCAACGACTTGGGCTCACTAATAAATAATAAACTAGCCGAAATCCAAATTAGCAACAACCAGTTAATCAAGATAGAAACTAAGATTATAGCACCGCCAAATTGCAGTACTTTTCGGCGTCCCATTTTTTTATTGATTCTCAACAAGGCACTCCAAATAGACTTAGAAAGTCGTCTTGTTAAAAAACCGGCTCCTCTAACAGATAGTGAAGTGTTAATTAAGTCGGTAGCTGTAATTACTAAAAGTATAACGCCTAGGATAAATATAAAGTAGTTCATAAGTTTTATTTAGCAACTATTTGTAATTTGAATAACCACATTGTATGCAGTTTTTCACGGTGGTCTAATATAGTTATTAAAAATATAACGAGTGGGTACCTTTATTTATTTGTTGCGATGAATGGGTTTGATTGTATTACTATCGATAGGATTTGTGATAATGGAATAAAAAATTATTGTTGCAATCATGCAATTTTATGTTGGTTCAATGCCTGTGACTTGTATTATAAAAGAGAAACAATATATAAAAAGTTGCATGCTCATCATGTTATTATTTGGCAAATGAAGTTTCTTTGATGGAATTGTAAATTGATTCGAGCTGGAATTTGGGTACAAAAAAACCGCTAATCTTGCGAAAAGCGGTTTGATGTTTAGTCTTTTATAGCATTTCCTTGTTTATCAAAGAAATGATATTCTAAATACGTGTAAGCGTCACGAGGTATAATTTTCACCCATTTTTTATGTTCAAGAAACCATTTTGAACGTAATGATGGAAAACCTTTGGTAAGGTATGCGGCCACAAAAGGGTGTACATTAAGTACCACTTTTTTATGGTTTTTTAATACTCCTTCTAGATCAGATATGATTTTGTCGATGATAATTATTGGCGCTTCAATTTCGCCATTTACATCGTTTGGATCTTCTTCTCTAGTTTTTATATTTCTTTCGGGTCTTACTCTTTGTCGTGTGATTTGGACTAATCCAAATTTACTAGGAGGTAAGATTTTGTGTTTTGCTTTATCGTCGCTCATTTCTTCCCGCAGGAATTCGAACAATGTTTTGCGGTTTTCGGGATTAGACAAGTCGATAAAATCAACTACAATTATTCCGCCCATATCTCGTAAACGCAATTGTCTAGCGATTTCAGCAGCGGCAATCATATTGACTTCCATGGCAGTGTCCTCTTGATTGGAGGCTTTATTAGAACGGTTTCCGCTGTTTACGTCTATAACGTGCAAAGCTTCAGTATGTTCAATAATAAGATAAGCCCCTTTACTCATGGATACTGTTTTTCCAAAAGAAGTTTTGATTTGTCTCTCAATGTTGTATTTCTCAAAAATAGGCGTATCATTTGACTGATAAAACTTTACAATTGATTGTTTGGATGGTGCAATTTCTTGCAAGTAATCCTTTGTTTGGTTGTACAACTCTTCATCATCAATTTGAATACTCGTAAAAGTATCATTAAACACGTCTCTAAGGATAGAAGAAGCTCTATTGAGTTCCCCTAGAACCTTTGACGGATGATGAGCAGTTGGTAATTTTTTACACATTGCAGTCCATCTGCTAAGCAGGTTCTGCAAATCTTTTTCTAATTCGGCTGTATTTTTGCCTTCGGCTACTGTACGAACAATAACACCAAATCCTTTTGGTTTGATGGATTGTACAAGTTTTTTGAGTCGGTCTTTTTCTTTACGATCTTCTATTTTTTGAGAAATAGAAACCCGATCAGAGAAAGGAACTAAAACAATAAACCTACCGGCAAGAGAAAGCTCAGCGCTAATTCTTGGCCCTTTGGTTGATATTGGTTCTTTTACTACTTGTACTAAGATAGATTGATTGGCGTTTATTACCTCGGTAATGGTTCCATCTTTGTCTATCTCTTTTTCAAACTGAAAGTTTTTTAGGGAGAAATCTTTTATTTTACCTGCGCTTACAAGTTTTATGAATTTCAACTGAGAAGTTAAATTAGGACCTAGATCATGATAGTGTAAAAAGGCATCTTTTTCGAAGCCTACATTTACAAAAGCAGCGTTAAGTCCAGCAACGGGTTTTCGTATTTTGGCAATAAAAATATCACCTACTTGAAAGTTGCTTTTTTCTTCTTCCTTGTGTAATTCAATTAGTTTTCCATCTTTTAATAAGGCAAAATCTACGAAATCAGAACTAGATCTAATGATTAATTCTTTATTCATTTGTAAATTTTTATCCGAACTTTTTGGCGTTGGGCTTTAGGCCACAAGCTAATTGTAGGGATGGATTAAACAATAATTTAACAGGCATTGTACCCGGGGAAAACTAGCTGGCAGTTTTGTAAAAGTAATGATCAGCGGGCTGAATACTACTAACGGCTGACTGTGTGCTAATTTTCAATTTCAATGAACGTTTACGTTTAAAAAGAAAAAAGTAGTTAAAAACTACTTTTTCTTTTTGTGACGGTTAGCTCTCGCTCTTTTTTTTCTTTTGTGCGTAGCTACCTTATGTCTCTTTCTTTTTTTACCACTTGGCATAATCGTTTAGATTTTATGATTAATAATATTATTTTGCTTCGTTATTTGTTTTTACTCCTTCTACAAAAACTTTTGCAGGTTTAAATGCAGGAATGTTGTGTGCAGGTATTTTGATAGTTGTATTTTTAGAAATATTTCTACCTGTTTTTTCAGCTCTTGTTTTCACGATGAAACTTCCAAAACCTCTTAAATATACATTGTCTCCAGTCTCTAATGAATTTTTAACTTCATTCATAAAAGTCTCTACTGTTGCTTGAACATCACCCTTTTCAAGACCTAATTTTTCTGAAATTTTTGCTACGATATCTGCTTTCGTCATTTTCTTCCTTATTTATTATATTGTAATAATTTTTTTGAGTTTGCAAATATAGGAATTTAAAAAACAATTATTCAAGCTAATTCATTAAATTTTAATCACATAAACTT